>CAMNSU010000087.1 GCA_946555455.1 uncultured Clostridia bacterium | reverse complement strand
CTTTTTCGTCCAACTAGTTGCTGACGGTTCTCGTCAGCTTATGACGGAATTTCAAATGCTCCAGCATGGCGGGACGGCGCAAATCCAAAAACCGATATTTTAGCCGCAAGTCCTCGCGCACCGCCGTGCGGTCTTCAATTTCAAACGGCAGCGGGTCTGCTTCCGACAAAATTTCCAGCGTATTCGCACGCAGTTCCACCTCTCCGGTTGCAAGCGCCGAATTATAGGTTTCCTCATCGCGGTGGTAAATTTCGCCGCTGACACACAACACCGACTCCGTCCGCACCCGTTCTGCGCTGTGGAACATTTCTTCCGGCAGATAGGCAAGATTGCACACCACCTGTAAAATGCCTTCCCTATCGCGCAAGTCAATAAAAATCACGCCGCCCATGTCCCGTTTATTCTGCACCCACCCCATCACGGTGTGCGTTTGTCCGATATGATGTTTAGAGAACAATCCACAATATTCTGTTTTTTTCATTCCAGCACCCTCCTGTCTTTTTTAGGGATAAAAAAAAGCCTTTCATCCCTCCATTGGGACGAAAAGCTTCACTTTCTATTCTTTCCGTGGTACCACCCATTTTGACCTGCGCCATTGCAAGCCCACTTCCTGTCAGGATACGGCTTTCTGTTTCCATCCGGCGATATCCCTTGGCTGTAACGCGCCAAACGCGGCTGAGCCTACTCGAGCACAAGTCTTTGGGTCAGCGACTCCCGGAGGTTCTTCCTCTGCAAATCCGTACCGCCTTCCCACCCTCCGGCGGCTCTCTGAAACTACCATTGCAGCCTACTCTTCCGTTCACAGTCTTTTCGGAAATTTTCTTTTTACTTATTATATTGCAATTTCTTTTGTTTGTCAAGTCATTTATTTGCATTTTTCTTCTATTTTATGAAAAAATCTTTTCTTTTATGCAAAAAGCAGACCTTTTTCTTGCAAATCTTACTTTAAGCAAAGGAGAGTCGAACCGCATGGGGTTCGACTCTCCTTTGCTTATGCTTTTTTCTTTTTCTTCGGTTTTGGCAGAGGTAGTTCGTCATACATCGCTTCAAACAATTTTGTTAAAAATGTCTTGTTATCCACTTCCTCCACCAGCAGCATTTCCTTTGCACCCTGATATGGTGCTTCATAGGGTGCATGTGGCAGAAGATTTGCTGCTGCTTGCGTCGGTTTTAGCAATAACCGGTCGTCGTAAATACCGCCTGCAATTTTTCCGCGATAGTAGATGATATATTCGCCCATCATGGCTCTATATGCAATTTCGTCTAATTCTGATAATTGTTCCACTATAAAATTCAAATATTCTTTACTGGACGCCATTTCGGTTCCCCCTTTCTTTTATGTTTGCATTTTATCTCTTTGTGAATGGTTCTGTTCCCGTTCCTGCCTTTTGAAATACCAATAAATCACCCACGCCGGTTTCCAACATAATCCTGCCCTGCACACCGTTTTTTTCTTGCACGCCGTTTCTGTATATATCCGCTTCCCACGGAAGTTGTATTGTCAGCGTTCTCCCCCGCTCACTGATAATTTCTATCCATTGCACTTCGTCATTTTTCATTTCCGCCGACACTAAAAAAGCGCCGTATGCACGCAAATGGAAAAACTTTGCATTTTTTCCGCTGGGCCAAGACGGAAAAACGCGAATGACCTCCTCATGGCTTTGCATCATCATCTCATTGATGCCGCCCGGAATGGCGCTGAAATCCTCAATTCCTCCGCCATGTGCAATCATGTAGCGGTTCGGGTAACTGAGATTCAAACACCCTTCTTTCATCTTTTCATATGTCTTTTTGGGGTCACAATTCACCCGCGCACGCATTTGCGCATATTCACAATAAGCGTTGGGCTGGAAAAACAAATTTTCTTTTTGCTCCAAGGTATTGCGTGCCATTTCCAGTGTTTCCGTATCCGCATCCAGCCCCACACAACCGAACGGATAGATAAATTTCACCGGCGTACCGTTTGCTTCACGCCACGCATAACTGTCTTCATTATACTTAAATACCTTTTGTCCATTACGGACATAATGCGGAAACGCCGGCAAATGTTCTGCTATGTCTTGCCATTTTGCCCGCCGTTCTTTGTCTGTTTCGAGTTCTCTGCTCATTTTTAAAATGCCGTCAAACAGCATTTTCACCAGACCAAGCGCATGAATATTATTCCGTTCCCCTTCCGACACAACTTCCTCGTGCGCCGCATCGTTCACAACGTTATATACGCCGTTTTCATACACCAAATCTTCCTCCCAAAACGCCGCCGTCTTTTTTACAAAAGGATATGCGCGTCTTCCCCATTCCAAGTCATAGGTTGAGAAAAAGTGCATAAAAATGTTCACACAGCAATATGCCGCATTGGTTTTTTGATGGTGAAACAGACCTGAACACACCGTTCCAAACGGTCCGATTTCCACCGGCAAGCAAATTCCGTTTCTTTTAAACTTCTCTTTTGCATACATTTCTCCGATTGGTATAATGTCCAACAGCGGGTCTATATAAGAAGAAATGAGTTCCTGCCGGTTTGAGGTATACAGGCAAAAAAACGGACTTTGGTAATTATAATTGAGCGTATAGGCGCCCGACCAATTGGCAAGGTCACTTGTTGTCCAGCAACCATATAGCGCCGGCGGCACTTTCCCTTCGCCGGTACAGCAGCCCAGCCAGTATAGAGATGAATAATAATAGGAATCCAAAATTTCATCGCCGGTTTCCACCACGCTTTTTTCCCAGAATGCCTGCCACCACCGCTTATGCGCCTGCCGTAACGCTTCTGTGTTATGTATCGCCTGTCGATTCAGCGCAAACGCCGCTTCAGTTCTGTTTTCTGCATCCAAGTCACTCAGCAGCGTCAGCATCAATTTTGCTTTTCCGTTTGCCGCCACGGTAAACAGTCCGCCTTTTCGCGCCAGCCGCTCCTTACAATATTCGGTACCCGTATCCGTTGCCGCCACCGCAGTGACAATCCGTTTCCCCTGTACGCGATATGGTTCCGCGCCATAAGTGAACCACACTGCTTCTTGTGTATATCCATCATCATATCCGGACACTTCGCCAATGTTATACTCGCCCGGCATGATACTGAAATCAAACGCCGCCTCCGCTTCGGAACGGTTTTCTATTTCAACTGCTAATGTATTTTGCACGGCGCATATCCATGCACGCCAATACAGAGAGCCGCCGTTCCAATCTACCTGCATTGTCACCTGTGCATCATAGATATTTTGTTCTATATGAAATGCTGTCTGATG
The DNA here is from genome assembly GCA_946555455.1 of uncultured Clostridia bacterium. GTDB lineage: Bacteria > Bacillota > Clostridia > RUG12999 > RUG12999 > JAAWTG01. The sequence goes on along the minus strand of CAMNSU010000087.1, from coordinate 9,157 downwards.
CAGACCGTCAACTCGCAGCCGCAGCCACCCTACCGGAATGATTCGTCCGCCGGTGCGGCGGCAGGTTTCCTTTAAAAGCCGCTCTCTCCGCTGCTGCGCTGTTTCATATAACTGTGGCTGCCGCCAAAAATCGTTTTTGCCTAACAAAAATGTAAACCCATCGTCCTCCGTTCTGACGACCGCTCCCATATCGCCATTTCCCAATACCGCCCCATCAACCGCCGCCCGCGACGGCGTATGCTCGGTCGGTTTTGTTATGACTACCGTTCCTTTGTCAACCAACTTTTTGACATACCATGATTCTAAATTCATAAGGCGTATTTCTCCCATTTCTTAAATAGTATCGCGAATGTACTTTTTTGGTATTGCGAACTTTCCAATAGAAAAAGTGCAGACGTCTGTTTGATATCTGCACTTTTTACTTTTTTGTTTTATTTTACCAATGTCACAAAACGGTGTAAAATTGCCGCAACTTCTGCGCGTGTTGCCGTATCCTGCGGCGCAAACGTTCCGTCTGTCCGTCCGTTTATCAGTCCTGCCTGCTGCGCTGCACGCACTGCGTCCGCCGCATAGCTCTGAATTTTATCGTTATCCGCGAATGTCACCGCTTCTACGTTAGACGGCAGCTGTGCGCCGCACAGCCGTGCAAAATTAACCGTCATCACTGCAAGCTGCTCTCTTGTAATCGGTCTAGCCGGTTCAAACATATTGTTGCCCATACCGTTCACCAATCCGGCGCCGCCTGCCCACGCTACCGCGTCTGCATACCATTCTCCCGCAGCAATATCGTCAAACTGCTTGGGACTGTCGCACGGAATTTGCCATTTTGCGTCTATCTTTGTGCCAAACCGACTGAGTACTACTACATACATTGCTCTGGTCATTTCTGTATCTGGTGCAAAGGTGGTCTCTGTCATACCGTTGAACAGACCTTTCACGGTCACATATGCAATCGACCCTTTTGCCCAGTGATTATCCGCCACATCTGTAAATCCCCCGATTGTGTCCGGCGCCGTCGAAGGCGGCGTCACCGGCACGGTAACAACGCCCGTTGTACCACGATTATCACTGCTCGTGTTGCCGCCCGGACGTGATGGATTATTGGTATTGCTTGATTCGGCAGAAACATTTACCACTACATTATTATACGGCGCAGAGACCATAGAACGGTCTATTAAAATCAAATCTGCCCTGTTGCTGATACTCATTTCTCTATCTGCCTGAAGCGTTGCAAGGCTGATTTCCTTGCTGCCATCCATCAATTCAGTAGAATCAATATACAACACAAGCGTATTGTTTTCTGTATCTTTTCTCACTTTACTATAAGCATTCCGGTTCTCCGGCGCGAGTGTATAGTCCGCTGTCAAATCACTGACTTTTAACGTAATCTGTGCTGAATAAATCATGATTCCGACATTTTCCAGTTTTATTGTTGCGTTCTTTTTTGTGTTATCTAATGTGATTGCTATTTTCGGTGTGGTGTCAGCGGCGTAGATTGCTACGCCGCACCCCAGCACAATACAAATCACACAGACAAATGATACTATCTTTGTTGCAATGGATTTCATGTGCTTTCACCTCATTCCAGTATAATTTCCGGCATTGCGTCGCCAGACGGCGAATCAATCCAAATCGTGTCACTCGTCAAACGTTTGCTTTCTGTGCTGGTTGCTGTATCTGTGCGATAAAGCTGCGCCTGAATTTGTGCCGGCAGCAAACTGTCTGCTGAGCAGTCATGCACGTCGCCCTGCAATTCCGCTTCCTTCTGCACATCAGGCACAAAGAGGAAGATACCGTCGCTGATATCGCTCACTTCACCATCTTCCGGCACTTCTGCAAACAGCAAGCCATAACCATCAATCGCACGTTCTACTATGGTTTGTTCCCCTGTTTCAGAATTCACTGAACTGAATTTACCGTTGATTTGAATCGTATTATACAGCGGGTCGCCGCGGTATGTTCCGGTAATCACCAGCGTACCTGCTGCAATCACTTCGTCTTCCGCTTCGCCATACCGGTAATCTGCACTAAGACGTCCTACTGCCGCACCGCTGGTAAATGCAATATTGTCGCCTGCATAGCTGATAAACTCAACTTCTGCATTTTCAGGAATTCCTGTCAGCGTCATTTCTTTTGCGTCATAGGTCCAGATACGCGTGTCGTCCGAAGCTGCTTTGGGTTTATTGAAATATGCTACATAATATGCTGCATCAGGTGTTTCGTTTTTCGCAAAGCTGCCGTTTTTCGCTACGGTAAATTCCGTATCATCTTCGCGTTTTACAGATACGGTAAATGCTCCTTCTGTCGGTGCATTCGTCACTTTGATACCGGAAACTGCCGTCTGCTCCTGCAAACCAACACGAATGGTTCCGTCCGTATCTCTTTGCAGCGTATAGCTGTTTTTGTCGATCGTTTTCACATAGGAAATCCGCACCTGTCCTGCGTCTGCTGCCGCACCGATTTTATTGCCCAGCATATCAAATGCCTGCACGCTATAACTAAATGCCAAGTTGTTTGCCGAACCCAGAATATCCGTATAAGTGCCTTCCGTTGTAAATGCAATCGGTGTTCCGTTTCTTCTAATTTCATACCCCAGAACAGAATCGCTTGCCGCTGTAGTCTGGAAGGTCAAATTAACCTGTTTTTCATTTTCACTATCTATCGATGCTGTTGCTGTGGTTGTACCAGCGCCTGCCGCGCCGCCGCTTAAACGATAGCGTCTGGATTCATCGTTCAGATATTGAACGCTTCTTGTTTCCTCAGGATATGCTGCCATCGCCGTCTTTGTCTCGCTACTAAGAATCATTCCCCAACGTTCAAAGAATTCTGTAAGATTCTTGTTAGCTGTCTTACTTGCAACCAAGGCAAAACGTTCATCACTTGTCGGCGCAGTAATGCTGCCTGTCTTCCATTCTTTAAAGAATCTGTTGTAGAAGTCCAGCGGATTTTCACCATTATCATAAGCAAGATGGAGTTGCCAATACATGCCAAGCTGCACAAACACATCATTTGACATGCCCGGGCGTCCTACAGATACCTTATCATAGATACCCTTATATTTATTACTCTTTTCCAGTCTGGAAGCCAATGTGTTTTGTTTTCCATCATAGGTTTGCGCCATCAGTGAATAGAGATTATTGGTAATCTCAGCTTTTCCGAGTTTATCCATATTGTGTCCGATTTCGTGAGCAATACCCCATCCAAAAATGTTGTTTGCTGTCGCATCCGGTGCAAGCATGGAAATCGGTTTCCCACATGCCATACCGCTTACTGAACCATATCCGATACCGATGTGGTTGCCCGCCGCATACATAAATGCTTTGGCGAACATACGCATATAACGGATATTCTGCCGGCTTTCCATATCGCTTTTTCCCAGCGTATTGTCAATACCTTGTGTGGTATTCACGATGTGCATCATATCTTCCCATGCAAGAACGTTGTTATACAGTGTTTCTGCCGCTTTTGCACTATCCGCCCCCGTCGGTTTAATACCTGCCAACACTCTGTCCGCTGCCACAGACAGCAATACATTCGGCATGGAAATTTCAGTGGAGTTTGCAATTCTCAAAGAAATATTCTGCTTATTCAAACCAGCTACATGCGTTTCCAGTTCCGCAACATAAGCATTAATACGCGCCCGTCTTGTCTGTTCATCTATTTGATACCAATCTGCAAGTTCCAGTGTCGGAATCGGCGTTGCACCCTGTCTGATTTGCAGAGAAATATCCTCCGGATGCGCACCGGAATATCTCAAATAGAGAGAGCCGCCGCGTTCTGTTGTTTGCGAACCCATTTGTGGAATTTCAATAATATTTCTACCGTTCTGCAGTGCAATACCGCCGCCCTGCCAAGCATTTGCTTCCGCATAATACTGTGTCGGAACCACATATACCGTTTCTCCCTCTGGAATCTGTGCATATATGGTTACTTTGGGCTGTGCAAATTTATTCTTTTCTGCATAAGCGGTGGAATATGCCACAACGCCAAGCGGCTGCAAATCGCTGCCGGACTGTCCATATTTTTTGCCGTCGTTTCCGGCGTTTCTGGATTCAATTCCCGCTTTCACACGTCCAAGCGCATCGGTGTTGCCGGCAAGCAACGCTTCTGCAAGACTCAATTCGTCAAGCAAAACGTCTTTATCCACATAGTATCCGTCCGCATTGTTTGCCTCAGCACGCAATGCTTCAATCTTAGCCGTCGTTGCCGCTGTATCTGCTTTCGCTTCATCGGAAAGTTCTGTATAAGTTTCGTTTTTAAACAATCCGCGCACTTCCGACGCCAAATTATCGGATTCATAGAACACTGCTTCCGCAAGGCTTACGCCTGTCGGGGAGCCTGCCCACTGCGCAAGAGATACTGCCAGTTTTTTCACTTTTGTTTTTTCAAACGGCAGAATCATATATCCTGTTACAGTAGAATTAATGGCAATCGGTTTGGAAACCGTTTTTTGATTGCCCTCTTCATCCCAAACCGTGATGGAATATCTCTCCAGACTCTTACGGTAATTTCCATCCAGTCTCGGCACATACACCATATAGTTCATTTCTTTTGCTTCTTTAAACGTGAAAGTAAACTGGCTGCTTTCCCAGAATACACGCGCTGCCCAGTGTGTACCATAATCGCCGTCCGCTACATTCTGCACATTAAAACCATTGGGATATTCATTACGATCATAGTTGTTGGGATTTGCCATTTCAATTTTTTCAATATTATCCTTGTCAATCTGGTGAAGCGTCGGAATTTGGGGCGCTTTTACTTCTATTTTTTCCGGCGTACCTGTTGCCAAATCCGATTTTGGTCCTTCACCAATATCATTTCCGGCTACAATATAAAGCAGATATTCTGTTCCATTGGTCAGTCCGCCGATAGAAACATTTGTCGTCTCAAATTTATCACCAAACTGGATAAATTTATCCGCTGCCGCTTCTTTATAGAACACCTTATGATAAGTAGCGTTCTCCGTTTTTTTCCATGATACGGCAAGTGCTCCGTCCATCGGTTTTACAACGACCATATCCGGTTTCAACGGCGCTTTATCCGGCATAGGTATTGCGCTGATAACCTCCGAACGCGCACCTTCCCAACCGGGACTGATTGGCGTAACAGTGAAATAGTAAGTCGTTAAATTCTTCAGTCCACTGATAAGCGCTGTATTTGTATCAACCGTAAGCTGTTTATCATATACACCGCTCTGCGTTCCATAATACACCGTATATCCTGTGATATTCGGGAATTCGCTCCACTTTAACTGCACGCTTTCATTTTTGGGCGTTGCTTTCACGTTTTTAACACTCAAATTCTGAAGCGCAGGATTTTCCGGAACGATATCTTTCAGGAATTTTACTTCCTGTACAACCGCATAGGTCGGCTCTCCTTCTATACCCACTACTTTATTCACATGAATGATAATCTTTTTGACTGCTACCCGTTTTCCCAAAGAGATCACAACACTTGAAGTACCTTCCTGCATACTCAGCAGTTCAACTTCCTCCGGTACTGACGAATCAAACGGAATTTCTTCAGTCACTTCTTTCCCGTTTTCATCCTCATATGTAACCTGCGCCAATCCTGCAGTCAGCGCGCCTTTTCCCTCCGGAGAAACTACTTCAATTTGTTCCATCTCAGTCACTTTATTAAATTCAATCGGAATAGACAGCGCCGAAGCATCATCCTTGGCTTTCAGCGTTACCGCCTTTTCGTTGTTTTCTGAGAATATGTCTCCGATTGTGCCTGTGACGTTTACCTGTTGGGTAATTTTATCCGTTTGCACTACCTTTTGCGCAATCAAATTGGTATCAAAGATTTGAATGTCGCCTTGTGCTGCAAGCTGATGATTGACATACGCCAAATCAATGATGTCAATTTTTTGGTCGCCATTCAAATCATAGCGGGACAAACTTTGTTCATCTGTTTTGCCCAGCGCGTTCGAAACCAACTCACGGTCTGTATTATTTACTTTTTTATCACCATTCACATCACCGACAGAAAACGTTTTGTCTCCTGTTCCGAGTATAATTTGCTGTGAATAATCTTGCAATGCAATTGTTGGTGTTTTATATGGCGTATACCCATCGCCTTCAAATGCAAAACTATATTTTCCCAGCGGAAGTTCGTTAATATCTACGTCTAAATATCCGATTTCTTCTTCCGTTGTGATTGCAACACCATCTACATTTTTTTGTGTAACACGCGTTTTGCCCCCTAATTCACCTGTTACTTCGCCATTTAGTGGGATTTCTCCCATAGCTGTTCCGTCTTTGTAGAGCGTGATGTTGATATTTTTTTCCTTCACTTTCGACAGTAACTGTGGATAGTCAAACCGCAGCGTTGCTTTAATACTTCCCATCGCCCCCGTTGCCGTAACCTGTTCCGGTTCTGCCGCAAATCCCGTCGTTGCAATGATCGATGAGAGAAGCGCTGCACATAATACTGTCGCTATCGTTTTTTTCTGTTTCATCATTATGTGCCTCCATTCTGATTAAATAATACATTTTATTCTATTATATTTTACCGCAATTATTCGTTTTGTCAATAAGATTTTCTATGATGTTATATCACCATCATAAATTTGTAATAATAGTGTAAAATTAACCCTGCCTTTGTAATAATACCGAAATGGTATACTATTTTATACCAAATGATTTTTCTCATAAAAAACGGACTGCACATTATCTTTTGCAATCCGTCTATTTTGTTTGGTGTCTCTTCACTGTGGCGCCAAAAAGGCAAACATGGGAATGTTGCGTAAAATGCCAAATATCACCAATAGTACACAACAGCCCCAAATGATAATATTCTGCATACGCGTCAAATTTCGCCGCCCTGTTTTGATATAGCGGACCGTCTGGCTGCACAATACTACCGCAAGCCATGGCAGCAGCAATAGCACCATGGCGTTTGCCTGCCATGCGCCATGTAAATCCAGCCGCAGCAATGCCATACACATTCGCGTGACGCCGCAGCTGGGACAATATAGTCCTGTCACAGCATGTAACGGACACGGAATCGCTATTCCTGTTACATGAACGACAAAAGCGTACCCTAATCCGCATAAACAGATTAGGGCACTTTTTTTCATCATTTCAAAAAGTCTGGCTTTCCAAGCGATATTATTGCGCATCAATCAAAGTATTAACGTCATTCTGCATCAGCGCATAACCAACAATCGGAATAAACAGCTGCAGAATCAAATAAACAACGCCGCTGTTGCCAGGCTGCATACCGCGGTTGGTTCTTGCCTGTTCCAGCTTTTCGCCCATCTTATATGCCCAGTAAATACCGTAGATATTACAGGTGATAAGTGTAAGCAGGAACGCAACGCCGCCCGATGTATCCCCTTCGCGGTTCGCTAATGTGTTCGCTTCGTTTGTAATACATACAAACCAATAGATACCATAGATACCGCAGGTAATAATAGATAAGATGATACATACCGGAATACTTCTTTTTTGCATAAAATATTCTCCCCTTTTCTTTTCTATTAGGTATAGGTTTTGTCACAAGCATTTCCTATACACTATATACATTTTCCAGCATATAATTTTACCATCTTTTTCCCGATTTGTCTACATGTTTTTTGCTTTTTTTACGTTTTTTGTTCCCGTAGGGACAAAAGTATAATTTTTGCAAAACCTATACTTTTTAAAACACGAAAAAGGGGAGAATGCAATGGCTATTGTTGAAGTGGTAAAATACGACGGTAATCCTGATGTATTTGCTTGGAAATACCCAAACAGCGAACTCGGAACATGGACGCAGCTTATCGTCAATGAATCGCAGGAGGCGATTTTATTCAAAGGCGGTCAGGCGTGCGATGTGTTTCAGGCAGGGCGGCATACTCTGGACACCTCCAATATTCCTATATTAAACAAATTGGTAAATCTGCCGTTCGGCGGCAAATCTCCGTTCAGTGCAGAAGTATGGTATATCAACAAAATATTTTCATTGGACATCAAATGGGGAACCTCTACTCCGATTCAATTGCAAGACCCGAAATATAACGTATTTATTCCGGTTCGTGCATTCGGACAATTTGGCATTCAAATAGAAGATTCCAAAAAATTTCTGATGAAATTGGTGGGGTGCCTGCCGCAATTTGATAAAACAAATATTTTAAAATATTTCAGAGGCGTCTATTTGACAAAATCCAAAGACGTCATTTCCTCCTATCTCGTACATAAAGGAATCAGCATCTTGGAGATAAACGCTTATCTTGACGAAATATCTACCTATCTCAGTGAAAAGATATTGCCTTCTTTTCAAGAATACGGAATTCAATTAACCTCGTTTTATGTAAACGATATCAATGTTCCTGAGGACGATGACGCGGTCATTAAATTAAAGGCAGCATTGTCTAAAAGGGCTGAAATGGATATTGTCGGATATAGTTATCAGCAGGAACGTTCCTTTGATACGCTTGAAGGCGCGGCAACCAACCCAAATTCTATGCAGGGCGGCATGATGGGCGCCGGTATTGGTTTGGGAATGGGCGTTGGTGTCGGCGGCGCAATTGGTCAGCAATTCGGCGGACTGGTGCAGAACATCACAACTGCCGAAACTAAAACGTGTCCTCAGTGCAAAGGTCAAATCGGAAAAAATGAACGTTTTTGTAACCTCTGCGGCTGTGATACAGAAAACGCACAAACTGCAAAACAAATTAACTGCGGCTCCTGTGGCTGTACGCTCACTGAAAGCACCAAATTTTGTCCAAAATGCGGAAAAAAATACAATCCCTGCTTAAAGTGCAGCGCCGATATTCCGGACAATACGGATATTTGTCCCTCATGCGGCGAAAAAGCGCCCAAGACATGTCCAAAGTGCGGAAATGTTCTAATGCCGGACAGCAAGTTTTGTTCGGAATGCGGATATTCATTAGTGAAAAAATGTCCAAACTGCGAAAAAGAAGTGAATGAAAATACGAAATTCTGTCCCGCGTGCGGCACGGAAATCAAATAAGGGGTGACAACATGAGTAAACATTCTAAAGCAACGGCATTGATTTGCGGCGGCGCCGCTATGATAATCACCATACTGTTTTATTTATTTGCCTTTGACAATATTTTTACAGTTCCAATGCGTTGGGTATCCATGCTGTTTCTGCTTCTTGCGGAAATCATCGGAAGTATCAAAGCAATCACCTGTTCCAAAACCATCAT
>CAMNSU010000086.1 GCA_946555455.1 uncultured Clostridia bacterium | reverse complement strand
TTTCTACTTTTCTGTTCTATAAGGGACAAAAGTATAGGTTTTGTAAAACCTATACTTTATGAAAGTTGTGATACTCATTTTGCATGACAGAGATTTTTATAACTGACAAAAATAGGTATACTATAAACAGACAAAGAGCAGAAACCATTTGTGTTTCTGCTCTTCATTTATTATCCCTGCGAACTTTCGTTTTGAAATTTCGTTTTGGTCTGGCTGATTTGATTACTGTCCGCCATCTGCACATGATACCAGCCTTTGCTGTTCATTTCATCAAACAATTCCGCTTGCAGTTGATGTTCTTCCTGCAAAATATTCATAAATGCTGTCCGAAGCTGTGGACTGGAACATTCGCTGGCAAAGGTGTTATACTTGTCTGTGATAAATTTCTGGCTGTTCAAGCTATCTGTCAACAATTCCTTGTCCGCCATGGAATACTGTACGCTCATTTTCGTTTCCCTCCTAACCTAAATACCCCATTAATGTGTCGAAATGTTTTTGATGAACGTCCGCCATCGCCGACATTTTTCCTTTCAGCGTAGCGTCTGTGCAAAGTTCTGCATATGCCTGATATTTTTTTACCAGCGTCAATTCGCTGTCCAATTGATCCTCCAGACACGTCAGTTCTTTTGTTGTGATGTTGCCTGTCATAGTTCCATCTCCTTTCTTCTCTTAGTATTTCTATTTTCTTCTTTTCTTATACAAAAAATCCCATGCACAATCGCACATGGGATTTTGATGATTTATTTTCCGAAAAATTCTCCATGAGGGTCAATCCCCACGGTAATAGCAAAATAGCAATTTTGTGACGAAGGAGCGCTTTGCACACAAGCGGCAAAATCCGATTGCTCCTCAAAAGGCACTTCATCATCCAATTTTGCCGGAAACGCCAATGCAATCAGCGTTTCATCCTCTTTTTTCCGCTCACAGGTCAAATAATATCCATATTGCATGATTTTCTCCCGCACCAGCGGCATTGCCAGCACATGCTGCACAATTTCATAGTGGTAGATAGAATAATAGCCGTTGATTTTTTTCCATTCTCCTACGAAATATTGATCCAGCGATGACAGCAATGCATATGATCGTTCCACTTTTTCCGGCGCCGCCGCCATAACCTGCGCATATTCTTTTCCTTTTTCTTTCACTTCTGTTTCGTCCTCCTGTCCACTGCCCCAAAATTCCAGCCGTGTCTCGCCGGATTCAATATTTTTTCGATAAATATGCACGCCAAAAACCGGCATTTCTTTCACATCGAACACGCCCTGCCCGCCTTTGAGCGCTCCCAAAAGTTCAAATAAATTTTTTTCTTTATCTGTCAGTAAATACGCCTTGAATACTTCATCATGACGCAGCGGCGCAATATTTTTCACGTTGACGCTAATACGCAGCCGCTGCCGGTATTCCTCTATCTTAACAACACCGCTGCCGCCCGTTTCTGTTTTTAATATGATAAATTGTCTGCTTTGCATCAAACATCCTCCACCTATCTCACGCTAAGCTGCGAAAAATTTAATAATCCCGCTATAAATTGCAAATGCCAATTTTTGTTGATATTCTTCTGTTTGCAGTTTTTGCTCTTCCTCCGGATTGGAAAGAAATCCGCATTCCACTACAACTGACGGCACTTTGCTTTTGTCCAGCACATAAATATTTCCCTTCGCCTCTTTGATTTCCCGATTATTGCCGCTGTCCACATCTTCTCGCATTTCATCTTGGATAAACTGCGCAAGTTGCATAGAGTTTTCCGGCGTTTCCGCATAGAACACCTGCGCGCCATGATATTGTTGCTGCGGATACAAATTCATGTGGATACTGACAAACGCGTCCGCTTGATAATCGCCCGGCATTTTTTTTCGGTTATCCAAATCCGATATCTTGCGGTTGCGATTTTTTTCTTCCCCTTTGTCATGAATGGATACGTCTTCGCTTCTTGTCATAAAGACGCTGCATCCATTTTGTTCCAGCAACGCCTGCACTTTCAGCGCCACCTGCAAATTGATATCCTTCTCCACCGTCCCGCTGCTGCCTACCGCGCCGCCATCCTCACCGCCATGTCCCGGATCCAATACGATTGTTCTATTGGTAATTGGCACGCTGTTTACCGCCTTATGATCGCTGAAAAACGTTACATTGAGCACAATAGCTGCCAACAGGACAAACGCCGCTGCCAAAATCACATTTTTCTTCACCACAAAAATCATGCTCCATCCACCTTTCCTCTGTTACTTGTCTTTATCATATGTATTCTCCTGCAAAAGAAAATATTCAAAAAGGTGGGATTTCCTATCAATAAAAAAACCGACACATAAATATCACGAAGGGGACTCCAGAGACCGCTATGCAGTCTCATGTCCCCCTCGTGACTCCCCCTGGTTCGGGACGCAAGTTCTCATAAAACCAGCATAAAATGCTGGTTTTCCGTCCCGCAAGGTGCAAAAAGTCAGGCACCTGTCCTGCCTTTTTGCGCATTTTATGGAAGGGGATACCCCTTCCGAACCCCATAAATCTGTTTTTACGCGGCTTCTCTTTAATAAAAAAACCGACACATATTTTGTGCCGGTCTTTGTGTATTATCGGTTGCGTTCTTTTAGTGCGCGGTCAATATCGCGTTTTGCAGTTCTTGCCGCTTCGCTGTCTCTTTTATCATGCAGCTTCTTTCCTTTTGCCAATGCAATTTCCAGTTTCACGCGGCTTCCCTTCAAATAAATAGACAACGGTATCACAGAATATCCGTCCCGCTGCGTCTGCTGGAACAGCTTCAAAATTTCCTTTTTATGCAGCAGCAGTTTGCGCTCCCGCAATGGGTCGCGGTTAAAAATATTCCCTTTTTCATAAGGACTGATATGCATACCACGGATAAATGCTTCGCCCTTTTGAAACGCAATCCAGCTGTCTTTCAAATTCACTTTTCCCAGCCGAATGGACTTCACTTCCGTACCAAACAACTCCAGCCCCGCTTCCAGCCGTTCCTCTATAAAATATTCATGGGTTGCCTGCCGGTTTTTTGCAACCAGTTTAATTCCTTCCGCCATGTGCTTTTTCCTTTCCGTATCTCACAAATGTCTTTTAAGCAAAGAAAAGTCGAACCTCATGCTTACCAATTATAGCATATTTTACGCCATTGCGCAAGTATTCTTTCTCCGCCAAATTTCGCGAAAAAAAAATGGACCGGCACATGAACCGGTCCCCAAACCAACAACCGACTTCCATGCAATGTCCGCCGATTTAAATGAAAAGATGAGTTTTTGTTTGTGATTCCCTATTATTATACTATAGCACAGCGAATTCCTCAAGTGTTTTTATGGAATTCGTTCAATTTTCTCCAATTTGAATAAAAATTCTTGTGCATTTTTGTGAGTAACATTCATTGACACTGCACAAATTTCCCCTGCTGTATAGCTTGCATGTAAAATATGCAGCATATTTCCTTTTTTCCCGAGCCAAATCGCTACATGACCAGGCATAAACAACAAATCCCCCGGACGCGCTTTGCACAGGACTGCCACCCGCTCTCCTATTGTCATATTTTTCTCAAGCAAAACACCATTTTTAATTGCCGCCTGCTGTGCGCTGTTGCGCGGCACAAAAATGCCAAAACAGCGGTAGAGCATCATCACCAGTGCCGAACAATCCAGTCCGCCCCAACGTCCGCCCCAATCGTATAAATGTCCGATTTGTTTCTTTGCCAATGCCACAAACACCTGTGGAGAATAGGGTAAATATCCTTTTACTACGTCCTCTGTTTTAGCAATGCGCACTGTTTTCCAGCTCGCACCGCCTTGTCCGCGGGTTGCGGCACGCACTAGATAATGGTTGTCCCGTTCTCCTTCCAGCGGCAAATATACGCCCATCGGAAACCAAATATGCCCCTGTCCGCTGCATTCACCCATTGCGTGGCAGCCTGTCACCGTCAAAAATGCCGCCTGACGCAGCGACTCTTTCTGCACCCGCATGATATCCGCTGCCGGAACATAACCGCGCGCATAGTAAGTCTCTGCCAGCAGCCATCTTCCATTGTCTGATAAAATGCGCAGCGGCTCCTGCGATGGCACACCCGACTCCTGATTTTGGTCACAGCCCTCCACAATCCATTCTTTCCATGACGCTTTTTTCCGCAGTACCGTATCCCGCAGCGCAATGGCAAGCTCTCCCGGCAGCGCGAAAAACGCTTCCCGCTGCGCACGCGGATTCCATGGTTCTGTCGCCATTTCAGCGTCGCTCCGGCAGATGGTAGTCTACCAAAATAATATCATCGCCAATCTTTTTGATATTTTCCCACGGAATGATATAGTCTTTGCTTTGCGAAAAGAAATTTGTAATATGCAGCGGCGCCGGAATAACAATGGAATCAATTTTCCCCTGTTCCAAATTCACTTCCACGTCACAAACAAACCCCAGACGCTTGCCATCTTCTACGTTAATCACTTCTTTATTGCGAAAATCTGATGCGCGTTTCATGGTTCCTTCCTCCTCTTTGCCTAGGCAAACAAAAGTCGAATATGCCTATACAACAGTTTATGAGTTCCTGACAAAAAAAAGAACAACATCCATATGCAGATGCTGTTCTTTGTCATTCTCATATATATTTTTTCATGTGATTCAACGCGCTTTTTTCAAGTCTGGATACCTGCGCCTGACTAATACCGATTTCTTCCGCAACCTCCGTCTGTGTCCGTCCTCTGAAAAAGCGTAGGTTCAAAATATGTTTTTCCCGCTGGTTCAAATGCCGCATTGCCTGCGAAATAGCAATATTTTCAATCCACGATTCATCAGAATTTTTGCTGTCTTTCACTTGGTCCATGATATAGATAGCGTCCCCGCCGTCATGATAGACCGGTTCAAACAACGATACAGGATCCTGAATGGCGTCCAGCGCAAACACGATTTCCTCTTTGGGAAGTTCCAACTCTTTTGCAATTTCCTCCACTGTAGGTTCCGTCCCTTTTTCATTGGTCAACCGTTCTTTGACTTGCAGAGATTTATAAGCAGTATCCCGAATGGAGCGGCTGACGCGAATGGAATTGTTGTCCCGCAGATACCGCCGGATTTCTCCGATAATCATCGGCACCGCATAGGTACTGAATTGTACATTTTGAGACAAATCAAAGTTATCAATCGCTTTAATCAGTCCCACGCATCCCACTTGAAACAAATCGTCAACATTCTCGCCCCTTGAGGCAAACCGTTTAATCACGCTCAGTACCAGCCGCAAATTTCCTTCCACAAATTCATCTCTTGCGCTGGTATCGCCTTGTCTGATACGATGAAACAGTTCTAATTTTTCTTTATTTGATAAAACAGGCAGTTGCGAGGTATTCACACCGCAAATTTCCACCTTATTGACCGCCATAATAACACCCTCCTGCCGCTGATAATCAGAATCATTTTCTTCTCGCTACTGATATTCTTATTATCACCTTGCAGGATTTGTTTTATACTCCTGTTTCAGCGCTGTGCTACATTGTTTTTCCTCTTTTGGAACGCTTCTTCATCTCATATTTCTACTTTTCATACGGCTTTGCAGCGTTTCTACTGTCACTCTACATTATACAGAAATTTCCATTTTTATATCAACTTGCCTATCTCGCGTTTCAATCTGCCAATAATACGTTTTTCCAAACGGGAGATATAGGATTGCGAAATGCCGAGCAAATCCGCAACTTCCTTTTGTGTCTTTTCTTCTCCATTGTGCAGTCCGAACCGCAGTTCCATGATGGTCTTTTCCCTGTTGTTCAATTTTCCGATTGCATCATAGAGCAGTTTTCGGTCTGTCTCGTCCTCCAGCCCCCTACTGATAATGTCATTCTCAGTTCCCAAAATATCACTGAGCAACAGTTCATTGCCGTCCCAATCCGTGTTGAGCGGTTCTTCAATGGAAACCTCTGTTTTAATTTGATGTGTTTTACGCAAATGCATCAAAATTTCATTTTCAATACAGCGTGATGCATAGGTCGCCAGCTTGATGTTTCTGTCTGTTTTAAAAGTGTTGATTGCCTTAATCAGCCCGATTGCACCAATGGACACCAAATCCTCCACGCCCACGCCGCTGGATTCAAATTTCCGCGCAATGTAGACCACCAAACGCAGGTTCCGTTCAATGAGTATGGGACGCACTTTGTCCGGTTCACTGTCCAGTTTAGACAACAAATAACTTTCTTCCTCCGGCTCCAGCGGCGGCGGTAACACGTCGCTGCCGCCAATATAAAACAACGCATTTTTCTTATTTTCCCGCTGTGCTAACCATCTATTCCATTTTTCATATGTATTTCGTAGCCATTTTACCAATATGCCCATGCCTTTTGTTCCTCCTATTTTTCATCTTATATCAAGGGTACCAGCACCCTAGTTTACATGTTCACAATATCAAGCATCGAAACAGACCGCTGCGTCATAACTATAATAACAGTGATGGATTGACGATTCCGCCGCTTCCATTGGCATGTTTCAGCTTGCCCGGATACACTGCAATCATACAGTCGCATTCCCGAAATTCCTGTTGCTGGGAACGCAGTTCTACTTTGTCCGGCACAATTCCTATCAGCATTCCGTTTTCTATTCCCACGCCGCTATAGGGAATCATTCGCAACCGTGTTGCCCAGTCATAGGACAACGCATCATATAATTCTTCTATATGATATTGCTCAAACAACACATAGATTTCCGGCTGCATCAGCGGGCGCAAACACGATAATTCCACTACCGCTACCGCTCTCCCTGTCAGCGGGTCTTTCAGTTGGTTTCCTGTGTCAAGCAGCACATCTGCTTCCGCTGTCATTTCAGCATAGGTAATGCGCAGCCGTCCCAAAATCCCCTGACGCATGAGAAACCCTTTTAAATATTTCACCACCAGCGTAACTGCCAAAAACACCGCCACTGCTGTCACCAGCAGCACTTTCCATGGCAAATTCAGGTATATACTGCCGCCCGACATAATAGCTCCCAGTCTGCTGCCAAGCCCTGTGAAATAAATGAGTCCTGTGATACCGCCGCCAAAAATGAAACTTGTCAGATAAAACACTGTGATTGCCCGCAGCAACTCCCGCCAGGTTTTCACCCAAAATGCAACGCAGACCATTATCACAGAAACTGCCACTTTTGCCGCCAACAGATAGAGCGCAGAAAGTTTCGGGAAAAATACGCAGACTGCATAAACACCGCCAATGACTGCCGCAATGAGAATCCGCCACCACCTCGTCCGCACGCCGGCAATTTTCGTGCTGCACCATAGCAGCATACCGTCTATTATCATATTTACCAGAAATAATACGTCAATATAGACTACCGGCATTGTCCCTCCTCCACTTCTTTTTTGTATAGCAAATTTCGGTTTGCCATTGCCGCTGGCGCACAGCGCAGCAGAGCAACACCCAAAGGCTTGCGACGCAAGACTTTCGTGACTATTATACCACTTTTTTCCAGTATTTTTTGTAGAATTTTGCGGTTTCACAGACTTTTTTTGGCAATTTCTCATTTTGAAATATAGAAGCGGCAAACTCTATACGGATATAAAAAAGCCGCCATGGACAGATTCATTCTCCGTCCATAGCGGCTTTATCTTTCTTATGTATACGTGACTTCTCTTCCTTTAAAAGACCATTAGCTGTTAATGACTATCAACGTTGCTTCATAACTGCCATTCGTTGGTGCGCAGAATGCCGTAATATCGTCACCCGCCTGAATGTTCCGCACCATTCCTGTGCTGCCGTCCTTATAGGTCACTTTTGCTTTGGTGACAAAAATCAATTCATTCACGCCCTCCAGTTTGATATATCCATAGGAGGTATTCACATATTCCACCACACCATTGATGGTTGAATTCTCGCCCACTGCGGAAACCGAAATGGAAACGACTGTGCTGCCTTCAATTTTCACCGTCACTTTATCGCCCAAACGCAGCGCATATACATCTGCCGCAGTGGCGTTGCGCGTGATTTCCGCCGTGTTTTTCAAATGATACTCATGTTCTGTGCTGTCCTTTTCGCGAATGGTGATTCTGGGGTCTTCCGTGTCAACCACAATCTGCACAATACTACCTTCCACCGTTTGCTGTCTGCTGGTAGCTGTCAGCGAAGTAATAACGCCATAAACTAATGTTAGCGAAACGCTATCACCTACCACGACATCTGCCAAACTCGTCGTTTTCCCGTTTTTCCGTACTTCCACATTCGGATCTACGGCATATTCCGTCGACGTTCCTCCGGCTTTCACCGTAAGTTTATATTCCGGCAGCAATTGGATATCCTCTACTGTCCCGCTTGCTGTCTGCTTTTTATCCTCTGCGCGGATTTCAATGATTTTGCCGCCTTGCAGCGTTAAGGTCACAGCATCGCCGTCCTGCAATTCCGCAATGGTTCTGCCGCCGCTGCTTCCTTTATATATTGCTACACTGCCCGCCATGAGATATTGTTTGGTTTCCGAAGTAATGGGGTCTCTTACATAAACCTGTGTTCCTTCTGTCACGTTTTGATATTTGGAATAGATACCGGAAACCGTTTCCACCGCTGTCGGAGAAAGCGCTTCCACCAAACGGACAGTTCCGCTCTTTTCAATACTAATAATAACGTCCGCGCCTGCCGCAATGGTGTTCGCAGTCGCTGCCGTCCCATCCAGCCGCACCAACGCTTTTGTCGTCAATGTATATACCTTAGATGTATTATCCGTATCTTGTATTCTGATTTCCTGTTTCGCGCTATCATAGGAAACCATATTGCCCCGCACCACCGTCACCGGGAAGTTTCCCATCACGCGGTACAGCAGCGTTGCCATTTGTGCGCGCGTCACTTCACCCATCGGATTAAACATATTTTCGTCCATTCCGTTCATCAAACCATTGGATACGGCAAATCCCACATAGGGTTTTGCTGCCGCCGGAATATCTGCAGCATCGGTAAACGATAGCGTCGGTGCAGACGCAGAAGTTCCGGCATCATTATTCCAAAGAAGTTTGGTTAGCAGAATTGCCGATTCATATCGTTTCAGCGGCGTGCCCGCTTCTCCATCTGCCGCATATAGTTTCAAATCATCTTTTGTCAGAATTCCTTTATACATTAAATAGGATATTTCACGTTTATATGCAGTATTGTAGAGCGCCAAATCAGTTTTATGCGCCTCCACTGCTGCAGAAACATATTTCGCGTTTTTTGTTTCGTCCACACCCAACACGCGCGACATCAAAATCAGTGATTCTATTTTAGAGACACTGTTTTCCGGCTTAAACGTATTGTCACCATATCCTTTAATAATACCACTGTCCGTCATGTTTTCGATTGCTGTGCGCGCCCAATCCCAGCGCGTATCGCCCATGTCGGTAAATGCTGCCCATGCCGCCTGCTGCAATATCATACAGCCACACAGCGCCACCAACGCTATTTTCTTTTTCATTTGTATCCACTCCCTTGCATATTCATCTATTTCCGCTTCTTTTCCTATAGAAAGGGGTACCCCCCCCTTCCATCAATGTCTTACTGCTTATTCTATTGTATATAAACAGTATGCAGAAGTTCGTTTAACCCTTCTATGCTATATCATAACACAACTTCCGCACCAATGCAAGAGTCATTCTTCAAGTTTTATCCGGTATTTCCAGAATCTTTGTCTTGATATTTATTCGTATATACTGTACAATAGGTCTTGTGGTTGAGATAACACATATACGAGCGGATATCTCACAATTCATTTTCCTTTTATACCGAGTGAATTATCCGATAATTGTCATATGGTTATGTAAACCGCAAACAAGGACAACGGTGGCTGCGACACAAACCTATAATCTATATTATTTCTTATTTACAAGGAGGAACAATAATGAGGAAATTCACAAAACTCTTATCCACATTTTTAGCATCTGCGATGCTGATGAGTTTTGCAAGCGCATTTGCCGCGGTACCGTCTGACGTTGTTGATACGAAATACGAAGAACCCGCGAAAATCTTGGGTGCGCTGGAAATCATGGTAGGTGACCATGAAACAGGAAACTTCAGACCGGATGATTCGCTTCGCCGTTCTGAGTTCGCAAAAGTCGCTGTTGCGACACTGGGACTGAGCGATGTTGCCGCTGGTTCCAACAGACCGACCAAATTCCCTGATGTCGTTGGCGACCACTGGGCAAACGGTTTTATCAATGTAGCAACAAACCAATCTTTAATTATCGGTGATGAAAACGGAAACTTCCGTCCGGATGATTCCATCAGCTTTGCAGAAGCCATCACAGTGCTTGTTAGAATGCTGGGCTATGAACCGGTTGCAACAACCAAAGGCGCATGGCCGACCGGTTATCTGGTAACCGCTTCTGAAATCGGTCTTACCAAAGGCGTAAACTCTTCTGCAAACGAAGCTGTATCCCGTGGTACCATTTCACAGTTGGTATACAACGCGCTGACCATCGATTTGATGGAACAGACAGGTTATGGCGAAAACGAAAAATATGAAGTAGTTGACAAAACAGTTTTGGAAGATAAACTGGATGTTACTAAAGTTGTCGGACAGGTAGTCGGAAACGAATACACCCGTCTGAACAGCGCAAACGGCGTTAACGAAGGCGAAGTACTGATTGGCGAAAACTTCTATAAAGTTGCTTCTTCCGACGCAGCGCACCTGCTGGGCTACAATGTGTCCGCTTATGTTCGTGAAAACGATATCGGCGACGAAGAAATTCTGGTAGCCATTGCAGATAAAAACAAAAATGAAGCCGTTGAAATTGATGCGGAAAACATCAAAGAAATCAACGACTCCGGCAAAAAATATATCAAACACTGGAGAGACAAAAACTCTTCCAACAGCGTTGAAACTTCCTATATTGCTGATGATACAACCATCATCTACAACGGAAAATATACAGCATACGACGCAAGTTTGCTGCAGCCGGAAACAGGCAGTGTGAAACTGCTCGATTCCAACCGCGATGGTATCTATGATATCGCATTCGTGACGGCGTTCTCCAACTACGTTGTTGACGACACAGCAGTATCCTCTCAGACCATTTCCGACAAATACGGAAAACCGGCGCTGAAATTGGATCCTGATTCTGATGTAAAATACTCCATCACAAAAGATGGCGAAGACTTTGAATTCAAAAACCTGAAAGAATGGCACGTACTGTCCGTAACGGAAAGTTTGGACAAAATGCTGGTATCCATTCTGGTATCCGAAGAATCTGTAACAGGTACTGTTACGGAAGCTGACGATGAATCTGTACGCATTAACGACAAAGAATATGAAATCGCTGAAAACTACAAAGAAGATATCAACGTGCAGGACGAAGGTACCTTCTACCTGGATATCATGGGCAAAATCGCAGCAGTGGACTCTAACAGTACCGCAGCAGGCAACTTTGCTTACCTGATGAACGCAGGTAAAAACGCGAACCTTTCCAACGATGTTGAATTCAAACTGTTCACAAGCCAAGGCGAAACCAAAATTCTGACAGCAAACTCCAAAGTGATGTTCAACGGCAGCAGCAAAACTGCTGAAGATGTGCTGACTTCACTGTCCGCAGGCGGCAGCGTAACAGCACAGATGGTAACCTACGATGTAAACTCTGACAACAAAATCACAAAACTGAACACAGCAGTGGAAAAAGCGGAATTCAACAACAACATCTTCACCCAGAACTTCAAAGGTGAAAACGTGGTTTACAAATCTGCTTCCAAAAAGCTGGGCAAATTTAACCTGAACAGCGACACTATCGTATTCGATATTCCGGCAGGCGAAACAGAATCCGATAACTTCGCAATCCGTAACATGGATATGTTCGTAAACGACAGCGACTACAACGTAACCATCTATAACATGGCAGAAGACCTGACGGCAAAAGTTGTCCTGGTAACCAACTCTACCGGCAGAACCAGTGCAGAAATGCCTATCGCAGTGATTGATAAAATCGCGAAAGTGACCAACGACCGTGGCGAAGATGTTGAAAAAGTATACGTCTACCACAAAGGCGAATACGTTTCCTTCATGAGCGACAAAGCAGGCGTGTTCACAAAAGAAGGCAAAATGCTAGAACAGGGTGACGTTATCCAGTTCAACACCAACACCAGAGGCGAAATCGATACAGTTAACGTTCTGTTTGACATCACCAAGAAAACAACTGAGTTCGACAAATCCACTGATGACGGTCTGCAGACCATCTACGGTAAAGTTGATAAGAAGTTCACTTCTTCCATCAACGTAACGGTAGACGGCGGTGAAGTCAACAACTACTCCTTGACAGACGTTACTATCTACGAATATGACTCTTCTAAAAACCAGGATAAAATCCGTGTAGCAAGCGCGGCCGATATCGAAAGATATGACAGCGAAGAAGAGCAGAGAGTCTTCATCCGTATCTTCAAAGATGAAGTAAAAGAAATTGTTATCGTAAAATAAAACAATCTACTCTTTAAGAAAAACGCGGAGGTTCAGTGTTTTAGAATAGAGCAGGGCAGCCCCAATAAAAGTTTAAAAGGGGGCCGCAATTTTTTAAAAAATTATGTAATAAATT
>CAMNSU010000085.1 GCA_946555455.1 uncultured Clostridia bacterium | reverse complement strand
CAAAAGAATTGTTGCTGGATACCCATGAAACGGTTGCAAAAATCGCCGGGAAAACAGGATTTTATAGTTCTAATGTATTTATCCGCACATTCAAGAAAGTGGTTGGCGTCACACCGGGACAATATCGGGAGCAAAATAAGTCTTTTGAATAAGGAGAATTTCATAAAAAGCAGCAAAGAGAAAAATAGAATATTATTTTAATTTGATATATCAGCAAGGCGCAGGACATAGTTCCTGCGTTTTTTATGTGTAGAAACTATGCACTATTTTCGCTATTCATGCGGGATAGCGAAAATAGTATATCAATAGCGAACATAGGCGATTGCCAAAAACACTCCTTCTTGCTATACTGGGATTGTACCAAATGAATCTGAACAAGAAGGAGGGAGAACGATGGAACGAGTACTTATGTCGACCAAACTGGAAACCCCAGGGCTGGGTGCGAGGATCAAACGGGAACTGATAAAAAATAGATATATTTATCTTTTGGCACTTCCGGTAATTGCCTACTATATTATTTTTTGTTATTGGCCAATGTTTGGACTTGTCATCGCATTCAAACAGTACGAATTGGGAAAAGGGATTTTTGACAGTAAATGGGTGGGCTTAAAATATTTTATAGAATTTTTTAAAAGCCGTAATTGCCTGCGGTTGATTGGCAACACGTTGGGTATCAGCCTATATGACCTAATTGCGGGATTCCCGGCACCTATTATTTTTGCGTTGCTGCTCAATGAAATCAGAAGTTCTAAATTTAAACGAACTGTACAAACCATTACCTATTTACCACATTTCATTTCTTTGGTTGTCTTATGCGGCATGATAACGGATTTCTTTGCGGCAGAGGGAATTATCACAAAGATACTGATGAAATTTGGCGGAGCGCAAATCAATTATTTGGGAGCGCCGAAATATTTCAAAACCATTTATGTTACGACAAATATCTGGCAGGGCATCGGCTGGGGCAGCATCATTTATTTGGCGGCGCTTTCGGGAATCAGTCCGGAACTTTATGAAGCGGCGACGGTAGACGGCGCAGGCAGATTCCGGCAGCTTCTTGCCGTTACGCTTCCGGGCATTGCGCCAACGATTGTGATTATGCTAATCCTGCGAATGGGGCAGCTTATGAGCGTGGGATTTGAAAAAATCATTTTGCTCTATAATCCAGGTACTTATGAAACAGCAGATGTCATTTCCAGTTTTGTTTACCGGCGCGGTATTGGCGAATCGGCACAATATAGTTTTTCGTCAGCGGTCGGTATGTTTCAATCCGTTATCAATCTGATACTGCTGTTAGGGGCAAACTTTTTAAGCAAACGTTTTAGCGGAAATAGCTTATTTAAATAAGGGGAAAGGAGTGAAAGTGATGAAAATACGGAAAAGCAAGGGAGAAGTCATTTTTGATATTCTGATTGTATTGTTTATGTTATTGATGATTGTGATTACATTATATCCTTTTTGGTATGTCATTACCTGTTCCTTTTCCGACAGCAATCACTTGATTGGGGACAAGGGATTGATGCTGCTGCCCCAAGGATTTAGTTTATCAGCGTATCAATCGGTGTTGAAAAACCCCAACATTGCAGTGGGATACCGTAATACTTTGTTTATTGTGGTAGTTGGAACGGCGGTGAATGTATTCATGTCGTCGTTGGCTGCTTTTGTGCTGACAAGAAGACAATTTGCAATAAAAAAAGTGATGATGACCATGATTATTATTACAATGTATTTCAGTGGTGGTCTGGTGCCAACCTATTTGGTAGTGTATAAATATTTGGGACTTGGCAACACACTCTGGGCATTGATTTTGCCCGGCGCAATTAATACCTATAACATGATTATTATGAAAACGAACTTTGCCAGCATTCCAAGTAGTATTGAAGAATCTGCTCAAATAGACGGCGCGAACGAAATTGTGTTGCTGTTTCGTATCGTGTTGCCGCTGTCCATACCGATTATTGCAGTCATGGTATTATTCTACGGCGTGGCACACTGGAATTCTTGGTTCAATGCCATGATTTATATTCGCAAACCGGCGCTCTATCCACTTCAGCTCCGGCTGCGGGAAATTCTTTTAATTAATGATACGTCCACAATGACAGCAGGCTCTAATGCCAGCGATAAATATAACATTGGGGAAAGCATTAAGTATGCAACCATTATGGTGGCAACCGTTCCCATTCTTGTGGTTTATCCATTTATTCAGAAATATTTTGTGAAAGGCATGATGATTGGGGCGGTAAAAGGTTAATAAAAAAGGTAAAAAAAGGGAGGTAGTATTATGAAAAAAGGGTTTATGATGATTCTGTCTATGGCGCTGCTATGTACAGCATTAGGAGGCTGTGGAGAAAAACAGGTATCAGAAGGCGGACAAAAAGAGTTTACGTATTGGGCGGAGCTGCCAACAAGTGGCGCATCTCAAATACAGTCCATGAATGACATGACGATGTATCAGGAATTGGAAAAACGGACGGGCGTGAAAATATCCTTTGTTCATCCACCGGTTGGACAGGGGAAAGAACAGTTTAATCTGCTAGTCGCATCCGGCGCTTCGGAGCTGCCTGACATGGTGGAATATGCATGGCCGAACTATCCAGGGGGACCGGATAAGGCGGTTAGCGACGGCATTATTTTAGAATTGACAGATCTCATTGATAAACATGCGCCAAATTTGAAAAAACTGCTGGCGGAGAACGAAATCTATCAAAAGCAGTCCGTAACGGACTCCGGCATACTATATGGATTCCCGTCTTTGAATGTCGGCAAGTACCGTACCTTCGGCGGTCTTATTATCCGTAAGGATTGGCTGGACGATTTGAGTCTGGAAATGCCGGAAACATTGGATGAGTGGGAAAATGTACTGCGTCAGTTCAAAGAAAAGAAAGGCGCAAAAGCGCCGCTGACCTTTATGAGCAACAACATTGACACATCATTCCATTTTAACAATATCTACAATGTGGGACTTTCCATGTATGTAGATAACAAGACCATTAAGTTTCCACAAATGGAACCGGGCTACCGCGACTATTTGGAAAGAATGCACAAATGGTATGAAGAAGGACTTTTGGATGCAGAATATGATACCAATAACCAAACTGTGGTAGACGCGAAAATGACTAACGGTACGTCGGGTGTTACTTATGGATTCATCGGTGGAACCATTGGACGGTATGTCAATGCGATGAAAGAAAAAGACCCCAAATATAAATTGGCGGCAGCACAGTTCCCAGTGAAAAATAAAGGTGATGAGCCGCGTTTTCTGGAATGCCAGAAAGAAGCAAATACACCGTTTGTTGCAGTGACCACAAATTGTAAAGACCCGGAAGCCGCGGTCAAATGGCTGGACTATCTCTATTCTGAAGAAGGTATGATTCTGAAGAATTTTGGTGTAGAAGGTGTGACTTACAATGAAGTAGACGGACACTATGTCTATACCGATGAAATTCTGCACAATCCCAATGGGCTGAGCATTGCGGAAGCGATGGGAATTAACTTCAGAGCAAACCAGCCGTCGCCGGGATTCAATCAGCATGAAGATTATTTGAAACAATACTATGAATTGCCGGAACAACTGGAAGCGCTGGACGTTTGGACAAAATATACGGATAATGCCAAAGAAACCGTATTGCCGCCCATTACGCCGACAATGGAAGAAAACGAAGAATTGATTGCATTAAAGAGTGAAATCGATACCTATACACAGGAAATGACGTTGAAATTCATCAAAGGGATTGAGCCGTTGTCAGGCTATGACAAATTTATAGAAGAATTGAAACGTATGGGTGTGGAACGATACATTGAAATTCATCAGGCAGCATTAGACCGTTACTATCAGCGGTAAGAAAAGAAGAGTGAACATGAAGACGACTGGATAGGACAAACAAAAGGGAGGGAAAGATATGTGGAAAAAATGGGTCTGTTTTACATTGGTTTTCAGTGCAATGCTGCTTTGTCTGACAGGGGTTTTTGCCGCAGAAGTAGCAGAAGATACAAATAACATTGTATTTGAACGGGATTTTGAAGATGGATATAACTACCCTTGGAGTTATTCTGATGCTGCTACAGGGCAATCGGCGAGCAACTCTCCGTGGTTTAAAAATATAGATGGAAAACTTGTTTTTGATACGGAGGAATACAAAGGGCAAGCATATCCGATAAAGAAAGCAGGTACACCATCTTATGCCAGAGCAAATTTTGGCGATAAAATTCAGGACGCCGGGCAATATCAATATTTATACCAAGTGGAATTGAAATTTGAACGGGGATTTTCGCAAGTAGTTTACCAGCTTCGTTATGGAGCCTCCAATTGGGATGGTAACAAGACGAGAGATGTGACGCTGTTTGACACTACGGCAGATGGGAAACTTCGTTTCGGGAATTATTCTCAGCAGTTAGAACTTGGTGAGACTTATGGAATCAGTGTGTTGGTAGATGTGCGCGGAGAAACACGCAGCCGGACGTTATATATTGACGGAGAAGCTGTGTCAGAAAATCAGAGTACGGATGTGGGATTGAATCCAGATACGCAGCCGGACGCCAAAACTGTTTTTTCACAGGCATTGGTGATTCGTCCCTATCAAGGTTCCGGTGAGAGCTATACATATTTGGATACTAAGATAACAGTGGATAATCAAAGATTGATAAGGATTCGGAATATAGACGCCATGATGGTGCAGGGAAAGGACCATTTGATTATTCCGCGCGGCGGCGAAGTGACAGAACAATATCAGGCAAACACTGTTTTTGCGAATAATATAGCTGCGCAGTGGGAAGTAACACCGCAGGGGCAAGGCGTATCAATTGATGAAAATGGACTGCTGACCATATCTACAGAAGCGGTGGAAGGGAACTATCAAGTCACGGCAACGGAAGGCACAAAGAGTGCAGTACTTGCAATTCATGTGGAAGCAATCAAACTATCCATCAGCGGAGAAAGTAGGATTATGCTGCCGCAGGGCGGAATTTACAGCATGATGCAATATAAGGTACAGGACACACTTGGGACGGATTATCCGGCAGAATTTGCTTTGGCAGCGGAACGCGATGGCATTTATATGTCACAGGACGGCACGCTGAGAATTTATAAACCTGACCTTTCCAATATGGACCCTATTCAGATAACAGCACAGGCTGAGGGCGAAACGATGACCCAAACGGTAACGCTTGCTACAGGATTTTTTGAGGATTTTTCTACGATTAACAGTTGGGGTAGTGTGCAGGTGGCAACAGAAGAGAATGGCAACCGGTATCTGAATGCGAACGGAACACGGTGCGATTCACCTACTGTTTCCGAAGAAGCCGATTTGGATGTTATCACAATGGAATTCCGTTATCTGGTGAGTGGGACGGCACGTAATGTTGTATTGGGCGGCGCATCGGGCTATAAATCGGACGGTTCTTTGGACAGCGGGAAATGGTGGCTGACGTTTAAGGCTGTTCAAGATGGCGAAAATGCGGCAGTGATATTGCAAGCGGACACAACTTGGATTTATAATGAAACCGTTCCGCTGCAAGCAGGAAATTGGATGAAGGTAAAATATGTCATTTCGTGTGCCGATAAAACGATAGACCTATATCTGGATGACAAACCGGTACTGACAGACGGTTCCTTGAGTAAGGACTTTTTCAACTACCGTATCCGTGCTATTATTAACTATGCACCGATAGATGACATTAAGATTTATTCCGGAGTAGGTATTGAAGCGAAAAAAGACGTCAAAGTGCAGATAGACACAGCGTCTAATCAACCCAAAGCCGGTGCAGGCGGACAAACTACCGTAGAATTGGCAGCTAAAGTGCTGGACGCAGACGATAACGAGCTTAGCGGACATGACATTACATGGAGCGTTGCAGGCGCACCGGAAGGGGTTACGCTTTCAGGACAAAAGCTGCTGATTAACGAAAACGCACCGGAGGCGTTTTTGCTTGGCGCAGAGATTACAACCGCACCGGATACATTGGTGCAAAAAGAAATCTGCTTGGTAGAAGCGGATGTATACATCACGCAAAAAGACAATATTTTGACATTTACAGGGCAGCCGAATGCAAACTTTATTGTAACGGTATTCAGACCGAAAGATACCAGCAGTATGACAACGTCTTTCTTGGCAAGTTATGATAAAGACGACGCCGGTGATAGCACGACTTTCTTTAAGCAGACACTACAAGCTGATGGAAGTGGAAAAGCGACATTAGATATGTCCAGCCATGCGCCGGGATTATATAAAGTTTATGCAAAAGATTCAGAAGATGTTTTATATATTTCAATTAATATCTATAAGCTACTGCCGGAGTTGTTTATGACAAATGCGGCATAAAACTTAGCAGACCCGGCGTTTAAAACATTGCTGCTTGACTGTACAAATCAGCCAAAAGCGACAGTGGATGCGGCATGGGATACCTATCAGGGGTTGAGCCGTAAAGAAGAGACAGCAATGCTATGCGCTGAAGATATCAATGATTTTTATATCGCGTGTGCGCTGATGGACGCACTGGATGGCAGTGCATATAACAAAAATAAAACAGAAGCGTTGGCACAGACGTATCCCCAATATAATTTTACAGGCGTTAAGCTGCTGGAAAAGAATATTGATTTCGGTGAAGTAGTTGACGCGGCGGTAGGAAAAAAAGCAAATAATGTGGCACAATTTTTAGAGGATATTAAAGAGCAGTCTATCTTGATAGGACTGAAAAAACTGCCTAATGTGAACAATGCGAAAGTATTTTTAGCAGAATTGGATAATGCAAAATATAACGGTGCAACACCGGAGCAAAAAAGCTATATTGCCGGACAGGTGGGCAATAAAACCTATGACTCCCTAGAGGCGGTAAATGCGGCAATTGATGCACTCACGCTGCCGACGGGCGGCAATACAGGGGATAACACAGGCGGCAATACGGGTGGAAATACAGGTGGCTCAGGCAGCGGCGGCGGAAGCGGCAGCCGACCGGGCGGCACGGGAGGAACTGCTTCCGGACGGCCCATAACTTCCGGAACGATTTATCCGGTCAATCCAGGTACCACGCCACCAAGCCAAGGAACATCTCAAGGCGTACAATTTATAGATGTAGGGCAAGTACACTGGGCATATCCCTATATTCAAGGATTGGCAAAGAAAAGCATTGTCAATGGAGACGGCGGTCGGTTCCGTCCGGAAGATAACTTGACAAGAGCGGAATTTGTAAAGATATTGATGAGCGCATTTGCTCTGCCTACAGGCGGAACAGCCAATTTTGACGATGTATCGCAAGCAGATTGGTTTGCGCCCTATGTGGCGGGCGCACAGCAGGCGCAGCTTGTCAATGGCACCGGAAGTAATTTCCTGCCAAATGCCGCAATTTCACGGCAGGATGCAGTGGTGATGGCATACCGATTTGCACAGGCGGCAGGTCAGTCATGGCAGTCTACAGCAGTGAACTTTGCAGATAGTGCGCAAATTGCAGATTATGCCAAGGAAGCAGTGTCAGCATTTGCATCAAATGGTATTGTGCAAGGTGTAGGTGAGGGAATGTTTATGCCGGAAGCAGCGGTGACGCGTGCGGAGGCAGCAAAAATTGTTTATGGGATTATAGAAGGAGGCGTATAAAATGAAAAAGAGAGTCTTCTCTATCATTCTGTGCGTCGTCATGGCAATTTAGATTGCCATGACGTCCGGTGCAGAAGATTCATTTGAAGCGGCTCCTTATGGTCAGGAAATACAGGTATTGCAAGATTTAGGTATCGTTGTCGCTGGAGAAGGTCAGGAGAATGGCAACAGTATCACCCGCGCGGAATTTGCGGCCGTTGTCATGCGTGCGGTAGGTTATGGAGAATTAGCGTCAGCCGGGGCAGCGGACACGGTGGCATATACCGATGTGCCGGAAAATCACTGGGCATATTCCTATATTATGTATGGCACAAAATTTGGATTTTTCAGAGGCGTTTCGGAAACGGAATTTGCACCAGACGAAGAAGTGCGGCTGGATCAGGCGGTTTCCGTTTGCGTGAATATGATTGGATATGGCAGAATGGCAGAAGCGCAAGGCGGGTATCCTGCCGGATATCTCTCTGTGGCAAGCAGCAAAAAACTTTTGAACGGTGTGCGTTCGACAGACAGCAGCAAACCGGCGCGGCGCTCTGATGTATACCGTATGATTTATAATACGATACATGCCGATATGTTAATCTATACCAGCATAGGCAGCGAACTGACTTATGAGGTATACCGGGACAGAAATCTGCTCACGGAAAACCATGGGATTTATCAGATGAACGGCGTTGTAACAGCAGATGATACGCTGGCGATTGAGGGCAATAAAACAAATAAAGCCGGCACATTTCGTTTGCAGGGAATCGAGATTGATTCCGAACTGCCGCAGTCGAAAGGGAAAGTTGGACGCAACGTTACATGTTACTATAAGACAGACGGCGACGAACTATATCAGGCGGTAGCCGTATATGATAGGGACAACAACATTGTAACGCTCACACCGGACAATGTTTTGCAGTTTGACTATGGAAATGGTATTTATCAGGTAAATGATGGCAGCAGAAAAACGAATTTGTATATTGGGTCTCATTATGCACTTGTCTATAACGGCGACCGGATAGAAATTAGCGATAAGACAATGATGCAGCCGTCTACCGGCAGCATTACGTTGATTGACAACAATACCGACGGTACCTATGATGTCGTTTTTGTAGAGGAATATTATAATTTGCTGGTTGGTTCTTATGATGCTTATAAGAATATTCTCTATGATAAAAAACCGGAAGAACCTGTGCCGGGTGAAAAATTTGAACGCAACGCGGTATTGGAACGCTATAAAACCATAGAGGGAACTGTGCAGCCAAATAAAGTGGCGGCAGGTAGCATTGTTTCTGTGTATAAAAGTCCGAGTGAAGAAAAAATACGGCTGGAGACTTCGTCCCAAACGGTAACAGGGTGTATCACGAGTATCTATTCCGATGCGAACGGGAATTTTCTGGAAATTGACGGCACAGCCTATAAAGTGTCCGGCGATGCACGATTTGCCTATGAAAGTTTGTCCGCAGGCAGCGATGTGAAATTGGTATTGGATGCAATGGGGCTTGCGGCATATGCAGAATTGTCAGTAGGACAAAAACAGGGATATTTTATTGAATTTAAGGCTTCGTCGGGTATGGAACCGTGCTGGACAAATGTCCTGCTGTCATCAGGCAAAGTGCGCGATTATGCACTACGCTCCAAAGTGCGGCTGGAAACCAGTCAGGGAAGCGAATCCATTGCAGATAATGAAGTTGCCGGACGGATAGGACAGTATGGAAGAGGGCTTGTGCTGTTTGAAACAGACGACCAGCAGCAAATCAGCAAAATCATTTTACCGTGGGAAATTAACACAGCGGAAGAATATGCTAATTTGCCGCAGTATCCGATTTTAAAAATGAATTATCTGCTGGAAGCATGGACAAATAAAACAAGTCAAAAAACATTCAAACGGTATATCAATGGGTTTGAAAACTGGTTGATTTTTGACCAGAATGCTATGATTTATACCGTGCCGGGCGAGCAAGAAGCCTATGATAAAGACAATGTTTCTGTAACGGGAATTGATACATTTGAAGATAATGCAAGAGTTTCCGTGCCGGCGAGTACAACGGCGGCAAGAGTGGTGAATAACATTGACGTCTATAAAGTGGGAAATAGCAGTCCACTGCCCAATATTATGATTCATTATGCAAAAGCCGCTGCAGCTATTGTAGAAGATAAAGAACCGGCGGTGGTGTCAAAGATAACAAAAGTAGTGGATGAGAAAGAGGGCGTTCCAACTACGGCATTGACGCTGATTGTAGGTGGTAGGGAAGCGCAATACCAGATGATAGATAGCGGACTGCTTGTGCAAAATGGCGTTACAGTGCAAGTAGGAGATATCGTGAAATATGGTCTGGACAGTAACGGAAAAATTACGTCGCTTCAACTTCATTATTCTAGCAAAATACATGAAAACCTCTATAATGCGGCAACCAGCTTTAATAGTTCCGATATTATATACAGACTGGCGTGCGGAACTGTTACACGGGCGGAAGGAACCTATTTTGAAGTGGAGTTGCAAAACGGTGCGAACAAAAAAGTGGAACGCTATTTGTTTAACAATATGCGTGCAGTCGTTTGCGACATGCGATGGGATAAAACGATAAAAACAGGTTCAACCGCAGATATTGCTGTGGGAGACAAGGTTGTTCTATATTCCCGCTATCTACAGCATAAAATGGCAGTCATCTATAAGGAGGGAAATGAATGATGAAAAAATGGAGTGTATTCGGCGTTCTGATATGCATGTTGCTTGGCTGCCTGCCATCTGCTGCCGCAGCGGGAAATATGGTAGTGGCTGATTTGACACAGATGACAGTATGTCAGGAGGCAGGGCTTCCTGCATCGGGAGAATATGTCAAATCAGGGAACTATACCATGAAATGGGCGGGAAGCGATTTGTTCCGCAATATTAGTATCAAAACGCAAAGACAAGACTTATCTGCCGGAAATTATCTGGAAGTTTGGGTCTATTCCAAAACAAAAAGTGATGGCAGATTTACCATTGCGATGATAAGTGATGATAGCAGTACAGTATGTACGGACTACTATTATGCAACCGTCACTGCCAATTGGACAGGGTGGAAACTGATATCGCTCAAATATACAGGTGAGGACAGCGATTTTCAGGTAGCAAGCAAACCGGTCGGTTTAGAAAATATCAGTGAAATCCGGTTATGGCCTAACTATGGCGGCGCTTCTATGAAGGAAGATGCGGCGTTGTATTTTGACAAAATCACCTGTTCTGCCGAAAAAGGGGAGTCGGGTTCAGCGGGAGAGATAACCGGCAACACCTATATGATTGGAGATTTTTCCAAAGAAGAGAATGTGGCAAAAACAGGTTTTCCGTCGTCAAGTGAACAAACGCTGTCCGGTGAAGTGACGCTGAAATGGGCGGGCGCTTTCTTGGAAAAAGCACCGAAAATGACCGCTCCTACAGATTGGACGCCCTATACAACGCTTGTGCTGGATATCTACTCAGAAAAAAATACAGGGTCAACATTTCGGATAGCCGCCATTTCCGAAAATCCAGACACAGACGGTCAAGACTACTATTTGTCGTCCTTTGCGGTGGACTGGACAGGATGGAAAAAGATTGTCTTAGTGACAGGGGAAGAGGCGAGTGATTTCACAAAAAGCCGTACACCGCTTGGCTGGGATCAGATATCAGAGATTACTTTTTGGCCGGTGTTCGGTGGTGTTAGTCCGGACCCATCAACGGTATTATATATTGACAAAATCTATTTGACGGATCAGGAGGTAGAAAAACCGGTGTTCAATAATGATACAGACTATATTTTGCCAAGTCAGACAAAACCGGATTTTGAAGATGCGGTTGGACTGATAAAGCAAAATCATCCAAACCAGTCGCATCCACGGCTGCTGCTGAATGCGCAGGACTTTGAAAATTTAAAAGAATTGGTGAAAACAGAACCGTATCTCGTGCGCACCTATCAAAGCGTTATGGCAACGGCGGATGCGGCGCTGAAAGCGGATGTGTTAACGTATGGAACGCCTGACGGCAAGCGGTTGCCCAGAACAGCGCCAAATATGATGCCGCCGCTGGCAATGGCATATAAGCTGACGGGAGAAACAAAATATAAAGACCGTCTATGGCAGGAACTGGAAGCCGTTAGCGCCTTTCCGGACTGGAATCCCAGCCATTTCCTAGATGTGGGAGACTTTGCGCGTGGAATGGCATATGCCTATGACTGGTTATATGATGACTGGACACCGCAGCAGCGGCGGATTATGCGTAATGCAATGGTGCGGCACGGATTCGGGCCATCTATCAATTTGCTGCGTGGTAAAAGCGGATTTGCAGGACAGGTCAACAACTGGAATGAAGTCATCAATTCGGGACTGGGACTTGCGGCATTGGCATTTGGTGATGAATCAGGCTATGAAGAATTGTGTAATGAAGTGATTAATTTAACGGTGGATAGTCTGCCGATTGGTTTGGCGTCTTTTGCGCCGGACGGCGCCTGTCCGGAGGGGCCGGGATATTGGAACTATGCAATGGAAACTTTTTTCCAATATAATAGCGCTATGTTTACAGCTATGGAAACAGACTTTGGATTGACACAAATGGAAGGGATTGAGAAAACCGGATATTTTCCGGTATCGTTAATGGGACCAACCGGACAAACATTCAATTTTGCAGACGGTGGTGCCGGAGCAGTACGCAATGGCGTGTTTTTCTGGATTGCGCAGTTGTTTGATCAACCGGAACTCGGCGGTTATCAGATGGAAACAGGTACGACAGGCACTTGGGCGGATTTGGCAATGTATCGACCGGATGAACGCCAGAAGGATTTTAGTAAAAATATGCCGCTGGACAACATTTTCCGCGGAGAACAGGAAATTGCGACATTGCGCAGTTCTTGGGCGGATAAAAATGCACTTTTTGTAGGCTTTAAAGGCGGTTCTAATCAGGCAAGCCA
>CAMNSU010000084.1 GCA_946555455.1 uncultured Clostridia bacterium | reverse complement strand
GATGGAAGGGAGGCGGCTTCAGTGCCCGAACCGATTAAAGTCCAGGTGAAAATAGACCATAAAAATTATCATTTGGTGTCGAAGGAACCGGAAGCATATCTACATAAGGTTGCTGAACTTGTCAATGGCAAACTAGCGGAAATTGAGAGCAGAAACCAGTTTATCAGTACAGATGTTAAAATGGTGCTGACCGCGCTGAATTTAGCGGAAGACGTGATAAAGTCGCAAAATGAAACGGCGGCGCTGCGGCAGGAAATGAAAGAATTGCGGGCGCAGGTGGAGGAAATGGAAGTGGAACTGGACTGTCTGCGGGAAGAAGAACAAAATGTGCAGACAGCAATGTTTGATAAAACAGGGAAACCGACAGAACATGGGAAAAGGTAAAACAGATGGGAATTGAATTATTGGCGCCGGCAGGAAGCAAAGACGCGCTTCAAGCGGCAGTGCAAAATGGTGCGGATGCAGTCTATTTAGGCTTGCAGGCATTTGGCGCAAGGCAGTATGCAAAGAATTTTGATGTGGAGAGCCTGCGCGAGGCGGCAGTTTACTGTCACCTGCGTGATGTTCAGATTCATGTTGCAATGAATACGCTGATTTATGACAGGGAGTTGCCGCAGGCAGTGCAATTGGCATCAGAAGCGGTGCGTGCCGGTGCGGACGCGCTCATTATTCAGGACTTAGGATTTGCCAAAGTTTTGCTGGAAGCCGGTATTCCCATTCCGCTGCACGCCAGCACGCAAATGACCATTCACAATTTGGAAGGCGCGCGCTTTGCGCAGCAAGCGGGCTTTCGCAGAGTTGTCCTTGCGCGGGAATTGCCGCGCAGCGAAATTGAAACGATTTCCAGAGAAATTCCGATAGAAACAGAGGTTTTTGTCCATGGTGCGCTGTGTATGTCCTATTCGGGACAGTGTCTGCTGAGCAGTATGATAGGCGGGCGCAGCGGCAACCGCGGCAGATGTGCACAGCCATGCCGGCTGCCGTATACCATGCTGGAGGATGGAAAGAATATCGGGCAGGGATATTGGATGAGTCCTAAGGATTTATGCTTGGGAGCGTATATTCCTGAACTGGTTGCCATGGGCGTTGACAGTTTGAAAATTGAAGGAAGAATGAAAAGCGCTGCCTATGTAGCGGCAGCAACAAAAGTTTATCGAAGTTGTATTGACGAGAACCGTGCGATAACGCCGCAGGAAATGCAGTTATTACAAAATGTGTTCAGCCGTGACCGGTTCACAGAAGCGTTTTATGCAGGAAAAACCGGACGGGGCATAATGAAAACAGAATCCTCGAATGATGATATTTATGAAAAACAGAATCCGCAGCTATTGAAAGCGTTGCAGGAGACCTATGCACCAGGCGTAGAAAACCGGCGGAAGAATATGGAGGTATCCATACAGATTCGAGTGGGAACGCCGCTGACAGCAACGGCGAGGTGCAAAGAGACAGAAGTGATTTGCACAGGACAGGTGGTTCAGCAGGCGACAGGAAATCCTGTCACGCGCGAGATGGTGGAAACACAGCTAAGAAAATTAGGCGGCAGCAATTTTATGCTGCAAAACCTTGAGATAGAATTGGAAGAAAATGCATTTGTTCCCAAAAGTGCGCTAAATGCTGTGCGCAGAGAATTGGTGGAACAATTGGAAACAAAAATCGGAACACATGGGCAAAAACAGTGGAATGCTGTCTATCAGCCGCAGAAAAGCGGACAGACAGCACAGAAAAACATGGCAATTACGGTATGGACAGAAACTGCCGCACAGGCTGCTGCGTTTGCAGATTTGCCGGTAGCGCGTTTGTATGTCCCGGCCGATTGTATACAAAATATGGAAATATCGGAGCAGATGGTTGCTTATTTCCCCATGATTTTGCGGGAAGAAGCAATGCAGCGCGCCAAAGAACAGTTGCAGGTTTGCCAGCAGCGCGGCGTTAGGAAGATTGCCGCCGGCAATGTGGGTTTGCTATTGCAAGCGAAAGAAATGGGATTTTCGTTGATTGGCACGGCAGATTTGAATGTGGGAAATGCGGCTGCGGCAGCATTTTGGAAAAACTTCGGACTGGAAACCGTGGAGGTAAGCAGAGAACTGAATTTGCGCGGCATAGAAGCATTGACCGGTCGGAG
Organism: uncultured Clostridia bacterium; assembly: GCA_946555455.1. Lineage (GTDB taxonomy): Bacteria > Bacillota > Clostridia > RUG12999 > RUG12999 > JAAWTG01. The sequence goes on along the minus strand of CAMNSU010000084.1, from coordinate 10,714 downwards.
TCCGCTTGCGGTGGAAGTGACCGGATATGGAAAAACAGCGCTGATGAAGATTGAAAATTGTTTGGTGCAGGTTGCCAAAAACGGCTGTGGCTGCGCGGAAGGAAAGCAATATGTTCTGCAAGACCGCAAAGGCGCTAAAATGCGCGTGGCGAGAGACGGCTGCGTATCCACGGTGTATAACAGTGTGCCGGTTTATATGGCAGACCGTATGCAGGCGCTGCGGCGCAGCGGTGTCAGCGCAGTGAAACTGGTATTTACAGAAGAATCGCCGCAGCAATGTTTGGAGATTTATCAGGAATTTGTATCAGGAGAAGGCGCACCGCCGCAGCATTACACGCGCGGTCATTTCTATCGGGGTGCAGAATAGCATGAGGAAAAGTTTCACAAAATGGGATATTTCAATTTTTGCCGCTGTTTTGGGTCTGGCGTTTGGACTGTATTTTTTGTGCACCGGTTTCCTGGGAGAACCGGTCTATGTAGAAGTGGAAGTGGCAGGAAAACCCTATGCCCGCTATGAAATGAAACGGTACCGTCAGCCGGAAGAAATTCCAATCAGGACGCAATATGGCACTAATACATTGCGGATTTCCGATAAAGAGGTGCGCGTTGTTCAGGCGGATTGTCCGGACAAACTGGACGTGAAGCAGGGCGCTATCGGGAAATCAGGGGAAACCATAGTATGTTTATCCAATAAATTGGTAATAAAAATAAGTGGAGAGCGTGATTTGGATGCACTCAGCGAATAGGAAGCTGGTATATGCAGGGTTGCTGACGGCAGTTGGGCTGGCGCTGCAATATGCGGAGCATTTGCTTGGGCTGTCCGGCGCACTGCCCGGACTCAAACCGGGACTTGCCAACATGATAACCATTTTGGCATTAGAACTTTTGGGATTCCGCATGGCGCTGGCAATTACCTGTATCCGAAGTTTACTGGGCGCGTTGTTGTTTGCAGGTTTTTCCTCGGCAATCTATTCCGTAACGGGGGCGCTGGGCGCTTGCGCAGTGATGGCTTTGCTGATGCATAGCCGTCGGCTGGGATTTGCCGGTATTAGTGTGGCGGGCGCGTTTGCCAATAACGTATGTCAAACGGCAGTGTCGGCGCTGGTGCTGCAAAACGCGGCGATTGTGTCGTATTTGTGGCTGGTGGGACCGCAATCCATTCTGTTTGGCATTTTTACAGGGCTGGGCGCATATTTCTGTTGCAAAGTTCTGACACAACACGGAAAGACAAGGAGCGTAGAGGTATGAGAACAAAAAGGGGTTTAGGATGGATTTTGGCGCTTATCATTGGCGCAATTATCGGTGGATTGGTGGGGAATTATTTGGCGGGTTTTCCGCCGCTGTCATGGCTGGGATTTGGCGGACAGATTGGTATGGATTCGCCGCTGTCGCTGGATTTGTGGATTTTGAAACTGACATTTGGTATCAGCTTTAAATTTACGATTGGAAACGTCATCGGTATGTTGCTGGGGGCGCTGACATATAAAATTCTTTAATAACAGAAGGACTGTGCAAATGAAGGAGCAAACATTTATTTTAGCGTCCGCGTCGCCGCGCCGCAAAGAAATTTTACAGAGCATTGGTATTGAAGCGCTGATTCAGCCAAGCAACGCAGAGGAAAACATGGATCAGGACATTCTGCCGGATATGCTGGTGCAGCAGCTTGCACTGCTCAAAGCGGCGGATGTGGCGAAAGGAAAAGGCAGCGGCTACTATGTGATTGGCGCGGATACTATTGTGTATGACGGAACGCATATCATGGGCAAGCCGGACTCTGCAAGTCATGCGGCGCAGGTGCTGCAAAACCTTGCGGGGAATTGGCATGAAGTCTATACAGGCATTGCGGTTGTGAGTACAACGACAGGAAAAGGAGCGACACGGGTGGAATGTTCCCGTGTGCATTTTAAACCGCTCAGTAAGGCGGAAATTGCGGCATACATAGAAACCGGCGAATATCGGGATAAAGCCGGCGGCTATGGAATTCAGGGAAAAGGAGCGCTGCTGGTGGACCGGATAGAAGGCGACTATTTTAATATTGTCGGCTTTCCGGTTTCTAAATTTCATGATTTGTTAAAAGAGGAGTTTGAAGAAAATATTCTTGCGTTTCATCCATAGGAGAAAGAATGTGATGAAAATAGGAAGAATTTAAAACAGTTTGTTTGTAAAGAGCAATCAACATAAAGGATTTGGCTGCCGCGCAGCAGCCGTTACACAAGAGAGGAGAAATTGACATGTTTTCAAAAGATATTGGGATAGATTTAGGGACTGCTAACACCTTGGTATATATGAAAGGAAAAGGCGTTGTGGTCAACGAACCGTCCGTTGTTGCAATCAATCAGTCCACGGGCGAAGTGCTGGCGGTGGGACTGGGCGCAAAACAGATGATTGGCAGAACGCCGGGCACGATTCACGCAGTACGCCCCATGAAAGACGGCGTAATTGCGGATTTTGAAGTGACGCAGGCGATGATTCGCGGACTCGTGAAAAAAGCAACAGGCGGCGGCGGTACTTTTTTTCGCCCAATGATTGTCATTTGTATTCCTTCCGGTGTAACGGAAGTGGAAAAACGTGCTGTGGAAGAAGCAGGGATTGAAGCCGGTGGAAAAGAAGTCTATATGGTCTATGAACCCATGGCGGCGGCAATCGGCGCGGGACTTCCGGTTGGCGAGCCGACGGGAAGCATGATTGTGGATATTGGCGGCGGCACCAGTGAAGTGGCGGTGATTTCTCTGGGCGGTATTGTTATTTGCAATTCCTTGCGCGTTGCAGGAGACGCTTTTGATAACGCTATTGTTGCGTTTGTGAAAAAAGAGTTCAGTCTGCAAATCGGAGAGAGGACTGCGGAAGAAATTAAAATGAGAATCGGTTCCGCTTATGAATATGAAGGTGAACAGCCAATGGAAGTGAAAGGACGTGATTTAATCAGCGGACTGCCTAAAATCATCTCCATTTCACCGGCGCAGGTTCGTCAGGCATTGTCGGAACCGGTGGGCGATATTATTGAATGTATTAAAGTGACGCTGGAAAAAGCACCGCCGGAATTGGCAGCGGATATTATGGAACGCGGTATTATGCTGGCAGGCGGCGGAGCATTGCTGCGCGGTTTGGATAAAATCATTGAAAAAGAAACCAATATTCCGGTAAATGTTGCAGAAGAACCGCTCAACGGCGTTATCCGCGGTATCGGGCAGATTCTGGAAAGTGAAGACCGCACATTGCTGCGTAAAATGCTGGAGAATTCAAAAAAAGACAGATAATGGTGGGTTACAAACATGTGGAATTTCATCAAAAAAAAGTTTATCCCAATTTTGATTGTTTTTTCTGTTGCGATTTTTGTGGCAATGGGGATTTCCGGCGCCACAAAAGAAAATGGAAAAGCCTCTTTGCCGTCTGATGCAATTGGCATTGTGTTAAGTCCGGTACAGGGTGCGTTTTCATGGGTCATCGGCAATTTTGTGGGCATTGGGGAATATGTATATGACATGTCAACCAGTGTGGAGGAAAATAAAATTCTGAAAAACCAGATTATTCAGCTGGAAAAGATGGCGCGCGACAGGGAAGAGTATAAAAATGAAAACGACCGGCTGCGCAGTCTGCTGGATTTCAAGGAAAAGGAACAAAACTACCCGACCATTGGCGCAGAAGTGATTGCTAAGGAGCCGGGCAACTGGTTTCAGATATTCACTATCAACCGCGGCACCATGGACGGATTGGAACAGGGATGCGCAGTGCTGGATAGTCAGGGGTTGATTGGATATATCTTTGATATTGGCACGACATGGGCAAAAGTTGCAACGATTATTGATATGGATACCAATGTGGGCGCATTGCTGACTAAAACGGGAGAACAAGTTGTGGTAGAAGGGGATATGGAACTGTCGCGCGAAGGGCTTTGCAAGATGGTGTATATTCCCAAAAACGCCAATATTATGATTGGCGACCCAGTGGAAACCTCCGGACTAGGCGGTGTATATCCCAAAGGGTTGTTCATTGGACGCATCAAAGAGATTAATACACAGCAAGGCGATTTGTATAAAGAAGTTGTGGTAGAACCGGCAGCAGATTTTCAGCGGATTCGAGAAGTGTTGGTTATTTAAAAGTAAGGAGGACAAACGGTGGGAGTTTTTTCAACGATTATAATTTTTGTTGCAGCATATTTGTTGCAAACCACGTTTGCTGGTTATATTGCGATTTTTGGCATTAAACCGGATTTGATTTTAGCTGCGTTAATTTGCTTCGGGGCGTTCCATGGGAAAGAAAAAGGGGCGCTCATGGCAGTTGTTATGGGAATCGTTGTCGATTTGTTGTTCGGCAAAATTTTTGGTGTGAACACCTTGATGTACTTATATATTGTCGTTGCGGCAAGTGTGATTTTTGAATATTTATTTGAACATAATGTCCTGACAGTGGGGACTGTAACGTTCGTATTAAGTTTAGCCGGCGGCGTGATTTATAGTCTGATTTTAGTACTGAGCGGACAGTCATTTGGACTGCTTTTTATTGTGAAAATGGTTGCGCCATATGCGCTGTACACGGCGGTTGCGGCGGCGGTAATCCATCCGGTGCTGGCAAGAATTTACCGGAGATATGAGATAGCGTAAAGGAAAGTGTGATAGATTTGTGGAAAAAAATCAAAGAGTTTTTTAAAAACCGCTTAAATATCATGAATATTATAATAGGGGTGCTGCTGGTGGCACTCCTTTTGCCGCTTGCCAATTTGCAATTGGTAAAAGGTAAATATTATGCGACAATGTCGGACAAGCGGATGTATAAATCAACGCCGATTAAAGCGCCGCGCGGCGAAATTGTGGACAGGTACGGAAATGTATTGGTGACGAACAACACGGCATATAACGTGATTATCAATCATGTTGGACAAACAGATGAAGAAATGAACAGTTTGATTTACCGTTTGCTGTCTGTGTTCGAGAGCAAGGGAATGGTATATGAAGATGAACTGCCCATTTCCGCGCAGCCCTATGCGTTTACCGGCGCGTTAACAGATGCGGACAAGCTTGCGAAATGGAAAAAAGATAATAAAATAGAAGAAAACGCGACAGTGCAGCAGGCGCTGGAAAAGCTGATTTCAAATTATGAAATCGATACAGAATTATACGACGAAACGGCAGTGCGGAAAATTGCCGGTGTACGTTATGACATGGTGCAGAAATTGTTTAATTCGCGCAACTCTTTTACGATGATGAAAAATGTCAACATGGAAATTATATCCATGATAAAAGAAAATAACAAACAGTTTGAAAATGTGGTTATTGTGAGCGAACCGGTGCGGAGTTATCCCAATGAAACGTTGGGAGCACATTTGCTCGGAAATGTGGGAAGCATTTATAAAGAAGAATATGAAACGCTCAAAGATCAGGGATATAGTATGAACGACCTGATTGGAAAAGATGGTATTGAAAAATATTTGGAAACCTATCTGCGCGGAGAAGACGGGCGGGACAGTATTCAATATAATACCACAGACGACGGTGTTGTTGTGGCAGGGTCTGTTCCGGCAGTGCCGGGAGATAAAGCGATTTTAACGTTAGACGCACGCGTACAGGCGACAGCGGAACAATCGTTGCAGCGAGCTGTTGAAAATATGCGTGCGGCAGGCGCGCATGACGCCAACGGTGGCGCTGTTGTGGCAATTGAAGTCAACAGCGGCGAAGTGCTGGCGATGGCAAGCAATCCGACCTTCAATCCGGCAACATTCCAAGATGACTATAGTTGGCTTTCGACAGATACGTCAAAACCGCTTTGGAACAGGGCAATCAGCGGTACTTATGAACCAGGTTCCACCTTCAAACCGCTCACGGCAATTGCCTCCATCACAGAGGGCGTGACCGGAAAACGCGAAACGATTAATTGTACAGGCGTATATGATTATTATAAACCCAGCTACACGCCGGCTTGCTGGATTTACAATGACTACGGCGGACGGCACGGCCCGCTTGATGTGCGCGGTGCGCTGGCGGTTTCCTGTAACCTGTTCTTTTTTGAATCAGCGCGGCGGCTGGGCATAGAAAAATTAAACGAATACGGGCGAAAATTCGGATTGGGGCAGGCAACGGGAATTGAACTCAGCGGAGAAGCGTCCGGTATTTTGGCAGGGCCGCAGGAACGTGAGGAACGCGGTGGAATCTGGTATCCGGGCGATACCATTCAAGCGGCAATTGGGCAGTCCGATAATACGTTTACCATTTTGCAAATTGCGAATTATTGCGCTACAATTGCCAATGGCGGTACACGTTACAAACCGCATTTGGTGAAAAAAGTTGTAAAATATGATGGCAGCGAAGCTGTGATGGAAGTGCAGCCGGAGGTAGTGGAACAGATTAACATTGACCCGGAGGTACTCAGCCTTGTCCATCAAGGAATGATGGAGGTTGTCAACAGCGGCGTTACGGTGAAAGCATTTGAAGGTTCGCCCATCAAAGCGGCCGGAAAAACAGGAACGGCACAGGTGTCCGGCAATAAAACGCCGAACAGCTTATTCATGGCGTTTGCGCCGGTGGAAAATCCGCAAGTAGCAGTAGCATGTATTGTGGAAAATGCCGGACTCAATGGGATTGGCTACAATGTTGCGCGTGTTGCAAGAGATATTTTTGAAACCTATTTGGGAACCAATTTGGCGGAGGACGCCGTTTATATGAACACATTGCTGACAAATTGACAAAAGCGTGTCAGCCGGAGGGAGAGGAGATATAAGGTGTATAACAGTGTAAAATTGGTTGGGGTGAAAGATGGACTAAAGGCAGTTTTATCCGATATCGCAAAGTATAGTGAAATTAAAAAAGTCATGCTGGAAAAAATGAACGAAACGAAGGAATTGTTTCAGGCAAAATCAGATATGAACCTCTATATTGAAGGCGGGCAGATTTCCCATGGAGATAAATGCGATTTGCGCAAATGTGTGCAGGAAATCATTGGGGAGGACGTGCTGATTACGTTCACTGAAAATGCAGGCGCGAAACAAGTGATGCCGGTGATTTATGAATCGGTATTTCACAGGGGAACGCTGCGCTCCGGTCAGAATGTCAGTTCGACAGGACATTTGATTGTTTTGGGCGACGTCAATCCGGGCGCGGAGGTATCGGCTGTGGGAAATGTTGTGGTGCTTGGCGCGCTCAAAGGAATTGTTCACGCAGGAATGGAGGGCGACAGGGACTGCTGTATTATCGCTTTGCAGCTTAATCCGACGCAGATTCGGATTGCTGATATTATCACAAGAGCGCCCGATGAACAGGCGCAGGTAGTGCCCGAGGAACCTGAAATGGCATATGTGATTGACAACCGCATCTATATTGAAGGAATTTCTAAAAAGAAATAACAGGATTTTGCAAGAAAAACAGGAAAAAACTATAGACTTTCCACAAATTTTGTGGTATGATAAAAATAGGATAAAATGTTTGCATGATGAATCAAGGGAGTAAAGGAGCAATTTGAATGAGTGAGGTATATGTAATTACATCCGGCAAAGGCGGTGTGGGCAAGACAACAACGACAGCCAACCTGGGAACTGCGCTTGCCATGGCAGGAAAAAAAGTGGTTTTGGTGGATGCCGACATCGGACTGCGAAATTTGGATTTGGTAATGGGTCTGGAAAACCGAGTAGTATATGACTTGGTCAATGTAGCAGAAGGGACTTGCCGGTTAAAACAGGCACTCATTAAAGATAAACGGCAAAAAGAACTTTATATGATTCCTGCTGCACAGACACGCGATAAAGACGCGGTCAGTGAAGAGCAAATGAAACAACTCTGTGAGGAATTGAAAAAAGAATTTGATTACATATTGATTGACTGTCCGGCGGGAATTGAACAAGGGTTTAAAAATGCAGTTGCCGGTGCGGACAAAGCAATTGTTGTGACAACACCGGAGGTGTCCGCAGTGCGCGACGCCGACCGTATCATCGGACTGCTGGAAGCGAGCGGTCTCAATGAACCAAAATTGATTATCAACCGTCTGCGCCCAGGTATGGTGAAAAAAGGCGAGATGATGGACGTAGAGGATATCATTGAATTGCTTGCGATTCCTGTGATTGGCGTTGTGCCGGATGATGAAAGCATTATCGTCACAACCAATAAAGGCGAACCGGTGGTCATGGATGAAAAATCAAAGACAGGACAAGCCTATCGGAACATTTCACAGCGCGTCATGGGAGAACAAGTACCGCTGCTCAATCTGGAAGATGAAACGTTTTTTGATAAATTTAAAAAGTTGTTTGGCAAGAAAGCGTAGGAGGGGAGAGGAAACATGTTTGAGAATTTTGTGAATTTTTTCTCCCGACCCAAGGCAGGGGATATTGCCAAGGACAGACTACAGGTGCTGCTGAAGATTGACCGGCAGAACACGGCTGCGATTTCAGAAGAAATGATGGAAAACCTGAAAGAAGACCTGATGGCTGTAATTCAGAAATATATGGATATTGAACTGGACGATTTCAATGTAAAAATGGAACGTACAAGAGATGAAAACGGCAGGGTAACTTCGGCATTGGTAGCGAATATTCCAATTAATAAAATAAAATAGTTTGCGGTTTTGAGGGGAATGGAGGATAGAAGCCATGAATATTGCAATAACTGCCCATGACAAGAAAAAAGAAGTGATGGTCCAATTTTGTATTGCCTATAAAGGAATTTTGGAGAAACATTGTCTCTGTGCTACAGGAACAACAGGCGGACTTGTCGCTGATGTCACAGGGCTAGAGGTGCATAGATTTCTGTCCGGATCGCAGGGGGGCGACCAGCAGATTGGGGCGCGTATTGCCTATAATGAGATTGATTTAGTTTTATTTTTCAGAGACCCGCTTACAGCGCAGCCGCATGAGCCGGATGTAAACACATTGCTGCGGCTTTGCGACCTACATAACATTCCGCTTGCAACGAACCTTGCGACGGCGGAAGTGTTGGTGCGCGGACTGGATCGCGGAGATTTGGATTGGCGGGAAATTGTAAATCCTAAAAAATAATATAGGTTGAAAAGAATAGCGGCAAAGCCGCTATTCTTTTAACTATCATTGGAAGAAAGGTGAGAACAATGGAGAATGTTTTTGATACGCTGAAAGAACGCGGACTCATTGCACAGACAACGCACGAAGAAGAAATCAGAGAATTGCTGGGGAAAGAAAAAATTACGTTTTATATAGGATTTGACCCAACGGCGGATAGTTTGCATGTCGGACATTTCCTGCAAATGGTGGTAATGCGCCACATGCAGCTGGCAGGGCACCGACCCATTGCGATTCTGGGCGGTGGAACTGGTATGATTGGCGACCCGACCTTCAAAACGGAAATGCGCCGTATCATGAGTAAGGAAGAAATCGACCATAATATTGAACAGTTTAAAAAGCAGATGTCGAAATTCATTGATTTTTCCGATGGAAAAGCGCTCATGGTGAACAATGCGGATTGGTTGCTGGATTTGAAATATATTGAATTTTTGCGGGACATTGGCGTACATTTCTCCGTCAACCGCATGTTGACAGCAGAATGCTTTAAATCCCGCTTGGAGAGGGGATTGTCCTTCATTGAATTCAACTATATGCTGATGCAAAGCTACGATTTCTTAAAATTATATCAAAATTATGGCTGTAAAATGGAACTGGGCGGCGATGACCAGTGGTCTAATATATTGGGCGGGATTGATTTGGTGCGCCGCGTGGAATCGCAGGACGTTTATGGTATGACCTTTACATTGCTCACCACGTCGGACGGAAAAAAGATGGGAAAAACAGAAAATGGCGCGGTTTGGCTGGATCCGGAAAAGACAACGCCTTACGAGTTTTACCAGTATTGGAGAAATGTGCAGGATGACGATGTGCTGCGGTGTCTGCGGCTAATCACCTTTGTGCCGATGGAAGAAATCCGTAAGTTTGAAGGCATGGAAGGCGCGCAGCTAAACGAAGCAAAACGGCTGTTGGCATATGAAGTGACGAAATTGGTGCATGGCGCAGAAGAAGCGGATAAAGCGCGCGCAGCGGCGGAAAGTCTGTTTGGCGGCGGCGGGGATACGGCGAACATGCCGACAACAACAATTGGGAGAGAAGAACTGGGTATGGGGATTCTGGATTTGATGACAAAGACAGAACTTTGTCCCTCCAAAGGAGAGGCGCGCCGTTTGATTACGCAAAACGGTTTGTCCATAGACGGCGAAAAAGTGACGGATGTCAATTTGGTTGTGACAGAGGATTTGTTCAGCGACGGACAGATGATTATCAAAAAAGGGAAAAAAGTATATCACAAAGTGGTTTTAGGATAAGGAGGAAGGACAACATGCAGAAAAAATGGATTGCAGGAATTTTAAGTGCAGGACTGCTGCTGCAAGCAGCGGGCGCTGCTACGTTTACAGATGTCGGTGAGGAATATGCATGGGCAAAAGACGCTATTTCGACACTGGCAGACCAGGAAATTATCTTAGGAACGGGCGAAGGTATTTATGCACCGGAGGAAAATGTGACGCGGGAACAGCTTGCTGCGCTGACTGTCCGTGCGCTGGATATTACCGGAGAAATGCCGGAAACGGCAACCTTCACTGATGTGACAAAAGAGAGCTGGTCGTTTGAAGCAGTGGAATTGGCAAAAACATTTTTCGGCGCGGCGGAAGGCGCGTTTGAACCGGAAAAAGCGGCAGACCGCTTGACAGTGGCAACTGTATTAGTGAAAGCAATGGATAGCCTGTTTCCAGAACTGGCATATCAGGATTTAGCGTT
>CAMNSU010000083.1 GCA_946555455.1 uncultured Clostridia bacterium | reverse complement strand
AAATCGATATTTATGGAGGGACTAATGTCTAAGGTTTTTATTATGTGTGGCAAGCTTTGTAGCGGAAAAAGTACTTATGCCAATAAAATCAGATCAACACACAAAGCAGTGATTCTTTCAATTGATGAAATAATGTTGTCGGTGTTTGGACAGGATGCCGGAGAAAAACATGATTACTATGTTGAAAGAATAAAGGCATACCAATATGCAAAATCTGTTGAGATTGCAGAATCAGGAATTAACGTGGTTTTAGACTGGGGGTTCTGGACCAGGAAAGAACGTGAATACGCGAAAGAGTATTACACATCAAGACATATTGATTATGAATTCTATTATTTGGATGTTGATTCGGTTGAGTGGAACAGAAGAATTCAAAAAAGAAATCAGAATGTTTTAAATCACGAATCTGATGCGTATTATGTTGATGAAGGACTTGCTGATAAATTTGAGTCTATCTTTGAAGTCCCAACGAAGGACGAAATAGATGTATGGGTAAATTCCGATTTATAAAACGGTTAGGTTATTGAAGATTGTAATTTGTGTAGAAATATACTTTATATAACACAAAAGGAGGGCGGCGCCGCCTTCCTTTTGTGTTATTATAAAGTTATAATGTGAGTCGAAAATAGAAGGAATCAAGGCTTTTTGAGAATATCATAAGCGTCCCGTTTGCTGAGCCCCTTCTCTTTTGCCGCCATTTTCAGAGCTTCTTTATAGGGGACACCACTGTCCAGATAATTTTGATAAATTTCCTCCAGCGGCAGTTCGCAAACGGACGATGTTTCCTCTTGTGCCGCACCTTGCACAATCAAAACGAATTCACCTTTGGGCGCATGTTCTTCGTAGTAGGCGATGGCATGTTGTAAATCCAGACGCACGAATTCCTCAAACTTTTTGGTAAGTTCACGGCATAGCACAATATTTCGGTTGCCAAGACAGTCCAATAGGTCTTGCAGCGTGGATTTCAATTTGTGCGGCGCTTCGTAGAAAATTAATGTATCGGTATAATGGGAAACTGCGTTTAAATGTTCCCGACGGTTCTTTTTATTCATGCTGAGAAACCCTTGAAAACTGAAACGCCCTGTGGGAAGTCCGCTGGCAATCAGCGCGGTAAGCGCCGCATTGGGACCCGGAAGCGGCACAATGGGAACTTGCTGCTCAATGCAGAGTTTTACCAAATCTTCACCAGGGTCGGAAATGGCGGGCATACCCGCGTCTGTCACCAATGCTACAGACTCGCCTTTTTGCAAATGGGCGAGGATTTCCATGCCGCGCTGGCGTTTGTTGTGCTCAAAATAGCTCGTCATCGGTTTTTTAATACCGAAATGATTCAGCAGTTGCAGACTGCGCCGCGTGTCCTCGGCAGCGACAAGGTCTACGGATTTTAAAGTTTCCAGTACCCTGACGGTGATATCGTCCAGATTCCCAATAGGGGTAGGGCAGAGATAAAGTGTTCCAACTTGTTGTGTCATTTGATTCATCCTTTAAATATCGGAGGCAAAATTTGAACGCCGGAATTGGCGCCGCGCACTCCTTTGATTAATAATAGTTTGCAGGTATGCAGCCGCCGGCTGTGGACAAATTGCAGCACTTTTGGCGCAATGCCGTACGCTTCCATAGCGCGCATGATGTCGCTGAGACGTTCGCTGTGGTGAACCATGTAGAGACTGCCGCCATATTTTAAAATGCGCGCCGCACTGCGAACAACGTCCTCCAGCGTGCAGCAAATTTCATGGCGGGCAATGGCTTTGCCGTCATGCGCGCCGTGATACCCGCTGCCGACAGGAATATAAGGCGGGTTACAGGTCACGGCTTCGCAGGTGCCGTCCAGCATGGTGTGCGCCTGTTTGACGTCGCCGCAGAGAATGGAAACGTGCTGCTCCAGATGGTTCAGCAGGACGGAACGCTGCGCCATGGAAGCGTAGTCCGGCTGTAATTCAATGCCAATGAGCCGCTGCGCTTTTATTTTGGCGGAGAGCAGAATGGGAATCACACCGCTGCCGGTACAAAAATCAACCACTGTCCCTTTGGTGGCAGGGTTTACAAAATCGCTCAGCAACACGGCGTCTGTTCCATAACAAAAACCGTCCGGATTTTGAATCAGGCGCAGTCCGCCAATTTGTAAATCATCTATACGTTCATGTTCTAACACTGTCATAAATTTGGCTTCCTTTTTGCGAATACAAAGATAGGTGAAACAAATTTGTTCCACCTATCTTTGTATTGATTTTGTGACCAATTTTTCTTATTCGGGTTGCGGTGCGCCAACAGGACAAACACTTGCACATGTACCACAGTCGATGCAAGTACCAGCATCGATAACGTATTTGGAATCTCCAGCGGAGATACAAGATACGGGACAATCTGCTTCGCAAGCGCCGCAGCTAATGCATTCATCAGAAATCATGTATGCCATTGCTCGTACACCTCCTTATTTTGGTATAATACAATATATTATAAAAAATTGTATTTGCATTAATTACCTTCCAGTTTTTTCAAATCAGCCGCATTGGCGTCATCGCGCGCGGCGGCATGTTTAATAACGGTGACATCATTTTTGTCATATTCTTTCGGAATATCCTGTTTATCAATTTTGACGGTTACTTTTTGTCCCAAAATGTTAGAAGCGATAACCGTACCGTTACCATCCGGCGTTTTGACATAGGAACCTTCCCTTGCCAATCCTTTTCCAAATGCTTCATAAGTCTCGTATTCATAGTTCAGGCAGCACATCAATCTGCCGCAGGCACCGGAAATTTTGGTGGGATTCAGAGACAATCCCTGTTCCTTTGCCATTTTGATGGACACCGGTTCAAATTCGCCGAGAAAAGTGTTGCAGCACAAAGGACGCCCGCAGATACCAATGCTGCCAAGTTCCTTTGCTTCGTCGCGCACACCAATTTGGCGCAGTTCAATCCGCGTCCGGAAGGTAGCCGCTAAATCTTTAACCAGTTCGCGGAAATCAATCCTGCCGTCCGCAGTGAAATAAAACAACACTTTTCCGCAGTCAAAAGTATATTCCACATCCACCAAATACATGTCCAGATGATGTTTTTTGATTTTTTCGCTGCAAACACGAAATGCCTCATCTTGTTTCTTTTTGTTGTTTTGCAGGGTTTTATAGTCGTTTTCCGTTGCGAGCCGAATCACCGGTTTGAGTTCCGAATGAAACGTTTTTTCATCAATTTCACGGTTTGCAATCACGACTTTTCCAAATTCAATTCCGCGCGCAGTTTCTACAATCACGCCGTCGCCGACGTTTAATTGAAATTGTCCCGGTGCGAAATAATAAATTTTGCCGACCGGTTTGAACCGGACGCCGACTATTTCTATCATAATAACCTCCGAAGTGCCTTTATTTATCATCGATACAGCCATATAGCAATGACATGATAAGCAAATCATATTGAACGTTGCGCTCCAGTCTGCGCATTCCTAAAGCCAATTGTTCCATCACGCGGATAATCTGTTCCATAGATGTACTGCCCGCGACATTTTCCAGCAAAGCGGACGACCCATGAACCAAATCGCCGCAGCCCAATTTTATCAGCAACAGTTCACGAAACACAGAAAGCAAATACTGAAACGAAAGCGCAAGCGTCTTTTTTTCTTTTCGGTTTTTCCGGTCGCGCACGCCGAAATAATCCGCCACACTATAGCAATCTGTCAAATTGCCGCCGCTCAGTTTTTGCGCCAAGTCAAACAACCTGTCCCGTTCCTCTTCTTCCAGAGCAATATCGCCGCTGGAAGGCTGCATTTGCTGCAATTGCAGCAATGTTGTGCGGGAACGAATGGTTTCCAGCAGATTCATATGGTTGCCGCAGAGAATCAGAAACACCACATCGCCGGGCGGTTCTTCCAAGACTTTCAGCAGCGCGTTTTGCGCCTGAACTGTCATGGCAGCGCCGTCGCGAAATAGAATGACCTTCCGCGTTCCCATATAGGGTTTGACATAGCTTTCCGAAACCACATCACGCACCTGCGCCACGGAAATTTGTTTTTTGTCCTCCGGTGGCTGAACAGTTTGTAGGTCAGGATGAGAAAAACTTTGCACCATCTTACAATTTTTACAGGTGCCACAGCCGTCTCCGGTATCGCATAACAGCATTTGCGCAAATTTCTGGGCAATAGCAAGTCCCATATCGGGGCTTGGCGATTCCAGCAAATAGGCATGAGACACGCGCCCTTTTGCTGTTATAGTGCGCAGGTAAGATTCCAGTGATGAGACTTGATTGGATTGCTGCATGTTTCCCATTCCTTATAGCTTTTCAAATTGTTCAATATCAAGAACAAACACAGTGGCGCCGCCTACTTCAACTTCAATCGGATAGGGCATTACGCCGCCCATTGGCGCAGAAGTAGTGGTGATTTGTTTGCGGGTACGGCATTGTTCCCGAAGAATCTGCATTACGTCCGAGACTTTATCTTCCTCTGTTCCAATCATCAGCGTTGTGTTTCCGGCATGTAGGAATCCGCCTGTGGTTGCCAGTTTGGTGACACCGTAGCCTTTTTGATTTAAAGCAGAATTTAGTTTGTTGCTGTCTTCAGAATGTACAATTGCAATAACCAGTTTCATAAAATCTCCACCGCCTTCGTTTATTAGATTGGCAAGCCATATGCCCCTGTTTGCAGTACTATTATATAATGAAATCCATAAAAAATCAAGCAATTATCCATAAAATGTTCTGTTTTTTTAAAAAAGTGGGAAAGAATAGGAGAAAGTCTGGAAAAAGAGAAAAAAATATGGTACAATAGGATAGAAATGGTTTTCAGGTAAACAAAAGAAAATTCCATGCGCGGCGGTTGTTTGCCTGAACGGAAGGAATGGAGAAGATTCTCTAAAGCAGGGAGGGACAGCGGTGGAAGTCAGACTGGCAAAACCGGAAGAAACCAAACAGGTACAGAATCTGTGGGACTATTGTTTCTATGAAGAACCGCAATATTTGCAGTGGGTGTTTGGCAGCCGATATTGTGCAGACAATACGGTTGTGGCGGTGGAAGCAGGTCAAGTGACAGGGGCGTTGCAATTGGTTCCCACTGCACTGCATTTGCATGATAAGACAGAAGCCTGTTACTATATTGCGGGCGTTTCGGTTTTTGCGCAAAGCCGCGGGAAAGGTATCGCGGCGGCAATGATGGCGTTTGCAGAGCAGATTGCCGCAGAGCGGGGCGTCTCTATGCTGCTGCTGGTGCCGGCAATTAGTGGCTATTATGAGCGGTTCGGATATGTGTATTGCACGTCAAAAGAAGAATATGTGTTTCCGGTTTCCTTAGCGGCGGGCTATCGGTTTGACGGAACGGCAGAGCGTGTGGAAAAAGCGGCGCCGCTTCTGCCGATTTATGAGACATACGCAAAGTATTGGGACGTTACAATTGCGCGAACGCAGCAGGATATGGAACAGATTGTGCAGGGCTTTTCGGCAGAATGCCATGGCGGCGCTTATGTCTTTTACCAGAAAAAAGAGGCGGTGGCATATTTGGTATACCATGTCACGCCGCAGGAAATCAACGTGCCGGAATGTGCGTATAGAAACGAAGCGGGCGCGTGTGCCATTTTGCAATTTATAGGCAGCCACAGTATGCAAACCAAAAAAATCCGGCTGCGCCTTGCGCCAGGAGACCCGTTATATACGAAACTATATCAGACAGGGGTGCAGCGCATCGTGACGCCAAGCTATATGGCGAAAAAAATCGGCTGTACGCCGGAGGAAACCGCTGCTTATTTAGGCGTTAGCGCAGGAAAAAGAATGGAATTGCTGGGACAAACAGCAGGAAATCAAAACAGTATTTATATCAATTTACCGCAATGGTATTGAAGGAGGAAATAAATATGGTAATGGTATTGTTTGCAGATGGATTTGAAGAAATAGAAGCGCTTGCGGTGGTAGATATTTTGCGGCGCGGCGGTGTGGAAGTCAAAATGGTTTCCATACAAGCAGAAAAGTGGGTGTGCGGCGCGCATGGTATCCGCATAGAAACGGATATAGCGGTCGAAGACGGATTGCTGCCGGAGACGGAAGCTGTGATTCTGCCGGGCGGCGGACCGGGCACAGAACGGTTAAAACAGTCGGCATGGGTGGAAGACACACTGCGCCGGGCGCAGGAAAAGGAACTTTATTTATGCGCTATTTGTGCGGCGCCTTCCGTGCTCGGAAAATATGGATATTTAAAAGGAAAAAAAGCCATTTGTTATGATGGGTTTGAAAATCAGCTAACAGGTGCGGAGATAACGGACAGCGCGGTTGTGACAGACGGAAAGGTGATTACTTCTAAAGGTGCAGGAACAGCGCACTTATTTGCATTTGAGATTTTAAAACAGCTTAAGGGTGAAGCGACCGCGCAGCAAGTGAAGGAAAGTATGAAATATGAATAAACAGGAATTGCGCCAGCATTTTTTAGCGCTTAGAAACGAATTGAAGGAGCAGCAGAGAACAAAGTGGTCGCGGGATATCTGTGCGCTTCTGCATTCCTGTCCTAAACTGAAACAGGCAAAGACAGTTGCCGCGTATTATCCGCTGGGAAGCGAAGTGGATTTACGTCCGTTGCTGGAAAAGTTGGCGCAGGAAGGAAAGCGATTGGCGCTGCCCATCTCTTATTCTGGCGGCGTGATGGTGTTTCATGAAGCGAAAATGAAAACATTGGAACAGGGGTTATATGGCATTTTTCAACCGCCGGAATGCAGCGCGGTTATTGTGCCGGAGGAAATCGAAGGTATGCTGGTGCCGGGCGTGGCATTTGATTCTATGGGCGGACGTATTGGGTATGGGAAAGGATATTATGACCGGATTTTGCAGCAGTATCATGGCTGGACAATGGGGATATGTTATGCGGCGCAAATGACCGAGAATGTGTTTTCGCAGCCGCATGACGTGCCGCTGCAATATTTGGTGAATGAAACAGGTATACACAAAGCGATAACATAGGAAAGGACGCAAGACATGAAAGACAGATTGATTCGTATGATAGAAAAAGAAGGACATTTCCGCGCCTTTGCAATTGATTCTCATGGAATGGTAGAGGAAGCGCGCAGAATTCATGGGACATCGCCTGTTGTGACGGCGGGACTGGGACGGTCGCTGTCCGCTGCCGCTATGATGGGAGCGGAATTAAAGACGCAGCAGGAAACCATTTCTGTTCAGCTTAAGGGGGACGGCCCAGTTGGCTGTATTGTGGCAGTGAGCGACAGTGACAGCAGAGTGCGCGGCTATGTAGGGGAACCGCTGGTGGACTTGCCGCTGAAACCCAATGGAAAACTGGATGTCAGCGGAAGCATTGGACAGGGGCATTTGACGGTCGTACATGATTTGGGTATGAAGGAACCCTATGTGGGACGGGTGGAATTGCAGAGCGGAGAAATTGCAGAGGACATCGCTTATTATTATGCAACTTCTCAGCAAACGCCGTCAGTGGTAGCGCTGGGGGTGCTGGTTGACAGAGATTATACCGTAAAAGCAGCCGGTGGATATATTGTGCAGCTTATGCCAGACTGCCCCGAAGAGGTTGTGAGCAAATTAGAAGAAAATGTGGCGCATATGCCGGCAGTGACACAAATGTTAGCGGAGCAGCATACACTGGAAGAGATGATGGAAAAAATATTGCAGGGTTTCTCCTATGACATCACAGAAGAACGCGAGCCTGTTTACCACTGTAATTGCGGCAGAGAACGGATTGAACGCGTTTTGATTTCTCTTGGGAAAAAGGAATTGTTGGATATGGCGCGGGAACAGAACGGAGCGGAAATTCGTTGCCATTTCTGCAATAAAACATATCCATTTTCTGAAGATGAATTGCGAGAATTAGTTAGAAAGATATAGAAAACAAGAGAAAATGGAAGGTATAGGGGGGTAATTTGAATTTAATGGCAAAAAAAATGAAATTACCCCTTGACTTTTGATTCTGGATATAGTATAATAATCAATGTTCCGCATGAATGGGACAGTGGATATGGGCGCATAGCTCAGCTGGGAGAGCATCTGCCTTACAAGCAGAGGGTCATAGGTTCGAGCCCTATTGTGCCCACCATATTCGGCCTGGTAGTTCAGCTGGTTAGAACGCTAGCCTGTCACGCTAGAGGTCAAGGGTTCGAGTCCCTTTCAGGTCGCCAATTTGCCTCTGTAGCTCAGTCGGTAGAGCAAGGGACTGAAAATCCCTGTGTCGATGGTTCGATTCCGTCCGGAGGCACCATCATTATTTGCGGGAGTGACTCAGTGGTAGAGTGTCACCTTGCCAAGGTGAAAGTCGCGGGTTCGAATCCCGTCTTCCGCTCCAAATCAGCCCACTAGGGCATCTGTGTGGAGAATGAATAATGGGCAGCATCGCAGCCCACTATTCATTTTTCATTATAACAGAAAATTTGCAAGTTTTAAACAGCAGACATAATGGCAAAATAACTTGCATAGAATAAAACAGTATGGCGCCATAGCCAAGTGGTAAGGCAGAGCTCTGCAACAGCTTTATCCCCAGTTCAAATCTGGGTGGCGCCTCCATATCATCGGAGCAAAGAAAAACTTTGCTCCGTTTTTTATGCAAAAAAACGCCCTTCATAGGATTTGTCTATAAAGGGCGTTTAGAGATTTATTAAAATTAGGCATAAGGGCGTATACAAGAACATCTCGAAGCGTTCCCAAATTATTTAAAATCGAAAGAAAATACGGTTGTGGTGTCGGTATTTCCCCAATTGGATTTGGGCGTAAGGGAAATGCTGTAGATTGGCTCGTTGATATCAATGCTGTAAGCTCTGTTTAAATTACAATTCTGAGCCAATATTGTTTTTGTGCCGTCTTGGGTAGTAATGTGTACCTCAAATTCTTTGCACAGTGTTTTTGGTACGCAGCACTGCGGGCTATCCATACGCACATTGCTGCGCATGGAACAAACTCGGTCAATATAATCACCCGGAAGCGTCTCACGGTTTAAATCGCTGTCAAAAGTCAGATGGAGCGAATGAACCATTTCGGGTTTACTGAAATTGTATGCAAGAGCGGTTCCGTTTTTGACAGCTACGCCACATGCAATATCTTGATATAGGCTATTTGGACGGTCTATGCCATTTTTTAAGGTATCGTTTCCGTTGATGATTGGTGTTTTGCTGCATAAATTACTTGTCTCGCGAAGGATATGGGGCAGGAAACAGTCGTTTTCCGCCAGCGTTTGCTGCAGTTCGTGTAATTTGTTTTGATATACGCCATGTGGGGAAAGGGTATATTTTTAATCAAAGGCGGCGGCTGTTAAGACAGCCAGCCCAATGAGTGCGCAGGTAGCCATCACTCTTGTGCTGCTTAAAGCCATATGTGTTACGCTGATGTTGCGTCCGGCAAAAAATAAATTCGCAATGTTTTTGGAATACATCGAGCGGTAGGGAATGCAGTAGGGGGAAGGGGTTGCGGCTACTGTATTCACTTCGCCTTTATTGTAAAATCCGTCAGGGCAATGCACGTCATAGGGCCAGCCGCCGTAAGCTACCGTATCTTCAAAGATTTTATTTGCAGCAATATCCTGCTGCGTTATGATGTATTCGCCTACCATACGGCGTGATTCACGTTTGCCGGGCAGGAACCCAAGAAAATCCAAATCCCAATTTTGTGCCTGAAAGGCGCCGGAGTTCTTGATATAATTCCAGGTGCCGGTGGCAAGAGATATCAGGTCTTTGGCGATATGCTCGGTGTCATGTATGGTATCACGGTCGCCGCCAAGTTCAAGATACCAAAAATTCTCATAGGGACTGCCAAGGTCGGGCATGTGATATTTGAAATGTTCATTCGTAAGCGGTGTGCTCCATTTCGGCGGAATATAGGTGATAGGGTGCGCTGTTTCGCGTCCCTGAATCAAACAACTCATTCCCATAACGCAGTTGTCAGGCGTTTTGACTGGAGTATCTTCCGTAAATTCGTCAGCGCTTTCTCGTCCCAACCGATATTCCGCGCCTGTGAGCGGCGCTAAAATACTGTCGCCCGAGCAATCGGCATAGTTTGTACTTTGTACGTCATAAAAAGTTTGCGTGGTCATTTGATATCCGGTGACACTTTTGATTTTTCTTGTTCTGCCGTCGCCGAAATCGCCGTCCGCGCAGACGGCGTCCATGCAAGTGCAATTCAGTAAAAGCGTTATATTTTTCTCTCTTATAACAAAATCATATAGCACCGTATCCCAAATATAGTAGTTTTTCGTGGGATTTCTATAGCAATTTTCAAGGAAAATTTCTTCGATGATACCCGTTTCCATATTGTTTTTACCCTCTGCCCCACGAATCCACATTCTAATTTCAGACGAAGCATTTCCGCCCAATACCGGACGTTCATGCATCAGAACGACAGATGCACCTTGCCGCGCGGCAGCGATTGCCGCACAAATACCAGCCATACCGCCGCCGATAACGCATAAATCGGCTGTGATTTTTTGTCTGCGAAGCATATTGATTCCCTCCTTATTGACATGATGATTGTTCTATGCTAATATAAATTTAACAAAGAAAATATTAAATTTCTTGCAGTTTTATGCTAAAAAATATGAAAAAAATGCAAAAATGGTGTTTCGGAAGAAGGTGATGTCCGAATGAAAAATGGTGCAACAGATGATTCCTCTGAAAAGATGATGCAGTATATTCAATATTTGGAGGAGACGCATCATATCAGTATATCGGTACATTTTGCACCCCAATATTCTTTTATACCTGCGGAAGGAATACTGCCAGGCTTTCAAAAATACTATGGACATATTAATGCATATTGTCTATATGTAAAAAACGTATTGCATATGCAGCGTAAATGTTGGCGCTGCCAAGCCTTTGCGATAAAAAAATGTCATGGGGCGGAAAGCTATGAAGGAACCTGCCATGCCGGCGTACATGAATATATACGCAGGTTTCGGTGTGGAGATGAAGTGGCTGGATTTGTAAGTGTAAGTGGGTATAGAGATAAAAAGATAGCGTATGGTCAAAATAAATGGTATGATGACAATATGAACGAAGAACCTGTACCATATGAACTTCTTGAAACGGTGATTCCGCCCCTTTGCGCGATGATGTCAGTGTTTTTGCTGACGGTCAAAGAGGGACAGCGGACAGATAGCATATATTCCAAAATACTTGCCTATATCAATGAACAGCATGGGGCGGTAACGCTGGATATGCTGAGCCGGAAGTTTCATTACAGTAAATCTTATATCAGTCATATGTTTAGGCGTGAAAGTGGATATACCCTAAAGGAATATTGTAATTTATTAAAAATTGAAAATGCAAAAGTTCTTTTGAAAGAAAGCGATATAAGCATTACGAATATTTCTTTATCTGTCGGCTACAATAATTTCAGTTATTTCATCAACACGTTCAAAAGAATCACCGGCGAAACGCCGCTTGCATGGAGAAAAAAGGTAAGGAAAGAGGCAGAAAGGTAAAGGGCATAAGAAAGCGGCATATCTGTTCTTGTATACAGAAACAGATATGCCGCTTTTGTGATAATGTTTTATTATCGTTTTTCCAAAAGGGAGCAGCAGTCCTTATTTATTCCGTATCAGATGTATTTTTATATTTTATGATGACCTCTACATGGGTTCCGTTTCCGTTGGTATCCATAAATTGGATTTTACTCTCTTCGCCATATTCAAAACGCAGACGTTCGGAAATATTGGAAAGTCCATAGCTAATCTTATTCTCCAGGGAGTGGACAGACGGTGCAAATGGGTCGCAGGCAATGCCGCGGCCATTGTCAATCACTTCAAAAATAAGCGTATCTTCATTACGCAGATATCCATTGACAATGATTTTTCCTTTATAATTGATATCCTTAAAGCCATGCTTGATAGAATTTTCCACAAGCGGTTGCAGGATAATTTTAAGCACTTTGATATCCAGAATATCCTCCGCAATATGAAACTCTACATCAAACAAATCCTCAAAACGCATTTGTTCTAAAATGAGATAATTTTCTGCATGTTTCACTTCTTCTCTGACTGTTATAAAATTGCTGCCATGACTCAGACTGATACGCAGAAAAGAAGATAAGGCAAGCACAATCTGTTTGATTTCTTCTTGATTACAACTGTGCGCTTTCCAGAAAATGATATCAAGTACATTATAGACAAAGTGATGTTTAATCTGTGCTTGCAGGGTACAGAGTTCAGCAATGTGTTTTCTTTCTTGCTCCTTCTGATTTTTCGTGATAAGATCTTGGATTCGTGTTACCATATTATTAAAGCAGTATTCAAGCGAAGCAATTTCGCTGTGGTGATTTTTGGGGATATATTCCTCGGGCTTATCCGCAAAGGCAATCATGTCGTCGTTTAACTTATTGACAACGGCAAGGCACTTTTTGGAAACAATCTTGCTTACGAGGAATATAACGACAAAAGCAACTAGGAGCAGTATCAGATTGATTTTGTTCAGCAGATGAATAATCTCAAACATATTTTCATAGGAGGTTTCGACTACCATGTTGATTTTTCCGCCCAAAATGTCAGGGAGGTTAATTTGTTGGATAGAATGCTTGGAAAGCTGCCGGTTGCCCTCAGAAGAATCAGGAATCATAAGCCACAAGTTTTTCCCCAGCGCCGCCTTATCTGTGTGAGAGATGATACAGTCGCCTGCCATAATAAATATATTGCTGCTCTCTGTTTTCAGACCGGCATATAGAGGGGCGATAGAGTCCACATTTGTATAGAAAAGGATATAGCCCAAATCTTTGCTGCTGTAATAGTCAAATACTCTTCTGCCCATGACAATATAGGCGGCGCCGTCTTCTGTCAGAACGTCCTCCATAATACTGCAATTCGTATTGGTAAACTGGTCAATAAAATCCTGACTGATCCGTTTGTAGAAATCAGGCGTTTTTCCGTCAATACTGTAT
>CAMNSU010000082.1 GCA_946555455.1 uncultured Clostridia bacterium | reverse complement strand
ATCTACACTTCAAGAGACACTCTTTCCCTACACGACGCTCTTCCGATCTGTCCGAATCCTGTCGTATTTCAAAGGCATCTTGTAAAACACTTGAATATTTTCTATCGAATATTCCAGTCTTGATATAATGCTGTTGAAAATACGCAATTACACCGGCATGCTTTTTTCTGTCCACACCTTCTAATGCGAGCACTGCTCTGACCGCATGAAAGATTGCATAATATGCGCGATTTGCCGCCGAAACATCTCCACCGCTTTTTTCTAACATTTCGGCATCTTTTATACATGATTTTGCTTTTTCAATTCGATAGTTTGCTAAATCACATTGTTCTTGATTAGGCATACATCACACCGTCCTTTAGTACATTTTGATAAAACGGCATGGCATCCTTCCACTTATTAAAGAAGGATAAACTTTGCAATTTAGAAACCATAAACACATCATTTTCCAAATTGAGATCCGCAATAAAAGGAATCATCTTTTTTCGATACGCCTTTAACTCTTCCGGTTCCATGTCTACCATGATCATAATATCTATGTCCGATTCGTCATCATAATCACCACGTGCATAGGAACCATACAAAATTACATTGCGAAATTTATCTCCGAAGACCTCTTTGGAATATTCCACAATCTGTGATATAAGCATATTTAATTTAGCTTGTGTACACATAGCGACACCTCCTACATTTCACTATAAAACTATTTTTTCAAGTCACCAACATACAGCGTTTTTCCCAATGGAGCAAGCACCTTTAATATCGTGCTTAAATTAGGAACAGAGGTTCCGTTCTCCATCCTTGCAATAATCGGCTGCTTTACGCCGCTTAACTCCTCTAATTGCCTCTGCGTGATTCCCTGTTCCTGACGCGCCTTTATCAGCTCGCCGATAATCGTTACTCTTAAATCACTTTCTGCAATTTCTTCCGCTGTAAACAATTCTTGCCGCGTCTCTGCCCAGCTACGTCCTACGGAACTATTTTTATTCATCCAAATCACTCCTCTCGATGAAATCCTGTAATTCTCGCTTTGCCTGTTCAATTTCCCGCACAGGCGTCTTTTGTGTTTTCTTTATAAAGTGATGCAGCAACACATATCTTCCGCCCACAACACCGGCAAATAAAACACGGTTGCGAATCGGTCTAAGCTCCCATATCTCGCCATCCAAATGCTTTACATATGTCTCCGGCAAGTGCGTGCCATACATGCTAAGCGCCTGTATGTAATCATTCATTTTATTTAAGTTAATCCGGCTGTCTTTGCTATTCTTTTCTTTCAGGGACTTCATGTATTCATACACCGGCTCATGCCCGTTTTTATCGCGATAAAAAATTATCTCATGCAAGAAGTTTTCCCCCTCTCATTATTTATTATACTAAAAAGTTATCAAGATGTCAATCATTTTTGATAACTTCTTCATTATCATTTGAACACCGCCCAAAACGGGCCGCCTGCCGCCGCGTCGCCTCTTGCCTCGTTTAAGATAATGGACATATCCCATTCCTGGCCGCTCCGCTTATAGCTTGCGGGGTCGGCGACAAGCACCTTGCCGCTTTTGGTGACGCCGCGCAGGACAATGAAGTGTCCGCTTGACGTAAAATGCCCTTTCGCCATAATTGCAATCACCAGATGCCCGCTTGACAGATGCTTTTCCAGTTCCCGCGTGCTGGAACGTCCCAGCTTTTCCACCTTCAGCCCGTAATGCTTTGCGCCCTCCGTAATGAGCGAGTGATAGCTGCCGTTCCCCTCGCAGCGGTGACCGTTTGCCACCGACCACGCACAAACTGTCGGCGGATCAACATTTTTGCCGGTTAAAGAGGAAACAGCAATCGCAAGCGATGTCGGCCCACAGCCCGCCGCACCGATGGTGCTGGATTTGCCATACATCTGATGCGACCAGCGTTCGTCCAGTTGGTTATAGTATACCACCTGCGTTTCGCCCGATTCCCCAAGCGTAACGCCATCGTAGCTCGGCAATCCGCCCGCGTCGCCGTATTCGCTGTCCGGGTCAAGATACTGCTCGCTCAAACTGGAGTACATCAGGTTCGCCCAGTTCTTTTCTTCGTCGGAAAATCCCAACTCCTCCATCATTTCATCGGGCGACTTGTTGCGGATATTGCCGCCCTCATCTTTTGTAAAACTGTTTTTCACGGACGTTTCCACATCATCTTTGGAAATATCCTCTATTTTTTGCTTAGACCGCACCGACTCAATGGAAATGAGCCAGTAAACGTCCGGGTTCACGCCCTCCTCCTGCTTTTCTATCACAGCTTCGTAATGCTGCACCAGCGCCGTTCCGTGCCTGTTGCGCTCTATCAGCTCCGCATCGTTGACCGTTCCCCAGCTAAACAGCATTTGCGGGACGGCGGACAGGATGATGACCGGCAATAAGATGAGAAACAGCAATATCCCTAAAATTGCCGCAATCACTTTTGGCGACAACGCCTCCGCCACGCCCTGCGCGACCGCCACAAAATTGCCGGACGCAATGCCGCCCGCCGCCTTGACTGCGCCCTTGAGCATCTGCGCGCCGCGAACCGCCTTTTGCGTGCCGCTTCTACCGTTTGCGTTTTCTATCGTTCTCACCCCTGTTCCGTTTTCTTTCGTTTGCACGGCGTTCCTGCAGGCTTTCCTTGCGGTAATATTGCTTTTTCGCCTTTTTGTTTGCCGCCGCCGGGTTATACCGTCCGTGCTTGTATTCGTGGTTGATTCTATGCTCCGTTTCGGCAATATTCCGGTGTTCCGCGCTGTAATATGCTTTCGTATCCGTGCGTTTCTCCCGTTCGCGCCCGGCGGTTTCCCACGATAAGCGTTCGGTTCCAAAACGCTCGGATTGCGCCGATGCAAACCGGCTCTGCTCCGCTTGGTTAATATTGACGCCGTCTGTTTTCCCGCCAATCGTTGTACTACGAACGCCTCCGCCGAACGACTGCCCGTTTGACCGTACTCCGCCGCGGTTCTGCGTATGTTTCTGCTCGTTTCGGGTGACGGATACCTCCTGTCCGCCCGGTTCCGTCCTTACGCCGTTATTTTTTGATGTCTGCGGCATTCTTGGTGGAACTGCCGGCGGGCGAACCCGCTGCTTTATGCATCTGCGTATCTCTGCCGATTTTGCCTCTAGCCGGCGCATTTCTGCCGTCTCTGCCGACTGCTTCCGCATTGCCTCCGGCAGCAACATTGCCATGTTCCGGTGGGTACCCGCCAGTTCGTTCGGTCGTTCGCGGAATGGGCGGACGGTTTGCGCCCGGTTTGGGTGCATTTGCGCTATGTACCGGCTTGCCGTTGCCCTCCGATACGCCCTGCCGACTGACGGCAGACTCTGTTGTTCCGCCTGTTCCCGCTTTTCCTGCCGGATTGCCCTTGCCGTTCGGCTGAACCGTTCCCGCCTGCGTACTCCTGTTCGCACTCTGCGGATTCGCATACATATTTTCCGTATTTTGTGCTGTCCCGCCAATCGTTGTATTTCCGGCGCTGCCGTTTCGCTCTGTATTCCTTGATATCGGCGGTCTGGACGGTTTCGCGCCTCCCGATGCACCGGATTTCTCTCTGCCGTTCTTCCCAGCGCCGCCTTGCGCGCCAGCGCTTCCTTTGCTCCCCGCAAGGCTGCGGCTCACCAACGAACCCATTGTCCGCACTGCAACCATGGTCATCATACCGGGGATTCTGGAACCAATGCCCGCACCCGGCTGTGCCGGATTTAAGCCGATTTTCCCGATATGACTGTCAATCTTCCGCGCAACTCTGGTGAGCGCAACCACAAACACCAGCCAAATTAACACGCCGCCCGACGTCATCTGCGACATGGCGGACATAATGAGCTTCAAAAACACAATATTCATGATCATCATCACCAGCATGGAGCCGTACATCCTGCACCAGCCCTTGAAAATATCGTTGGTGTTGCGGCTGCCGCCCATTGCAAAGGCAAGCGGCGCAAAAAAAGTCAGCACCGAAGTTATCACGTACCGTTCACCAATCTCAAACAAGAGCTTTAACATCTGAAACATCAGCACTACACCGACAATAATGACCAGCAGCCATTTTGCCTCCGCGCCCAGCGAAAACATACTCTCGTCCGGCGTTGTCACCGTAATGGAGCTTGGCAGCGCAAGCATATTGATTACCGTACCCGCAATCCCGGAGCAGATATTGCATATCTGCCGGGACGCAAGCAGCAAAAACGAAAATACAAAGGTGCGGAGGAATATAATCTTTGGATCCTCCGCTTCAAAGCCAATACCGGACATAATAGACTTCATCAGTTGAAACACCATATTCCCTATCAGCAGCGCCCAGCCCAGCGCGACAAACACATTGACAATCTCCGAAACCACTGGCGCGGTTTTCTCAAAATACGACAAATCCATACTCATTACGCCCAGCAGCTCGCCGGACGCATACGCCATAATTGCCAGCATCATTTCATAGAGCCATTCCACCAACCCTTTCAATATCGGTTCTAACATTTTTCTGCCTCCAAAATCATCAAGAAATCGTATTCAGTCCCGACAGCAGCGGCCTGACATACGCTAAGAACGCGCCAATCCCGTTAATAATCGCCCACGCAATCCAGATGCGCTTGAGCCAGTCCACGCTCTGGTCTACCTTCTGCTGATTGTTCGACAGCTTCATCCCCACTACGCAAACTGTTGTCATCAGCGCCGCAAGCACCGTACTAACGCCTGCAATCTTGTTGTACACATCAATAATAATCCGGTTTGCCACCGTCCACATATCCTCCACCGCAAACGCCTGCACCGTCAGCAGCATGAGGATATATACCGCAAGAGGCAATGTTCTTGCAGCCATCTTTTTTATCTTATTTTTCATAGCCAAATCCTTTCTGTAAAATAG
The DNA here is from genome assembly GCA_946555455.1 of uncultured Clostridia bacterium. Taxonomy (GTDB): domain Bacteria; phylum Bacillota; class Clostridia; order RUG12999; family RUG12999; genus JAAWTG01. The sequence goes on along the minus strand of CAMNSU010000082.1, from coordinate 8,062 downwards.
CAATGCCGCCATATTGCTATGACGGCATTTGCTAAACTGATTTTTAATAGCCTGTGCGGGGCATTTCAATATGCGTGTAGTTATACACTTTTGTTACCCATCTGGAAACGCTGGTAATCCATTGCCCGTTATACACGCCGCCGACGTCCGCCTGATTGGTGAACATCGCGCCGTTTGGCAATCCCCATATGCTTCTTGCGTACAGATATGGCGTTTCCACCTGTGCAAAGCCCGCTTTCACATGCCCGAACACGAACATAATCTCCGTGATGTACTCGTTATTCGCAAGTCCCAAAGCCGCGTTGGAAATATCCAATGCGTAATTGTGACTTGTAGATAGATTGTCATTTATCGTCCGGTACTCGCCATTTGAAAGGTTCGTCTGATACACAATCTTATAGGATAACTGCTGATTGTAGGTACCTGTCACTAACTTTTCACAGCGGATCGCAGACGGCAATGTGTCTCTCCAGTAGAAGCTGTCGAGCGGTACGCTGGAAGTATTCGCAATACTTGAAAATGTATATACCAGCGGATTGTTCGGCATCACCTCATTGTATCCGCGTTTGATGATAGACACACCCGTGGATACCGACTTGTCTAGCACCTCGAAGGTTACAATCTGTCCCGAAAATTCAAGGTTCGCCGTCATGACTGTTTCATTGACAGAATAGTACGCCGTCGCCTGTGTTTCCCGCACAGTATAAATCCCCAGCGGCAATGTTTTAGAACTGGCCCGCCCGTTCTTGTCCGTCTTGATGGTATCCACCGTATTCCCGCCTCTGTCGCAAATCTCAAAGGTCGCCCCTTCTAAAAGACTTCCGGCAGGCAAACCGTTGATTTGGTTATCGTCCGCGGATTTTTTTACAATCTGTATCTGCGCCTGTGTCGGCGTGTTATACCAAGTGATGTTGGAGGTCTGTCCGTACTCCACATAAAATGTCTTTACCTCCGGGTCAATCACATACCCCTGCGGAACGGAGATTTCACGAATATGATATTTGCCGTCTTGCAGGTCGGTATCATCCATATACACATAGCCGTTCTGGTCGGAGGTGTACTGCGCAACCGGCTTGCCGTAACGGTCAGACACCAAAAATGTCACGCCGTAAATGCCCTTGCCCGTTGTGCCATCCACCTTATGAATCAAGAACGAAGATGCTTTCCGGTTCGTGAGCGTGACTCTTGTAATTTTCCCGTCTTTCACCTCGACGTCGTGCGGCTCGGAATCTAAAATATATCCCCTTGCCGCCTTTTTCTCTATCACCGAATACCAGCTGTTCTCCAGCCCGTCAATGTTGATGACGCCGTTTGCGTTGGTGCGAAATGTGCCGATACGCCGCCCGTTCATGTATTCCACTTCAAATTCCACGTTACGGATGGGCTGACGGGTTTCTTCGTCCAGCTTGGTAATGCGGATTCCGCCGATAGACTCGTTTTAGAATGTCAGCTCATGCGTTTCACCCGATTTGAGCTTAATCGTCTGCGGCATACTGTCCAGCGTGTACCCGTCCGGCGCTTCTATCTCGGTTACAACATAGGTATCTGTCGGCAAACCATAAATATGAATGGTTCCGTTTCTGTCGGTGGTGTATCTGCCGTTGGCGTTACCGACCACCGAACCGTCGTCCTTTGTCACCTTGAACACCGCGCCGTAAAGCGGTTTGCCGGCCCGTTTGTCCAGTTTGGTAATCAGCAGCCCAGAATCCGGTTTGTTATAAAAAGTGAGCGTCTGCGTATCCCCGGCGTTAATCTGCACCGTCTGCGACACCGTTTCCAATACATACCCGTCCGGGGCTTTGGTTTCCTCCACGATATACGTTCCCGCTTTCAGACGGTTGCCGTGAGCGTCCGTCCCCAGCCGTCATAGGTCATTTGCTGCTCGGCATATTTGCCGTCCTGATATTTCGTTTTCACTTTTGTGGGGCCGATTCCGTGACCGCCGGTGTTATCATAGAGAATTTCGCTGATGCGTTCCTGTTGCCCGCGGTTTTCTGGGTCTTTATAATAGACACGCGACGGCAGCCACGGATAAGTGGCGTCATATTCCAGATAGGACGAGTTTCCCGCAGCGTCCACCGTTTCCGTCACTCTGCCCAGCGTATCATATACCACATTTTCGGTGCAGGAAACGGACATTGACTGATAGTATTTTTTTGTTTTGGGCAGGAACGTCCGGCTTCCGATGTTCTGATAGGTTGTTGTCACTGCTTTTTCTGTCGGGATTCCGGCAGTTGCCGCTTCTGTCTCTGTCAGCGGCAGACTGGTTTTCACCGGTAGGCAGGAATTTTCATCATATTCCGTCCGCGTGATATATTTGTGCGCCACGCCGCCAATGGTTTCCGTGACGGTGGTTTGCGTGGGGCTGTTAATCGCATATTCGCTCTCATAGAACATTTCGGTAACAATGTTGTCCGCTCCTGATTTTGTACTCTCCGTGCTGGTTTGCTTGTCCGGCAGATTCAGGTTAATTTGAAATTTTCGTTTTCTGCCTGTTTCAAAGGTATGTTTGGTATAGGCATAGGTTTCCACACTGCCGGAGGGGGGTGTTATTTTCACTTGATAGGAACCGAGTTTTGGGTCAAGCCCATAGACTGCCCCATACTTGCTGGATACAAGGTATGCCGTCTCGTCTTTATAGAAACCCGTTGTATAGTCATATGCCGTCCGGTTGCTTTTTGTGTTTTCACTCTCGCTCACTCTGTTGGTATCATAAGTTTCAGCAACATGGTATACCGTTTCATATCCGCCATAGTCCCGCGGCGTATCTACAGCAGCGCCTACCACTTTTTTAATTCCATATTGCTCATAATTTATATAAGTGAGTGAATTGTCATGTTCAACGTAGCTAATATAAGGACGACCTTTGTACGTATAACTTTTTCCGACTGCCTCGTTATGATACCACGCTGACGCGCTTCCTTCTTTCGTTTGATACGCTACGCTTTGAGATTTCACTCTTGTTTCAATGTCACTCATTCCATTGAATCCTCTATCGTTGCCATATATATCGCAGCCATAGAATATGTAGTACCGGTTTTCCCAGTACACACTTCCCTGATTATTATCGACATAAAACTCCGCCGGTACGCGTCTATAGGCAAACTCCCGAAACTTTTCTCCATTCGGGTCTTTCACTGCCACATTCAATTCATGATAGGGGTTGCCTTCATATCTCTGATATAAGTCGCCGTTATAGGTAAATTCCAGTGTCCGCCCTAACGTATCTGTGATTTTGCTGAGCAGCGGTTTATGCGGCTGCACGCGCACATCGTCAAACCATATACCGCCTTTTGCACCTTTGATTTCCACGCGCAGACGCAGTGACCGCGGCGGTTCGCTGTATGCATTGCGGTTTATGGTGAATTGCATGGTTTCCGTCACCGTTTCCATTTGTTTGTCCGGCGTGATGGTTTTTATCAGTTCCGAAGACAGCGGCGCATTTTCCAAACCGCGCACATCTACGTAGACCTCCAGCGTACCGCTGAAATTCCGCAAGTTTTCACCTGCCTGATACACGAAGCCCCTCGTATAAGTATCCACTTCACTGTCTGCCGATACATAATTCGTTGCAAAATATCCGTTGCTCACACTGCTGCCGGTATTATTAAAAACTATGTGGTCATCCGTATCTGTCACATTCGACCGCACAAAATCCTGATAGCTGTCAAAATGCGTCAGGCTTTCTGCGGGCATATCGGTATAATCAAATTTGATTTCGTTTCCGAACCGGTCTACGATTGCTAATAATTGTCCTTGTTTCCCAAAATATTGCATCGTCCCCTCTGCGTCACGGAAGGAAAACTGCGATTCGATACCACCACGTGAGTAGGAATGGTCTACGTCCCGAAACTTCACGTTATCGGTATAGTAGTTATCCAGATTTGTATTATATATCTCGAAATAGTTTCCGTATTCGTCCAACGTTTCATTTGGATTATCTTTACTGTTCACGCGATAAGCGCCGCCTGTGCCGTCATGATAATATAATTCACCGTCATAGGAACTATCCCATTTCCGTTTTTTCTTCACCTCTACAGACGGAAACCCAAACGACCAGCCCAGCCCCAATGCATAGCGTTCATTGAAATAGGTTGTCGGGTCTTGGGTTGGGATGTCGCTTTGACTATTATCTCTGATGACATGCCCCTGATTACTCTGATAGAACCGCGTCAAATTGAGATTCAGTCCATTTTTGCCCGGCAGGGAAAGGTCGGTATAGTTTAGCTGCAAGTCGCCGCTGTAGGGCGATACATCTACCGTAGCGGAACATCCATAACGTCCCGTCACCGAATCATTTTCCACCCCCTTGAATGAACAGTATTTTCTTCCTTCAATTTGCATCAATATATTTTCTGGTCGACAGCGGAACTGCTTCTTTTGTTTTTTATCTCGAAAAATTCTTTCAAAAACAGGTATCCCCCGTTCAAGTCTGGTCAAAAACGGCTTGGCATCTACCTTTCGGCTCCCAACCGTGCTTTACCAAAAGCCTGTAAACCCGCATAAAAACTGAACGGTCTGGACTACATCCAAACCGTTCGCCTTTTCTGGTGGAACGTAGGGGATTCGAACCCCTGACCCCCACACTGCCAGTGTGGTGCGCTCCCAGCTGCGCTAACATCCCATATCGCCTATAAATGATTATAACACAAGGGTGTGGTTAAAGTCAAGACTCGCTTGTCATTTATAGCTACATTTTTCCGCGTTGATATGGAATATTTTTTATATAGATTCTCTATATAAAAAATATTCCATATCCTGCATGAATAAAATTTTGAGATAAATTCTTATTTTCTCGTATCAAATCCAAAATCACGTATCAAATGATTGTTGTTTCGCCAATCATTTTTCACTTTTACCCATAATTCTAAATAGACTTTTTTCTTCATCATTTCTTCCAGTTCCAGCCTTGCATTTCTACCAATGCGTTTGAGCATTTCGCCTTGTTTCCCAATAATTATCCCTTTATGGCTGTCTTTCTCACAATAGATATTCACGCCGATTTCATTGACATTTTCTTTTTCTTGAAACACAGCGACTTCAATAGCAACGCCATGCGGTACTTCCTTGTCCAGCAGACGGAGCATCTTTTCACGCACGACTTCCGCCGTTATTTCGCGTTCTGTCATATCCGTAACCATTTCTTCTGGATAAAACTCCGGTCCCTCCGGCAAATGCTGTTCGATTTCTGTGACAACAAGTTCTAAACCATTTTCTTTTTTAGCCGAAATTGGAATAATACTGTCAAACGGATACAATTTCTGATAAGTATCTATTTGCGGCAGTAAACTTTCTTTTTCGCATAAATCTACCTTGTTTAGCAACAAAATACAAGGCAATTCATATTTCCCCAATTTTTGGATAATTTCTTCTTCTGCGTTCGTTAGCGGCACAGACGCATCGCTCACATATAAAATCAAATCGGCGTCTTTTGCACTGTTATCTGCGACACCAACCATATATTCTCCCAAACGTGTACGCGGTTTATGCAGTCCCGGCGTATCTACAAAAATAATTTGGGAAGTCTGCGTTGTACGGATACCCAATAATTTCGTTCTGGTTGTTTGTGGCTTGTCCGACATAATGGCAATCTTTTGTCCAACCAAACGGTTCATCAATGTCGATTTACCAACGTTTGGGCGACCAATGACCGCTACAAATCCTGACTTAAACTTCTGAGTCAATCTGTTTTCCCCCATCTCTTTTGTTTTTTCCTGAAAAAATAAACCATACGGCAATGATACCATAAATTACTAGTGCACTGCCGCGGAGCCAACTGCCGGTACAAAGCTGCAACAAGGTATGTAACCGTCCGTCTTGCAGAAATAAAATGAATCCAAGCACCGCTGCCATTATCGCCAGCACCAACTCTCCGCCTGCTGCCGCATCCTTTGCCCGTTTTGCAAATTCCTGATATTCAGCCGTCTTTGCATCAATCGCATGTTCCATTGCAGTATTAAACAGTTCGCCGGCAAACACACAGCCAATTATCAGCACCAACAAACACCATTCCGTAGTTGAAAATTGCAAATGATAGGCAAAATAGAGTACCAATGCAGCGCTGCTGATGTGAATCCGCATGTTCCGTTCCGTCAAGACCGTGTGGAGAATTCCGTGAAAAGCGCACCGAAAGCTGTCCCATAATGACCAATTTCTCTTTTGCATCATCATTCCCGCCTTTATCTGGTAAGTCCAAGACTCTCCAGAGCCTTTTCTTCTTTTTCACGCATTACAGCACGTTCCGCTTCTTCTTCGTGGTCATAGCCAAGTAAATGCAGTGTGGAATGCGCCACCAAGAAACCATATTCTCGTTCCACACTATGTCCATATTCTTCCGCCTGCTGCCGCGCCCGTTCATCTGATATCACAATATCGCCCAACACCAGCCGTCCGTCCTCAAAATCACCTTCTTCTGCTTCAATCTTACCGGGCGTTTCGTAAGACAACATAGGAAAAGACAATACATCTGTCGGCGCATCAACAGTTCGGTGTTCCAGATTCATCGCGTGAATCTCCTCATTATCTGTTATAGTTACATACATACTGGTATCCATTTCAACGCCTTCTTGTTCCAGTACCTTGGCAGAAACATTCTGTACTACCTTTACCAACGCCGGTCCAAGGGGAATCATTTCATCGTCAATAAACACATAATTCACTTTTGTCCACCTCCGCGTTTGACTGTAAACCGTTTTGCCGCTTCCACATTTTGTTTACGGTCATATTTTTCATATGCTTTAATAATACTCTGTACCAATGGATGACGCACAACGTCTTTTTCGCTGAACTGGCAAAACTCAATATCTTCTACACCCTGCAATACCTTTTGCGCTTCTTTCAATCCGGATTTTTTTCCGGCAGGCAAATCAATTTGCGTGATGTCGCCTGTTACGACCGCCCGTGAACCGAACCCAATTCTGGTCAAAAACATTTTCATCTGTTCGCCAGTCGTGTTTTGCGCTTCATCCAATATGATAAAAGCATCATCCAACGTTCTGCCGCGCATATATGCCAATGGCGCAATTTCAATCTCGCCCCGCTCCACATAACGCTGATAGCTTTCCAACCCAAACATATCATAAAGGGCGTCATAGAGCGGACGCAGATATGGGTCAACCTTTGTTTGTAAATCGCCGGGCAAAAATCCCAATTTTTCGCCCGCTTCAACAGCGGGACGCGTTAGAATGATACGGCTGACTTCCTTGTTTTTAAAAGCCTTCACTGCCATTGCTACCGCCAAATAGGTTTTTCCTGTTCCGGCAGGACCAATCCCAAAAACAACCGTATTTTTTTCCATGGATTTGATATATTTTTTCTGTCCTAATGTTTTGGGTTTAATTGGTTTTCCTTTTGCCGTAATACAAACCGTGTCTTTAGAAATATCACTGAGCAAAACATCAATGCCATCTTCTACCAGTGTCATGGCATAAGTGATATTTTGCTCCGTCAGAATTTCTCCTTTTTTGATGATGTTTGCTAACGAAAACAGCACTTTCTTTGCCTTTAATACATCATCATCTTCTCCTTCTATTTTAATCACATTATCCCTATTCATCAATCGCACATGATATTTTTGTTCAATCATTTTTGCATGTTTATCGAATTCTCCAAACAGATTGATAACCGTTTCAATATCATTTGCCTCAAATGTCTGTACTGCCACTGTACCGCCTCCGTCTTTTGTGTTCTGTGACTATTATATCGTAATAAATGTACTTTTTGGCGCAAAAAGTACCAAAAACGCGGGGAGTTCCGATTCTCCCCGCACCCCTACAAACGGCCCGCCTGCGGGCGGGAGGGTTTCCCCTGCGGGGGGATTTTATCAATTCTTACCCCTAATACTTCTATGGCTATTATACCATAATTGCGAAGCAATTTTGTCCTCACGCATGAGGACAGTTCCGAGTCGCCTCCCGACGAGGAACTTCCTATATTGCTATATGCTATGCGTATATTATATCGTAATTAAGAGGGTATTTCAACCTTTTTTGCAATTTCTTCCAAACATTTTGCACGAACTGTCACTTCAAAAATTTCTGCGTCCACGTCGCGCACTTCAAAA
>CAMNSU010000081.1 GCA_946555455.1 uncultured Clostridia bacterium | reverse complement strand
GTTCCAGTCCCATGTCACCCAACTGCCGTTGACACCCGGTTGTCCATTATAACACTTAACACCTTGTTTAAGTCCATGTTTGACAATTGTTTTCACAAGAAATTCTTTTTGCTGGTCATTCCAACAGTCATACATCCAATCGTATCCGATCGCGACCGCTGCCGTCATCTCCGCCGTGTCCAAATAGTGGTTTTGATGGTTCCAGTCTTTAAATTTACCGACCGCTTCCAAATCCGTCCATGCACGCTCCACATATTTTTTATCTCCTGTGATTTGATATGCCATACCAAGATTGGTCATGCGGGAGAGCATTTCCCGCGACACGTCCAAAATACGCAGTCCGTCTGCCTTGACATATTTTAAGGTTTCCTTTTCCATGATGCCGTCTGCAACCTTCAGCGTCTCCTCAAACCATGATTGCATGGGTTCGCTTTTCACGCCTTCACGAATGCGGTCAAAATCTGCTTTTGTCGCCATCACACGCGGATGCACATTATTCAGATTATCCAGGAATGTCTGCGCTTTCGGGCGCGTATATAAGACATATTGGTAGATATCTTGCAAAGAACTGTCGTCCAGTTTCGCCGCTTCTCCCACCACCGCCATATTGCCTTTGTCATACCAAGTGACTGCTTTCCCCAGCCCCTGCTCTGCCAACGCCCGCAGCGGCACATAAGTTCTGTCCTTCACTTGTACCGGCGCGGCATCTATAGCAATTGGTGTCCCATCCACTTCAATCGCCGCATTACCGAGCGTCATACGGATGGTTTTGCCGTCCACCAGAATCGTAACCGTCTTTGTTTCCTCCGACCAATCCACCTGTCCGCCGAATCCTTCTGCTACAAACCGTACCGGAATCATGGTGCGCCCATTTTCTACAAACGGCGGGGCGTCCAACGGTTTCTTTGCATTTCCTGCAAAAGCATATCCGTGATTTTCAATCAATGCCACCGATCCGTTCACTTTATCTACTGTTAATTTTTCCTCTGGAAAAACACTCTTTCCGCTAATCTCCACATCTGTCTCCTCCGGCATTTTAAGCGTAGACGGGTCTTTGGGCTGCGTTCCTGCATATATGCGGATATTGTCTGCATATAATCCCGCACCGCTGCTGCTTGCACCAACCTGCAACCGAAAACGTTCCGGCGTGGTAAACGCGGTATTATCAAACGGAACATTTTCCATCACTTTTTCACCCGCTATATAAAAATCAATGGTCTTTGTCTGTAAATGAATCGCCGCCCCCAATTCGTACCATCTTTTTTTCATATATTTTGTGAGCGGTTTTCCTGCCGCTGAAATATAGCCATCCGGATTCAATTTGAATACGGCAGCAAATTTTCCGCCCGCATCACGCATGGTAAAAATTTGTTTCACTGCCTCCATATCATCTGTGCGCACCTTTGCTTCCGCAATGATATCGGTGGAATCAGGTGTTACCATGAGATCCATTAATGGGTCTTGTTCAATTTGTTCTATGTAGACACTTTTATCTTTCTTGCTTGGTACTTCCGCAATGGATATTTTACTCGCTTTTTCTTCCACGTTCCACAGTTCGGGCCGTGCGCCGGTTTCGTCCCCATTAAAATTCTGCAACAAATATACCGTATCTGTCACTTTGCTTTCCGTATTCCCTGCCGTTCCTCCGCTTCCTGGCTTTTCTCCCGCCTTCGGATTATAGACTTCTTTGGGAAATGAATGACTCCCTTTTACTTTGTCCCCATCATAAACACGCACATTGTCTAAATACACTTTTGTCCCTTCCGCTCCCGCCGCTAATTGGAACCGTACTACACTGGGCACACCAAAAGAAGTATTTTCAAAAAGTGCATCTGTCATTTTTACTTTTCCATCTATTGAAATACCATACCGTCTGGTTTTGTTATTTTGCGCCAATACCACTTGATGCCACTCGCCCGGTTTCCAAGTCCCGACTTTTCTTCCGTCTTGCGATTGAATTGTGCCATCGGGAAAATACGATAAGAAACCACTGAATTTACCGGCGCTGTTTTTCTGTAAAAACACTTTAAATTCTGCATTACAACTATCCACTCGTATATTAGCGCTGCTAATCATATTCACCGGCGCATCTGACAATGCATAGTCCATCACAATTTCTGACCTTTGACAGTCCAGCAGCAGCACTTTATTTTCCCCTTCCGTCTCCACCTCCGCATATACCGGATTGCCATTATCATTGATGGAACAGTCGACCGGTTTTGCATATGTCTCTATGCTATCGAATGTACTGTTTATCAAAATACCATTTTCCGTTTCCGCCGCCATCGCCGAAACCGCCATCGATAACATGCTTGCTGCCACCCATGTTGCTATCCACCGTTTCATCTCCATCTCCTCCTATCTTGCTATATATTTTTCATATGACTGTTGATAAATTTCCAACATCTGCCGGAGTCCCAATTCCTGCAAAGTTGCCAAATATTCACCGTCAAAATTCTCTATCGGTTCTATCCCCATAATAAAACGATTTGTCATATCTTCAACATATGTTTTCATATTTTCTTGCTGCCGCATGAATTCTAATTCATTGTCTGCTGTATATCCCCAGAAAGGCAACAAATGCTCTTTGGCATTGCTGCGTTTCCAAACATCAACCGCTGCTCGTTGCTCCGGCAGTTGATAATACTGCATGAGATATTGCTCCATCTGGATATGCGGCCCATCCTGCGTTGCCCGCGTATATTGCGCAAGCGCGCCGGCAATGTCTCCATGTTCCGGCTGCAAAATCTTGCTGGTATAAACCGGTTCCCCATCTTTCATTTCATAGCTATCTCCCAGCGCGCCGAAATTATAAACCAGTCTGCCCTGTTCACTGTAGCCAAAATCCAAAAAACGCGCCGCCACTTCCACATTTTTACAAGCCGCTGTAATCGCGATACCTGAACTGCCTACCAATGGACTGTACTGTCCAAATTTGGGAATTTCTCCTTTGTTTAGAACCGGATGCGGCGCTGCTACCATCCGTTTTTCTGGGGTTTCTTCCATCAGTTTTTGATTAAATCGTCCCATTCCATTGCCGGCAAACGCAATCGTTGCCGCACTTTTTCCTTGCGTAATATAACTATTTACAATTTGCTTGTCTGCATTGATAATATCAGGGTCAATCAACCCTTCCGCATACCACTGCCGGAATGTTTTCAAAAACTCTTTATAACCTTGCCGCGCCGGTCCATATACCACCTGCCCGTCCTGCAGATAAAAGTCTTTCATTTCCCCATAAGCGCCGCAAAACTCCCCCCATCCCTCTGCATCATTACTGTAGATAAGCGGCGCCTCGATTCCCAATTGTTGCTTCATCAAGGTTAGCGCCGTATGCCATTCCTCAATGGTTTCCGGCACCGGCAGCCCCAGTTTTTCCAACAAATCGCCGCGAATCATAGGCCCGAAATAGACTCTTAATGCCTCACTGTCTCTCACAAACGGATAAAACAGATAATCGCCTGCATCAGTGCGTATCATTTTATCCACCTCCGGAGACCGCTTTAAATATTCTTTCAAATTGGGAGACCATTTTTCTATTGTCTCGTTGAGCCGCATCACATAATTTTCAAAATATGCCTTTTGCAATCCTGACACATCATATTCAACAATATCCGGTAAATCTCCCGATGCTATCAACAGCTTGAACTGCTGATTTCCGCCTTTTAGACTTGGATGAATATATTTTACACGAACACCTGTCTGCTGCTCCAATTCCTTTGCAAACGGCGTATTTCCTAAATCATCCGTATATCCTTTCAAGTTATCGTTAAGCCTCATCCAATAAGTTAATGTTTCTGTTGTTTGCAGCGGATAAATACTGCCATTTCGGTTTTTCTCTTTAAATACCGGTCCGGCACATCCAAACAGACTTCCAACCGATACGAAGATAAAAAGGCTTCCTGCTACCGCCCTGCTATGTATCCATTTTTGCCAACGATTCAATGAAAGTCCCTCCTCCCTTTTTTCATTTTATCATTACTGTTGTAAGTATTATACTATACCTAGACTTTCTCCGTAAAGTTTCAAAATCCCATATGTATGTTTTAATTTCTTATATCCGCGGTAATTTAGCTGAAAACATATGTAGCAAATAAAGCATTCATGCGTCAAAACATAAGATACGTGTATTTTTGATATCATGAATATCATTTTTAGTCTCAAAAAAACAAGCATACCGCCCTCTGTGGCGATATGCTTGTTTTTATAATAACGTTCCGTTGTCACACGGCACATTTCCGTTTCACAACATTTTTACGAAGCTGTCTTTGTGGGGTCTGCGTCCAATTCTTCCAGTTGTTTCATCATATCGATAATGCCTTGTTTGAGCACTGTGAAACCGCTGGGCGTCCCGTCTTTGATGACGGTATCATTCCGTTCATCATAGTCCGCATACTGCATAACGCTTTGCGTTCCGTCTGTCATGCGGAAGGTAATCGTGCAACGCACCGCTCCCGGCGCACCGTTTGCACTGCCGCTTGCCCGCTGCCCGATAATGCTTTGGTATACCGCTTTACTGCGTTTTTGATTTGCGTCTTTGCCATTGATTTTATAGCGCTGTTCCTCAAACTCTTCGCCCACATCATTTTTATCCATGAAATGTTCTACGTCCAACGTATAGGTTTTTCCTTCACTTTCCACAACAACGCTTTGCACGTCTGAAACGTTCACCAAATGCATAAATTTTTCCATCAAAGAAAACGCATCCACACTTTTCAGCGAATCCAGCATTGTCGCCGACATGGTAAACACGCATGGGTCGCCTTCCGCTATGGCATAAACCCGCTGCACTGTTTCTCCTTCTTCTTTTGGCACATTCGCCCCAATGCTTATCCGGTAAGAATTTTTAGAATCCGCCAATGAAACCACGTACCGCGGCTGACTCAGCCCATAAACGGACAAATCCGCCGGTGCAAATGCCACAAATTCAGTTGCTGTAACGCTTGCCACGCTATCTAAAATTTCTTTAAATTCTTCCGCGCGCACCGCCTCATAATTGGGGTATGTCATCACATAAGTAGTCATGTTTGCATTGAGCAGATTGTCATCCTCTTTCAGCTTACGCACGTCAATCACTTTTTGTCCGTTTGCGCTTAAAGAGAAAGTCTGAAAATCATCTACGGTAATGCTGCCAATCATGGTGTTTTTATAGGACAACGGTTTTGCCAACATGATATTTGCTTTATATCCGGTAATCACATATATCGTGTCTTTGCCCTCCAGCATGGCATAATAGTTGTCGCTTGTCGGGACTTTCGCGCCAAGCAGCATGGTATACTGTGTACCGTCCTGCATGGACAATGTCGCTCGTGCAGACGGCGTTTCCAGCCCATAGTCCGCTTTTTTGCTCATGTCGGAAGTGACTTCCATTTCCGCTTTCATGTCCGAAAAATCATAGATGGTGTTTTCAATCTTTGTCGCAGTGAGTTTTGCTTCCTCATATCCTGCAATATACCAGACATCCGCTTCTTTTGTGGTATCATTGCCGCTGGCGTCTTTCACTGTCTTGTTTTCTTTTTTCTTGTAGTATTTCAAATTGCCGTCACTGCCGGATACGTCCACCTGCACGGCGTCGGCGGCAGACGCCTGAAAAATCTGGATTTTTTGCTGCGTCTGTTGCGGCTGTTCCTCCGTCTCTTGCTTTGGTTCCCATTTGGTCACAAGGAAATATACGCCTGCCAGCACTGCCAGCGCCACCACGCCAATGACAACGTTCCGTATGGTTTTATTTTTTCCTGCCATTATAAATATCTCCTTCTGAACCAAATCACAATTCCAAAGACTAACAATGCAATCGGAATCAATACAACAATCACAACCGTAACCGTTGCCTGCGTCAGCGTTATTTTCATCGATTCCGTATTAACAAGCTTGGGACGAATACTGAGTCCCGACGGTTTCTCCGTCATCCACGAAAACGCATTGAGCGTTAAATCGCCGTTTGCATAAGTCGCTTCCGATAAAATATTCGGATATTCCACCGCCCAAACCGAGCCTGAAACAAACACTCTGGAATAGCTGCCGTCGTCATACTGTTTTTCCGCAATCGCTGCCACATCAAGCGGTCCCATTGTGTCGCCTTCTTCATAAGCGGCGGACTGCGCCCGCACATTCACTTTTCCATAAGAATCAGCGCCGGTTTTCAGCAGCGGCGTCACCTGTGCATACTGCGGATTGGTCGTATTTACGCTGAGACTCATGGTCGGAAATGCCACATATGTCGCTTTTTGTGCAATCAAATTCGTTGTAATATCATGCTCCATAATCTCCGGCACAGGACTTGCGCCCAACTGTGTCATCAGATTTTTAGACTGGTCGCCTTCCACCACCAAATTATACATTGGCGTAATGCCCCATTCTGTCAAATAAGCGCTCAAGCGTTCCAGTTTATCGCCGCCGGGTGTAAAGATAAACGCTGCATTACCGCCGTTTTCCATATATGCCGCCAGACGGTTGCGTTCCTCCTCTGTGAAATCCTTTTGCGGCGCCAAAACAATCAGTGCATCTGCGTCCTCCGGCACATCATTGATAGACAAATTCACCATTTCTGTTAAATAATCTTCATTTTTCAGTGCGGTTTGCAGCTGACTGTTTTCCGATTCGCCATGTCCTTCTGTGAAATATAATTTCTGTTGTTCACCGGCGCCCGTTACAAAATAGACCGCATTGGTGATTCTGTTTTCCAGCACAAGATTTTGTTGTTTCAGGAAATCCGTTGCCGTCATTTGTTCTGATGTAATAATTTTAAATTTGTCTCCGCATTCCACAATCAAACTGCCGTTGCTGATGGTGTCGCCTTTTGCTTCAAACGGCTGAATTTTTGTCGGGTCTTTATAAGGGTCAATTGTCGTTACCGTCACATGACTGCTCAGCGCCTTGTAGCGATCCAAATATTTTTCTATCATGCTCGGAACCGACCCGTCTCCGTAGATGGCATAAATCGTGATATCCTTATCCAGCGACTTCATAATATCATTTGTCTGCTGCGAAAATTCATATAAATTTTCTTTTGTCAAATCCACTTCCAGCGGAACTTTCGTATCAATGGCTCCCAAAATAAGGTTGACTAACACGGCGCCGACCAGCATCGCAATCATCAAAAAGGTTCCGTTTATTTTATATTTCAATCTTCCTTTTTTCACCGGTCAACACCTCCTTAACTATACCGCCGTTTATCCAGCACACGCACTGTTGCAAACAGGAATACGGCGATAAAACTCAAATAATAAACAATTGTTGTGACATTCAAAAGTCCCTGCGAAAAATCATTGAACCGGCTGAACAACAGCAGACTTTTCAAAACCGGCTGCAAAACCGGAATATTGATGCTGGGCACCAGCATTTCCAGCAGATACAGCACCAACAAAATAATGCAGGTCATCACTGCCGATATCATTTGATTTTCTGTGATGGAAGAAACAAACAGTCCAATGGAAATCATCGCGCACCACAAGAGAATATATCCCAAATAGTTACCGATAATCATTGCCAGAGAAGGTTCTCCAAACAGAAAAAAGATAACAGGGAAAACAAAAGAAAGCACAATGCCTGCCAAAAATACCGTGCAGGCGGCAAAATATTTCCCCAACACAATTTGCAGCAGACTGACCGGCGAGGTCAAAATAAGCTGGTCTGTTTTTTTGTTGCGCTCCTCCGACAGCAGCCGCATGGTCATAATCGGAATCAAAATCAGGCATGGAATGTTCAGATATGCCAGCATAAATCCAATTTCCATTTGACGACCGTAGAAAAAGAGTAATAGAAAATAACTAAAATCCAAAACAGCCATAATCGCTGCCACAATGATATATCCCATTGGAGAACTAAAGTAGGCACGCAGTTCCCGTTTATAAATCGCCGACATTATTTCTCACTCCCCTTTGCTGTTTTCTCCGCCACCGGCTCTTTTTCCTCCGGCACAGGCATGTCCCCGCTGGTTGCTTTGAGGAACACATCCTCCAGCGTCATTTCAAACGGTTTCATCATGTAAATCGGTAGATTTTTCTGCGCCAATGTGTCAAACAAGGCTTTGCGGATATCCACCTCCGGCACGGATTCAATATAAACATCCACCGTTCCGGCTTCACGCACGCCCAACACATCGATAAATTTCACGCCCTGCAGTCCGGACAGCGCATTTTTCACCTGATATTCGTCACCGGCGATACGCAGCGTGAATTTGCCGCTGCGTCCCGTGCCGCGTTCCAGATTTTCCGTGGAATCCATTGCTGCAATCCGCCCGTTGTTGATAATAACAACATGGTCGCAAATGGCGCTGACCTCCTGCAAAATATGCGTGCTTAAAATAACCGTCCGGTTCAGTCCGAGACGTTTTATCACATTACGGATTTCAATAATCTGTTTGGGGTCAAGTCCAACGGTTGGCTCGTCCAAAATCAGCACTTCCGGATTGCCAATCAACGCTTGCGCCAATCCCACACGCTGTTTATATCCTTTCGACAGATTCTTAATCAGTCTACCTTTCACCTGCGTCAGTCCTACCAACGCCAAAATATCTTTCAAATGGTCTTGGCGGTTGATTTTCACTTTTTTGAGGTCATAGACAAACTCCAAATACTCCGTCACGGTCATGTCCATGTAAAGCGGCGGATTCTCCGGCAGATATCCAATGCGTTTTTTCACCTCGTCCGGGTCGTCCAGAATATCGTAGCCGCACACTTTGACACTGCCGGACGTACTGGAAATATATCCGGTCAATATGTTCATTGTCGTTGATTTTCCCGCGCCGTTTGGCCCTAAAAACCCTAAAATTTCACCGCGTTTCACTTGGAAACTGATGTTGTTGACTGCCGCTTTACTGCCATAGCGTTTCACCAAATTTTTGATTTCCACTACCACATGCGGCGGTGTTTTTTCTTCTCCTGCCACCGGTTCAAATTCCGGCTGTTCCTGCATGGTTTCCGGTTCTGCCGGCTCCGGTTGCTCCGGCGTCTCTTGCAGGATTTCATTGCGGTCTTTTTCTTCCATGCCAATCCCTCCTGTTATTATATCCCTTTCCGTCTGCGGGCAGCGCCAAACATGCTTGTGCAATGCTGCACACGCTTTCGTACGGACAGCTTATACAAACTGTTTACCGCATTTTGAAAAGCTGTCCCAAGCTCTGCCTGCATTTGGTTCCATTGTATCTATATTTCATGAACGGACTATGAACGATTTGTAAATTTCACGACAATCAGGCTGCAAATAACGCACCATTTGCAGCCTGATATTTATTCTTCCCGCAGTTTGATGTGCAGTTCCTGCAACTGTGTTTCATCTACCTGAGACGGCGCATTGGTCATCAATTCTGATGCGTTCTGCACTTTGGGGAATGCAATGACGTCGCGGATAGAATCGCAGCCGGTTAAAATCATCACCAGTCTGTCCAATCCGTATGCCATTCCGCCATGCGGCGGCGTACCATATTGGAATGCTTCCATCAAATAGCCGAACCGTTCCCAAGCAGATTCTTTTGTGAATCCCAGCACGCGGAACATTTTTTCCTGTAGTTCGCTGTTATAAATTCGGATACTGCCGCCGCCCGCTTCCATACCGTTGATAACGATATCATAGGCTTTGGCGCGTACTTTCTCGGGCGCGCTGTCCAGCAATTCCAAGTCCTCGTCCATGGGAGAGGTGAAGGGGTGATGTTTTGCCACATAACGTTGTTCTTCCTCACTGTATTCCAGCAGCGGAAATTCTGTTACCCACAGCAAATCATATCTGTTTTTATCAATTAAATCGAATTTTCTTGCCAATTCCAAACGCAAATTGCCCAGTGCGTCAAACACCACTTCATCTTTATCCGATACGATGAAGACTGCGTCTCCCGTCTCCACCTGCAACGTGTCAAAAATCGCCTGCATTTCTTCTTCCGACAGGAACTTGGCAATCGGCGATTTCACGCCGTCCTCTTTGACGGTAATCCATGCCAAACCTTTGGCTTTGAACAGTTTCACCACTTCGCCCAGCGCGTCAATCTCTTTGCGCGACAGCTTGTCCGCCAAGCCTTTTCCGTTGATTGCGCGCACACTTCCGCCCGCTGCAATGTTGTCGGCAAACACTTTAAACCCGCTGTTTTTCACGCACGCGGTAATATCCTGCAATTCCAGACCAAAACGCGTATCCGGCTTATCGCTTCCGAAACGTTCCATCGCTTCCTGATAGCACATGCGCGGCAGCGGCAACGTCAGTTCAATGCCCAGCATTTCCTGAAACATTTTCTGCAAAAATCGTTCGTTGACAGAAATGACGTCATCAATGTCCACAAAAGACATTTCCAAGTCAATCTGTGTAAATTCCGGCTGCCGTTCCGCACGCAAATCCTCGTCGCGGAAGCAGCGGACAATTTGAAAATATTTATCGAATCCCGCCAACATCAAAAGCTGTTTATATTGCTGCGGTGACTGCGGCAGCGCATAAAACGCGCCCGCATGAACACGGCTGGGCACCAGATAGTCCCGCGCGCCCTCCGGTGTGCTTTTGGTCAGCATGGGGGTTTCAATTTCCAAAAAACCGTTTTCATCATAGTAATCACGCGCCAATTTTGTCAGTTGATGGCGCACCATCAAGTTGCGCTGCAATTCTTTGCGGCGCAAATCCAAATACCGGTATTTCAAGCGGATTTCATCTCCCGCGTTGCCGTCCAGCTGCAACGGCAGCGCTTTGGAGGCGTTCAGTATCCGCAGTTCCTCCGCCACTACCTCAATGGTGCCTGTTTTCATTGCCGTATTGACGCCGCCTTCGCCACGCGCACGCACTTTTCCGGTTACTGCTACTACATATTCTATATGGACGCCTTTTGCTTTTTTCAGCAGCGCTTCATCGGACTGTTCTACAACCACCTGCAACAATCCGCTGCGGTCGCGGACGTCCAAAAACACCAATTGTCCGATATCGCGTACCTTGGCAGCCCATCCCATCACTGTCACAGACTGCCCTATCATGGATTCCGTAATATCCGTGCACAGCGCCGTCCGTTTCATTCCTTTCATCGTTTCCATCTATTTTGTTCCTCCCACGTTGGTTTATTGTGCGATTTGCTTTAGCTGTTGTGCCACTTCATCCAGCCGAACCGGAAATTCCTGTCCGTCTGCCATTCGCCGCAGTGCAGCTTGTCCGCGTTCCAATTCATCATCTCCCAGCACCATGGTGAATTCCGCCGAAAGCTTGTCTGCATATTTCATCTGCGCTTTCAGGCTTCTTCCCATGTAGTCACGCTGACAGGAGATTCCCTCACCGCGCAATTGATATATCAGTTTTGACGCAAATTGGTTCGCTTCTTCTCCCAAATATGCCACAAAAAGCTGTGGTCTCTGTGGCTGCGGCAAAAACGCCTGTTCCGCTTCAATGCACATGAGCAGCCGTTCCAGTCCTGCCGCAAAACCGATTGCCGGCGTTGGTTTCCCGCCGAGCTGTTCCACCAATCCGTCATAGCGTCCGCCTCCACAGATGGTACTCTGCGCCCCAAGATGCTCTGATTTGATTTCAAATACAGTTTTAGTATAATAATCAAGTCCGCGGACAATTTTGTCATTTAGCACAAAATCAATCCCCATTGCCCGCAGTGTTTCCTGCAAACTTTCAAAATGCTCGCGGCATTCCTCACACAAGAAGTCCCGCAGCACCGGCGCACCTTCCACCAGCTTTTGGCACTCCGGTGATTTACAGTCCAGCACACGCATGGGATTGCGTTCCAGCCTGTCCTGACATGTATGACAAAGCGCGTCTTTGCGTTCGCGCAAAAATTCTTTTAATGCTTCATTATACCGACTGCGGCAGGTAGGACAGCCAATGCTGTTCAAATGCACGCTAAAATGCTTCAACCCCACTGCTCGAATCAGTGAGACTGCAAGGGAAATGACCTCTGCGTCCATCTTGGGGTCGCTGCTGCCAAATACTTCTGTTCCAAACTGATGAAACTCCCGATACCGTCCCGCCTGCGGATTCTCATTGCGGTAGCAGGTAATCAGATAAAACAGTTTCAGCGGCAGCACACCCGTCAGCAAAGAATGTTCCAGCACGCTGCGCACCACGCCCGCCGTTCCTTCGGGGCGCAGCGCCATACGCCGTCCGCCCTTGTCCTCAAATGTATACATCTCTTTTTGTACCACGTCCGTTGTGTCGCCAACACCGCGCGCAAACAAGTCTGTATATTCAAATACCGGAAAGCGGATTTCCTCAAATCCAAACCGGCTGCATAGCTGCCGGACAGTATCCTCCATGTGATACCATTTAAACATTTCCTCCGGTAAAATATCATGTGTCCCTTTGATTGCTCTGATTTTTTCCAAAATGCATTTTCCCCTTTTTTATCTTTCGATTAGTGTTTTCATTTCGTTTTCCATTTGACGCAGCCGCGCTTCTGCCACTTCTATATTTTCCGCCTTGGTTCCGAAATAGAATTTAATTTTGGGTTCTGTACCGGACGGACGCATTGCAACCCATGTATCTTGCTGCAAATCAAACACCAGCACATTGGATTTCGGCAGTCCCGTTTCCGTTACTGCTTCGGTCATTAGGTCTTTCACCGTGTTGTTGTCATAGTCGGCAACTTTCACAACCTCAAGACCTGCCACCTGTTTGGGCGGATTCGCACGAATTTCCGTCATAATCTGCGAAATCTTTTCCAGTCCGTCTGCCCCCTCCAATGTCACCGACAACAGCCGTTCACGATAGGTGCCATATTTCTGATAGAGTTCACAAAGTCCCTGATACAGTGACATGCCGCGCATTTTATACCACGCTGCCATCTCCGCAATCAGCATACTTGCAACCACCGCGTCTTTATCCCGCGCATGGGTGCCTGCCAAATATCCATAGCTTTCCTCAAATCCAAAGACATAGGTATGGTCTCCGGTTTGCTCAAACGCTTTTATTTTCTCTCCGATAAATTTAAAACCTGTCAGCACATTCATGACTTCAACGCCATAATCTTTGCAGATAGCGTCTGTCATACGGCTGGTAACAATGGTTTTAATCACAACGCCGTTTTCCGGCAGCGTATGGTTCAGTTTTTTGCCCGCCAGTACATAGTTCACCAGCAATGCACCCACCATGTTACCTGTCAGCGGCAAGTATTCTCCGTTGTCATCGCGCACTGCCACACCCACGCGGTCGCAGTCA
>CAMNSU010000080.1 GCA_946555455.1 uncultured Clostridia bacterium | reverse complement strand
GATGCAGATAGGCTGGCGCCTACGGGAGACGACAATCCGAAAGATGCCAAAATATTGCCGTCTTAGGCGGGTTCTAATTGGAAACGTCAGGCTAGCTGTGGCGTTTATGATGTTTCCGTGCCAAATGTCTCCTGTAACTGTTTCAAAAACAGTTCGGCAGGTTTTGAAAAAACTTGGTATTTTTTCCATGCGATAACCAAACGCGCTGTTATTTTAGGCGCAAATGGACGGAAACAAAGTTCGTTTTCTTTAGAGGTATTCGCAAGTCCGTCAAGCGTGACTGCACAGCCGATACCTTCCTTCACCATAAGGGTTTCGTTATAGACCAAATTATGCGTTCCTATGATATGAAGTTCATCTGTAGAATAGCCAAGCCAGCCGGATAATTCGTTTTGACTGAATGCTTGTCTGGAATGAAGCAGAGGAAGTTCTTTCAGGTCATGCGGCGCGATATTTTGATGTGCTGCCAGCGGATGGTCGATTCTCATCAGTAATCCCCAAGTATCTGTTGCAGGCAATATGATATGGTCATATTTTTTTAAATCAATCAATCCCACAAATAATCCGAAATCAATCAGCCCTTTGTCAAGTTTTTCCGCGGTATCATCTCCGTCACCGCTGATAAAGTGATAACGGATGTTGGGGTATAGCTGAAGCAGATGCTTGATTGCTTTTGCGATATAGCGGACAGCAATGGTTTCGCCGCCGCCGATATAAATATCGCCGCCGATAATATCTTTTTTCTCTCTGAAGGCAGATTCGGTTTTGTCAGCTAAAGTCACAATTTCCTGTGCATGTTTACGGAGAAACATGCCGTCCTCCGTCAGTGTGATTTTTCTTTTGCCGCGGAGAAACAATGTCGTGCCGAGCTCCTCCTCTAAATCTTTGAGTTGTTTTGAAAGTGTCGGCTGTGTGATGTGTAAAATATTGGCGGCGGCTGTTATGTTTTCTTCCCGCGCAACCGCAAGAAAGTATCTTAAAACACGCAGTTCCATAGGTAACACCTCCATATCTTGGCAGTAGTGATACTATTATACTGCGTTTTATCATTCTTGTCAACTATGATAAAGTATAGAATATAAGTATTTGCTATTTTAACATGATGTTATTATAATAAAATTAAGGTTGGTCGACGAGGTGCTAAGGAGGTGTTTAACGTGAAAGTTCCTTTCACGTTAGCCTCCGGCAGGATTAAATGGCGCGTGCGAAATTTTGCTCACCTTCGGTTCGCAAACGCACATGCGCAAAAAAAATCTCTTATCATTCCTTGCCCTGCCGATAAGAGAAATTTTATTTGTGCCGACGCAGGGCGGCGGAATGGAGATTTTTATGACCCAAAAACAGGTGGAGGAATTTAAAGTAATTGAAACGTTGACGGATGCAGGATGCACACAGGCAATGATAGAGGACTTTTTAGAGAAAGCAAAAAACAACAGTGATACGCTTCGATGGCTCGCGGGATATCGCGCCACAATATTAGATGAAGTGCATAAATACAATAGGGAGTTAGAATGTCTTGATTTTTTAATTTACAAAATAAGAAAAGCATTTCATTTAAGCAGCAGGGGCGAAGATTCATTGGTGAAAGGGCATTGTAAAGACAAAATATAGAAATGAGGTGAGAAACATGAAA
This sequence comes from uncultured Clostridia bacterium, assembly GCA_946555455.1. Taxonomy (GTDB): domain Bacteria; phylum Bacillota; class Clostridia; order RUG12999; family RUG12999; genus JAAWTG01. The sequence goes on along the minus strand of CAMNSU010000080.1, from coordinate 11,656 downwards.
AAACAGATATCGTTGATGTTGGGTGTGATATTGATGACAGTACAAGTGAACATATTGGCAGTGGGAGATATTTTTTCAAAACATGAACCATATGGCGAGAGTGTTGGTGCTATGCCGGGCAGAGTCGTATGGGCGCATGAACCGGATTCTGTTGAATGGGACGGAACCGGTTATTGGTGGGAAACCAATCATTTTGATGAATCTGTCATTCAAAACATGGTTGACGGTTCCATTGCAAAATTGGGCGGTAAAAAAACGGCTGCTGAAGGCTGGAATGCCTTGTTTGCAGACAGAAACGAAAGAAATGGAGAAAGCGGTGGATATCAAAAGGGTGAAAAAATCGCAATTAAAGCAAATATTAACGGTTCTGCGGTCATGGATAATGATACATCAGGACGAACACAGATGAGTTATACAAATCCTGTGCTGCTGAAAGCATTGCTGGTTTCACTAGTGAAAGAGGCGGGCGCGGAGCCGGCGGATATTACTGTTTATGATGTATCCAGATTATTTCCGGATTATATGGTTCAAATATGCAGTGAGGGTATTTTGCAAGGCGTTCATTTTGTGGGGCGTGATAATGGCAGAGCGGATGAAAGTGCGCCAATCGTATGGTCTCACGAATTTTCCGGCAGGGTGAACTATTTGCCAACCTGTGTTACCGAAGCAAAATATATGATTAACCTTGCGAATTTGAAAGGACATAGCTACGGTATCACGCTCTGCGGAAAAAATCATTTCGGTTCGTTTATCAACGGGAATGCAATGCGTCCGCCGGAAGGCGCGAATTTGCATCAATGGCTGACAAAAAACGAAATGGGAATTTATAGTCCGCTGGCTGATTTAATGGCAAATAAACATCTTGGCGGAAAAACAGTGCTATATATGCTGGACGCTATCATATGTGCGACTTCTGAGGGCGCGTCAATCACCGGCAGCAATTCAAAATGGCAGCAAGCGCCATTTCATAACGACTATACATCAAGTATCTTTGTATCGCAGGATCCTGTTGCGATTGATTCGGTGGGTGCGGATTTTCTGACAAATGAACCGACAATTGTAAGTCATAACAGTGCGGCAAATGACCCGACAGTGGAGAATTATTTGCATGAAGCAGGACTTGCGGCGAAATCTCCGTCAGGAACCGTCTATACAGATAGTTTTGGTAAAACAATCAAAAATTTGGGCGTGCACGAACATTGGAATAATCCGGCAGATAAACAGTATAGCAGAAATCTTGGCAAGAACGAGGGAATCGAACTTGTGCTGGCAGATAGTTTGAAAGACAGACCGGAACTGCACAGGGAAAACGGAAAAATTATTGTAAATAACGCAATACGAAACGGAACACTGTTGCTTACATTTTATAACAGCGGCGTACTCGCAAATGTGAAAACCTTTCAGGGTAATGGAACAATAGAAATTGACACTGATAAACTGATGAAAGACAATGCAATTGACGCAACGAATGTGAAGGCGTTCTTTTGGGATTTGAAAAGCATACGACCGTTGTGCAATTTGCTTTCGCTGCCATTGTATAACATGGAGATAACGCCGGAGGAACCCATTATGCCTGAACCAAGAAATACGATAACACTGACCATTGGCGGACACAAATTTATAGCGCTATTAGAAGAAAATAAAACAGCGGACAGCTTTCGAGAGTTGCTGCCAATGACAATTCAAATGAATGAATTAAATGGCAATGAAAAATATAATTATTTGCCGGAAAACCTTCCGTCAAATGCGCAAAGCGTAGGAACCATTTGTGCAGGCGATATCATGCTGTTCGGTTCCAACTGCATCGTACTGTTTTACGAAACCTTTCCGACTTCATACCAATATACAAAAATCGGGCATATAGAGGATAGTGCAGCACTCAAGACGGCAGTTGGCAGCGGCAGCGTTACAGTAACGATAGAATAAAACGGGAAGAAAGCGGAAAAGGAGTAAAAAAAATGATGAAATTTAACTTTAACAATCCAACCAACATACTGTTTGGAAGCGGTTCCTTAAAGGAACTGGGCAATCAAAAATTGCCGGGAGAAAAGGCATTGCTGCTGACGTCAAACGGAAAATCAACAAAGGAAAACGGCTATCTTGACAGAACGATAGAGCAGCTTGAAAAAGCGGGCGCCGCATATGTGCTGTTTGACAAAATTATGGAGAATCCACTGAAAGAGGTTGTGATGGAGGGAGCGCAGTTTGCGCGTGAAAATCATTGCGATTTTATCGTTGCGTTGGGCGGCGGGGCAGTGCTTGACGCCTCTGTTGCAATATCGGCAATGGCGACGCATGATGGTGATTTGTGGGATTATGTAGTGGGCGGCACAGGCAAAGGGCAACCGCTTACAAATGACGGATTGCCGATTGTTACTATCACAACAACTGCCGGAACCGGTTCGGAAGTGAACTGTTGGGGCGTGATTTCCAATCTTGAGACGAAGGAAAAAATAGGGTTCGGCGACCCGCGGCTTGTGCCCAAACTTGCAATCGTTGACCCGGAACTCATGAAAACCGTACCGCCGAGATATACAGCATATCAGGGATTTGACGCGCTGTTTCACAACACGGAAGTAATGATGTCAAACGGCGTGAATGTTTTAAGTGAGACAATCGCGCTTTCCGCCATTGAACACATTGCAAAATATCTGCCGCGTGCAGTAGAGAACGGAAATGATTTGGAAGCGAGAGAGCATGTCGCATACGGAAGCACTGTGGCGGGCATTACAATGCAGCTTACCAGCACTACCGCGCAGCACAGTATGGAACATGCCATGAGTGCATATCATCACAATTTGCCGCACGGCGCCGGTCTTATCATGATTTCAAAGGCATTTGCTGAATTTTTCATCGAGAAACATGCTTGTGACGGACAGTTTATCAAAATGGCAAAGGCAATGGGAATGGAACAGGCAAATAAAGCGGAGGACTTTATTACCGCACTCGTGAAATTGCAGGAAGAATGCGGTGTGGCAGACCTGAAAATGAGCGATTATGGCTTTGAAAAGTCAGAGTCCATGACGCTGGCAAAAAATGCGCGGGAGACAATGGGCGGTTTGTTTTTGGCGAATCCGTGCGAAATGACAGAGGAAGAATGCGCAGGGATTTTTGATAAATCCTATCGCTGAACAAGGCGGATAGAAAAAACTTGTTATGAACTGAAAGAACAAATAAGGGTATTCGGTAAATCTATCGGATACCCTTATTTTTATTGCTTTTATCATCATGCTGTGATATACTTTTATCGTATCATATAGAACAAATTTTCATAGTAAGGAGAAAAAACATGCGGGAATTAACATCTATGATAAATATTGGCAGGGAAATGGCAAAAAAACTAACAGCAGTTGGAATAGATTCGCCGGAGAAGCTGATTGAATTGGGCTCTAAAACGGCATTCTTGAAATTAAAGATGGCATATCCACAGGTTTGTCTGGTGCATTTATATACATTAGAAGGCGCAATTCATAACATTGAATTTAACAGACTTTCAGAAGATAAGAAAAAAGAATTGAAAGAATTTAGTGACGGTTTAAAGGGAGAATAGACGTTTATGCTATTGGTCTAATATTGTAAGAAAATCTTCATAATTTTATGTGCGATATGTTTCGGTTTTAGTAGTATACTGTTGATGCAGTCAAAAAAGAAGGGGTAAAATGATGGAAAAAGCAAACATTCTAGTGGTAGACGACGACAAAGAAATTGTGGAAAGCATTGCGATTTATCTGCAAAATGAAGGATATACGGTAAGTAAAGCCTATGATGGGCTTGCGGCGCTGGATATTCTCATGCAGCAGCAAATCCACCTGATTGTGCTGGATATCATGATGCCAAAGCTTGACGGCATCAAGGCGACTTTGAAGATCAGGGAGGAATATAACATTCCTATCATTTTGCTTTCTGCGAAATCGGAGGATACGGATAAAATCATCGGGCTGAATATCGGTGCAGATGATTACATGACAAAACCGTTTAACCCTCTGGAATTGATTGCAAGGGTACGGTCTCAGCTTAGGCGGTATACCCAGCTTGGAAATATTGTAGCATCGGACAGCAAAATTGTCATTGGCGGCTTGTGCCTGGACACAGATGAAAAATCTGTGACGGTGGACGGCGAACCGGTTCGCCTGACGCCAATGGAATATAAAATTTTAACGCTGCTCATGCGCAATCCCGGCAGGGTATTTTCGGCGGACGAGATATACAGCAAAGTATGGAACGAAGATGTCTGTGTGGCGGACAACACCATTGCAGTACATATCCGGCGCATCCGTGAAAAAGTTGAAATTGATCCGAAAAAACCAAAATATGTAAAGGTGGTGTGGGGAATTGGCTATAAAATGGAAAAGCTTCCCTAATTGGTTTTATCACAGCGCGCTGAAAAGTGTTGCCTGCGTATTGATAGTGGTATGTACCGGTACAGCGTTTATCATAGGCAGTTACATGAGCACGCATATTTCTTATGCAAATGTGATGGAAGAATCCTATATGACGTCAAATGCCAGAGAAACGGAAATGAATTCCATAGCGCGCAGCGCCATACGTCTGCTGAAAACCTATAAAAATGAAGATTATGTGCGCAGCGGCGGAACAATTGATATGGAATCGGTGGAAAAAAGTGTTGTGGACAAATATTATAGCAGCTATTATGACGACTATGAAGAATCGCTAGCGCCTAGTACAGAAGAAGAGTATGTAGAAGTACCTCAGAATGCCAAAACGGTCAAACAAATGCTGAAAGAAAAAATACTGGCAGAACACGCGCAAGATATAGAGATAATGAAGCAGGAAAAAATTGTGAAGGAATTGAAAGAATACTTTTTCTTGGTGGAAGAACTGAATCGGATAGAAGGTGTTTATTATTATGCTACCGACGGACAAATGACTGTGAGCAACGTTCCGGGCGCAAACAAAGAATTTTTCAAAGGACAGCCGGCCTATCTGTTGTTTGACCATGGAAAATATGAATGGGACGACCGGTTAGCAAACTATTATGAATTTGGCAATGTAACCACGCAAGATGAAGTCTATGTAGCATTATCGGCGGAGCAAGTGCAGCAGCGGGAGAAGATATTCTTGCAGGATAAACAGTATATGGACAGGATAATGTTATATATTATCTTAATGATTGCGTTAGATGTATTTGCACTGCTGTATCTGTTTTTTGCAGTGGGACATAAAGCGGGCGATGAAGCAATTCACCTTTGTCCCGTGGACAAAATTTATACGGATTTCAATGTAATTGCGGAAATCGTACTAATTATACTGACGATTGCGGCGTGCGTGGGTCTGCATGACTATTTAGCCAGACAGGCGGAACAGATTGTGCCGACAGGAGGTATCCTGCACAAGCCTGTTGTTTTTATCAGTCTAAGCGCTGCAATATTTGCCGGAACAGCGGCGGTATTAACATTGTTTCTATCGCTGGTACGGCAATTTAAGGCGCGGCAGTTGTTATCGCATTCTCTCGCCGGCGTCATCATACGCAAAATTTGGCATGGAATCCGCCTGTTGATGAAGAAAGGTCCTGTTTTACTCATCTCTTCGAGGGAACTTTCGTTGGTGCGCAGCGGTGTACAAAAAGTGAAAGACGGAAATTTGGAACATCGAATCAATTTGCCGCAGGGTAAAATGTTATATGGTTTGGCGCAGGACATTAACACCATGTCAGACGGACTGCAAAAAGCGGTGGAAAAAGAATTGCAGGCGGAACGGCTGAAAACGGAATTGATTACAAACGTTTCGCACGATTTGAAAACGCCGCTCACCTCTATTATCAATTACAGCGATTTGCTGACGCGTGAAGAATTAACGCCTGACTATGCCAACGATTACGCAAAAGTTCTCAAAGACAAAAGCGAAAAACTGAAACAATTAACCAGTGATTTGTTTGAAATTTCTAAAGTGCAAAGCGGTAATATTGAGGTGCAGACGGAAGCGCTGCAAGTGAAGGAACTGATTATGCAGTCCATTGCTGAATATGAAGAAAAATTCAAAGAAGCGCAGCTCAGCATACGCATATCAGCAGTGCCGGATGACTTGTATATCCTTTCGGACGGCAAAAAAATGGCGCGCGTGCTGGAAAATTTAGTTGTGAATATTTTAAAATATGCCCAGCCGCAAACCAGAGTATATATAGACGTCTTGGCGCAGGACGGGAAATGTGAAATTATTTTCAAGAACATTGCTAACTATGAAATGAATTTCAGTGCGGCGGAAATTGTGCAGCGGTTTGCGCGTGGCGACGCCTCCAGAACCACAGATGGAAACGGACTGGGATTGGCGATTGCACAGAGTTATGTGGAAGCGTGCGGCGGTACGTTTGACGTAGCGGTGGACGGTGACTTGTTCAAGGCAACAGTAGCATTTGATGTGCTGCAGCAGGAAAATCAACAGTAGTATGCCAGAGAGGAAAAGCAGCCCAAACGAGATTGTTTGGGTTGCTTTTGTATGCAGAAACTGAAACAGTTTGACGAATGATTGATAAATAACGAGTTTCTTTCTTGACTTTTGTTTCATGTTATTATATGATAAATGCAGAATTCAATCATAAGACGTTTTAGAAAGGTAATGGAACAATTGATTAGACGCAAAATAGGAGAAGGAGAATGATCATGGGCATAGAATTTCAGAATAATAAATTTCATCTTTTTAACAATGAAATGAGCTACATAATAGAAGTGTCCGAACAGCGCGATTTGCTTCATTTGTATTTTGGCGCAAGAGTAGATGCGGAGGATATCCACAGTTCTGTAGGGATATGTACCTTTGGCTGCCAGGCAGACGATAGTGACTATTCACTGTCTGCGCTGCCGCAGGAATATCCGTCGGCGGGGGCGTCTGATTTCCGTTCGCCTGCATATGAAATGGAAACAGACAAGGGGCTGCATACGCCTGAATTGAAATATAAAAGTCATGAAGTGATAAGCGGAAAGCCGCCGCTAAACGGGCTGCCTGCGGTTTATGTTGAAGATGACAGCGAAGCACAGACGCTCGTTATCACGGCGGCAGATGAAGTGCATGGGGTGGAAGTGAAGCTGTATTATACGGTTTTTGAGAGGTTTAATGCAATCTGTCGCCACAGTGAGATAGTGAATGTTTCCGGTTCCTGCATATATCTGAACAACGCGCAGAGCGTCAGCCTTGATTTTCCGGCGGGTGAGTATGAATATATTCACTTAGAAGGCGCATGGGCAAGGGAGAAACATGTTGACAGGAACGCAATCCACAAGGGAACGCAGGGATTTGAATCGCGCCGCGGGGCGTCAGGGCATGTGGAAAATCCGTTTTTGATGTTCTTTGATAAGGGCGCGCATGAGGACTTTGGCAATGTATACGGAATATCGCTTGTATACAGTGGGAATCACCGCTTTTTGATGGAACAGGAGATGTATGAAACCGTACGGGTGCAGGCTGGAATCAATCCATTCCAATTCCGGTTTAAGCTGAATAGGGGAGAAAGTTTTGTAACGCCCGAGGCGGTCATGGTGTATTCAGACGGCGGCTTTGCAAAAATGTCCAATACATTCCACAAGCTGTACAGAACACGTCTTTGTCGCGGCACATGGCGGGATAAAGAGCGTCCCGTTTTGATTAACAACTGGGAGGGGACATATTTTGATTTCACAAAGGAAAAACTGCTTGCGATAGCTGATGCAGCTAGTGAAATCGGAATTGAATTGTTTGTGCTTGACGACGGCTGGTTTGGTAAACGCGACAGTGACAATTGTTCTCTTGGCGATTGGTATGAAAATAAAGAAAAACTTGGCGGAACGCTGTCGGAACTTGCGGCAGAAATGAATCAAAGAGGTTTAAAATTCGGACTGTGGTTTGAGCCGGAAATGGTTTCTCCTGACAGCGATTTATACAGAGAACATCCCGATTGGGCAATCAGCGTGCCGAATGTAAAACCGCATCTTGGCAGACATCAGCTTATTCTGGATTACACAAGAGCGGAGGTGCGCGATTATATCGTAGAGCGTATGACCGAAATTCTTGGAAATGCCAATATTGAATATGTCAAATGGGATATGAACAGAAATATGAGCGATGTGTATTCTCTGCATTTAGGTGCAGACCGGCAGGGTGAGTTCTATCATAGATATATCCTTGGACTCTACGACGTGCTGGACAGAATAACAACGGCATTTCCGGAGATTCTGTTTGAAGGCTGTTCGGGCGGCGGGGGAAGAAACGACCCCGGAATGCTATACTATATGCCGCAGAATTGGGCAAGCGACGATACGGACGCGACGGAGCGGTTGTATATTCAGTATGGCGGAAGCATGGTATATCCGGCATCCACCGTCGGTGCGCATGTATCGGCGGTTCCCAATCATCAGACGGGCAGAATGAGTTCTCTTTCCATGCGCGGGACCGTTGCGATGAACGGTGCATTTGGCTATGAACTGGATTTGTCAAGTCTTGACAAATGTGAACTTGCGGAAATGAAAAAACAGGTTGCGTTTTATAAGAGCAACCGCCATCTTGTGATGACGGGCGAATATTATAGACTGCTCAATCCATTCACCTCAAGACATTCAGCGTGGATGTATGTTTCGGCGGACAAGAGCTGTGCGCTGGTATATTACGTCGTAAAGACGGCAAGACCATCAAACGAAGCTGTGCACTTAAAACTGAAAGGGCTGGAGGAAAACGCACGGTATATGGTAAACGGTGAAGCCAAAAGCGGCAGAACACTTATGAACTACGGAATCGTTATCAATAGCCCAGAGCATGACGGAGACAATATGATTTTTGAAGTGAAACGGGTATAATCGAGGCTCCAGTTTGGCATTCATTGAAAAGTCACGGTACCGGAGGACATTTTGGTGAAATTTCAATTTGTGAAATGATTGACAATTGCGGCGGAAGAGTGTTATAATAAAAATGGACTTCAAAAAGGGGTGTACCCAAAAGAAAGGATGATATGACATGAAAAAAATTTTAAGCGTGCTGCTTGCCGGATTGATGCTGTGCATGAGTCTTTCTGCTTTTGCGCTCACACCGGAGGACTTTGAAGCAGCGGCGAATGAACAGGTGACCAGCTGCGTCGTGAAAATGACGGTGAAAGCGGAAGTAACGGAATTAGACAAAGAGGTGCTGAAAACTCTCACAGGGGCGGACTTTGACGCGCTGCCGTCAATGGAAATCAGCTATGACATGGTGATGGTGGTAGAGGAAAGTCTGAAGAAAATTCAGGCGAAAGCGGACATGACGTTAAAGACAGTGCCTGCAATACCGTTCATGAATCAGGAACTTGGCACTGTATGGGTTGATTTTGATATAACAAATGCGGAAAGCCCCAGATACCGCGCGATTATGAAAACACCGGAAAGCGAAAAATATCAGGTGATGGACTACACAAGAATGCCGGGCGGACTGCAGATGATAGAACAACTGCAAAAAATGATAGAAACCATGACGCCGGAAAGAATTACAGCATGGAATGAAAACCTGAATACATATCTGCCGGAAATCAAAAAAGAATACAGAGATAATGCAGAAATTGTCACTTTAAACGATGCGCAGGTCAAAGAATTGATTGGCGGCGTGCTGACAGGCATGAAAGAAGTCCTGATGCCCATGACAAATTCTATGTTTGGCACGACAGATATCACTGCGCCGGGTGTAGTAGCAGTTTCGCCAATGGATTTGCAGGCACAAACAGAACAGGTTATCACTGCTGCGCTGACGGCGTTGAAAGATGTGAAACTGTTTGCTGACGATGGTATTGTAGCAATGACAGTGCTGGACGAGAAAACCAAACAACTGCAATCCATGGATTGCGTCGTGAAAATTGATACCAATTTGAACGAACTGGTTTCTAAAGTCGGAAAAGCGGTAGGCATGACAGATGAAGATATGGCAGACGTATTAAAAGACCTGCCGGCGGATAAAGCGAATTTCAAAGGACAGTTATCCATAGGGATGGCATTTAGCAATTTGAATGACGAAACGCTGAAGGTAGAATTTCCTGTTTTAACGGATGAAAATTCGGACAATTTGACAGAGTTGATGATGCTTGACGTTAATGCTGTGAATGTTTATTACAACGGCAAAAAAGTGGATTTCAAAGATGTGCAGCCTGTGATTGAAAACGACCGTACACTGGTACCGATTCGCCATTTCTGCAATGCATTGGGAATCAGTGACGACGATATTCAATATGACGACGGTATTGTTACCATTCAAAACGGAGATACCAAAATGACGCTGAAAATCGACGCGCAAGATGTTGTGATAGAACAAGGCGGCGAAACAAAGAATGTGACGCTGGACGTTCCGGCAACAGAGCGGGAAGGACGCACGCTGGTACCGCTGCGTTTTATCAGTGAAAACTTTGGCTGTGATGTTTTCTACGAAGAGTATACCAATGAGGCAGGGGCTGTAACAGGAAGTCTTATTACCATTGTGCCGGCTAAGGGCTAAGAAGCAAATTGAAGAATCAAAAGCGGTTGAGGATTCTCAGCCGCTTTTTTTATGGAAAATCTTAAAAATTGCGTATTATATTAAAAAATGGGTGTTGCAAATTTTGGAGCGGTAGAGTATAATAGTCGCGTAACAATGATTAGAAGGGACGAAAGTTCCGCGCAACGAAACAATCCGAAATCGCTGTTGGACGCAGGAGAAAACAATAGGAGGGAACACATTGGAAACAGAACTGCAACATGCAATACAAGAAATATTCAAACAAGCAGTGGAAGAACAGGAAGTGGCAGGCGTGAACGCCTTGGTGCTGCATCATGGAAAAGAAATCGCCTATACGGAAGTAGGCTGGGCGGATAAGGCAAATGACAGACCGGTCAGACGCAGCGATATATTTCGTATTTTTTCCATGACAAAACCGATAACAGGCGCGGCGGTCATGCTATTGATGGAGCGGGGGAAGATAGATTTAGCAGAACCGGTTTCAAAATATTTGCCGGGATTTCGGGCGCAGATGGTGCAGGAAGGAGACAATCTGGTTCCGGTCTGGCGGGAGGTCAGAATACATGATTTGCTGTCCATGACGTCGGGCGTTTCCTATCCAGGCGGCAGCCGTGATGTTGAAAAACTATTTCGAGCAGTAGAAGAAAACATGCAGGGGAATAAGCCCTACACAACGCAGGATATCGCAAATGCGTTGGGAAAATGCCCATTGTTATTTCAGCCCGGGACGAATTGGGATTATGGCGCTTCCGCTGATGTGCTGGGCGCGGTTGTAGAACTTGTTTCCGGCATGACATTTGGCGAATTTTTACGGAAAAATCTCTTTGAACCGCTAGACATGCAGGACACTGCTTTCTATGTTCCGGCGGAAAAACAGGCGCGTCTGCCGAAGGTATATCAGCCGACAGAAAATGGTCTTGAGGAATTTCCGGGAGCGCATTTGGGCATATGCTTTGATATGCCGCAGCCACCGGCGTTTGAATCGGGCGGAGCGGGACTGGCGTCTACCATAGATGACTATGCAAAATTTGCAAAAATGTTAATGAACCGCGGAGAAGCTCATGGACAGCAAATTATGCGCCCGTCAACGGTACGCTATTTTACAAGCTGCACACTAACCGAAGAGCAGCAGAGGGGAATGAATTGGGTACATATGGGCGGATACAGCTATGGAAACTTAATGCGTGTGATGACAAGACCGGGCGAAGCAGTCATTATGACG
>CAMNSU010000079.1 GCA_946555455.1 uncultured Clostridia bacterium | reverse complement strand
CGGAACTCACTGCGGAACTCACTGCGGAACTCACTGCAAGAAAACAGCAGTATGAGTATTATAAAGATAGTTTATTGACTTTCAGCGATGATATTGAGCGTAAAACTCTACAAGAATGTACTAAAAGAACCGATAACATCAAGTGGTCAGAAAATACGGAGAAAGAATTTCAATATATCGACTTATCATCAGTTAGTAGAATCGATAACAAAATTTATGAAACACAGTGTATTAACATCGAATCTGCCCCTAGTAGAGCACAACAACTTGTTCATAGCCAAGATGTTCTTTTTGGATCTACAAGACCTATGTTAAAAAGATGTTGCTTAATTAGCGATGAATATCATAACCAAATTTGCAGCACAGGTTTTTGTGTTTTAAGAGCTAATACAGATTTTGTTTTACCTAAATGGATTTTCTTTATGATTTCTACAAGTGATTTTTACAAACATATTGAAAAATATCAAAAAGGCACAAGTTATCCTGCTATATCTGACACAGAAATAAAGTCTTATAAAATTGCTGTACCACCTATTTATGAACAACAGCGCATTGTTGATATTCTTGACCGTTTCGATAAGCTTTGCAACGATATCAGTGAGGGATTACCTGCCGAAATTGAAGCAAGACAAAAGCAATATGAATATTATCGAGATAAGCTTTTAACTTTTAAGAAAAAGGAGGCGGCGGAAAATGAATAGCTTTGAAATTGTGGCAAGCTCTACTGAAAGTACGGTAGTGGCTGAGTACACACCCGAAAAAAGAAAAAGCACCGACTATCAAAGCGAAGCGGCGCTTGAACAAGATTTTATAAATCGCCTTGTCAGTCAGGGCTACGAATACATTACTATAAAAAGCGAACAGGACTTAATTGACAACCTCCGTACACAGCTTGAAAAACTGAATAACTACACCTTTTTCGATAAAGAGTGGAACGACTTTTACAACAGCGTTATTTCTAACGGAAATGATGGCATTGTAGAGAAAACCCGCAAAATACAGGAAGACTATCTGCAAAACCTTACCCTTGATAACGGATATGTAAAAAACATCAAGCTGATCGACAAAACCAACATTCATAACAATCATTTGCAGGTAATAAACCAGTATGAAGAAGACGGCGGAAAGCATGATACTCGTTATGATGTGACGATTTTGGTAAACGGATTGCCATTGGTGCATATCGAGCTTAAAAAACGAGGGAACGCAATTCGAGAAGCGTTTAACCAAATCAATCGATACCAGCGTGACAGCTTTTGGGCAGGCAGCGGATTGTATCAGTATGTACAGTTGTTTGTAATCTCCAACGGTACGCATACAAAGTATTACTCTAACACAACAAGATTTCAGCATATCAAAGATAATGCAGAGAAAAACGCAGCAAAAAAGAAAAAGACTTCTAATAGCTTTGAATTTACAAGTTATTGGGCGGATGAAAAAAACCGCACCATCCCGGACCTTGTGGACTTTACAAAAACCTTTTTTGCAAAACATACACTGCTTAATATTTTGACTCGTTACTGTGTGTTTACTTCAGAGGATTTATTGTTGGTAATGCGTCCTTATCAAATTGCGGCAACTGAAAAAATTCTAAACCGCATTATCGTTTCTACCAATCTCAAAAAAACCGGCAGAAAAGAGGCAGGCGGTTACATTTGGCATACCACCGGAAGCGGCAAGACTTTAACAAGTTTTAAAACTGCACAGCTTGCTCAAGGATTGAATTTCATTGATAAAGTATTATTTGTTGTTGATAGAAAAGATCTTGACTACCAAACAATGAAAGAATACGACAGATTTGAAAAAGGTGCTGCCAACAGCAACACCTCTACTAAAATTCTGCAAAAACAAATAGAAGATGATAATGCAAGAATCATCATAACAACCATTCAAAAGTTAGATAAATTCATATCCAAGAACAAAGAACATGAAGTTTATAAAAAACATATTGTTATGATTTTTGATGAATGCCATCGTTCTCAGTTTGGAGATATGCACAAGTCTATTACAAAGCACTTTAAAAATTATCATATCTTCGGGTTTACAGGCACCCCTATTTTTGCAATAAACTCGAACAGTTCCAACGCTCCGAATATGCGTACCACAGCGCAGGTTTTCGGCGGTGAACCGGATGAAAACGGAAACAAAGTAAGACCACTGCATGCATATACCATTGTTGATGCTATCCACGATGGAAATGTCTTGCCTTTTAGAATTGATTATATCAACACGATCAAAAACCCTGAGCTTTTATACGATAAGCAAGTAAAGGCAATTGACCGTGAAAAAGCTTTGCTTGATCCTAAAAGAGTATCTGAGATTACACAATACATTCTTGAACATTTTGAGCAGAAAACTTATCGCAATCAAAGCCGTTCCTATTATGACCATAAAGTGATTACGAATGTAGAAAAAATGGCAAAGTCCAAGAATAATACTGTATCAGAGCAAAAAACAACTACAAAAGTAAATGGTTTTAATTCCATTTTTGCAGTCGCTTCTATTCCGGCAGCGATTGCATATTACAATGAATTTAAAAAACAAATGGAGGAAACAGGTCATAAATTAAATATTGCTACGATATTCAGTTTTAATCCAAACGAAGAAGATCCGGATGATATCTTGCAAGATGAGAATTTTGACACAAGCGGTCTTGATCAGACTTCACGGGATTTTCTTGACAGTGCGATTGATGATTATAATAAGCTGTTTAATGTTAGCTATGATACATCCGCCGATAAATTTCCCAACTATTATAAAGATGTATCATTGAGAATGAAAAATCGTGAGATTGATTTGCTGATCGTAGTCAATATGTTTCTAACGGGATTTGACGCTACTACTCTCAATACCTTATGGGTAGATAAGAATTTAAAAGATCATGGTTTGATACAAGCGTTTTCCCGTACCAATCGTATTTTGAACTCAGTTAAAACATTTGGGAACATTGTTTGTTTTAGGAACCTTGAAACAGCCACTAATAATGCCTTAGCGCTTTTTGGGGATAAAAACGCAAGAGGTATGGTTATTCTAAAAACTTACAATGAGTATATGAATGGCTATGAAGATGAACAAGGAAAACATATTGAAGGTTATAACGAGCTTGTAGCCAGACTGGTAAACGAATTTCCGATAAGCAGTCAAATCATCGGCGAAGATAACGAAAAAGAATTTATCAAACTGTTTGGTCGCATTTTGAAATTGAGAAATATTTTAAGGTGTTTTGATGATTTTGAAAGCGACAGTTCTGTATCTGTTAGAGATTTACAGGATTATCAAAGCATCTACATTGACTTATATCAAGATTATGCTAAAAAAAGTGACATTGAAAAAGAACGAATCAACGATGATATTGTTTTTGAAATCGAACTTATCAAGCAGGTTGAGGTCAATATAGATTATATTTTGATGCTTGTTGCCAAATATCACGAATCAAATTGTGAGGATAAAACGATTCTTGCTAACATTAATAAATCAATAGATGCAAGTGTTGAGCTGCGCAGCAAAAAAGCTTTAATTGAGGGATTTGTTGCCCAAATGACAGTAAAAACAGATGTTGAAAAGGACTGGAAAGACTTTGTTAAAAAGCAAAAAGAGCAGGACTTAGAAGCAATCATCAAAGATGAAAAACTAAAACACGATGAAGCTCAAAAATTTATAGAAAACTCTTTCAGAGATGGAGGAATAAAAACCACTGGAACAGATCTTGATAAAATATTACCGCCAATTTCAAGATTTTCAGGTGGTTCAAATAGGGCTTTGAAAAAACAAACTGTCATTGATAAGCTAAAAGACTTTTTTGAAAAATATTTCGGCTTAGTATAACACAAAATCCGCTACCACATTTTAACTGGTAGCGGATTTAACTATATAAAAATCAATTTAGAATTTACAATTTCTCTTGCTCTGTTGCAAACATTGTTCATTTGTGCAACCCATTCCATCTGATCTTTCGCTTTAAGTTCTTCTGTTATGTTTTCGCTTTCTGCCAGTTGCTTTACGAGTTGAAGAAACAAATTTTCAGCTTGGTTTTCAATATCGACAAGATAGTCATTTAGTTTCCCGCTTGTCAACAAGTTCATATAAATAATTTTATGGTGCTGTTTTAAATATCTTGCGTGTCGCTGTCCCCATACTCCGAGCGGTTGATCTTGTTGTTCGGGCAAAATGAGATTTGGCAGCAGATAATCTCCTACCTGAGTGTATGTACCACCCATTTGTTCAAATAATGACTTTTCCATAGTATTTTCCTCCTGTATTTTAGTGTACTTTTATTTTACAGAAAGATGGGTAATGAAACCAATGTGCCGATTATAAAAAAATACCGAGAAAAACCGGTTACAGTTTTTCTCGGTATTTATCTTTGAGTTTGCCTTTGCTTAGTCCGATAAATGCGTGACATAAATGATTTTTAAATTACTTCTTTATCGGGCGTTAGCCTTTGCACAAGTCCGTTTTTTTGTTGGCGCTTTCAGCATGAAAAAACACCGTTCTATCGGAGGTTCATGACGATAAATCATACCCTCTCCCCCAAAAGGCGTATGTGCTCTTGGGGGGAGAGGGTAATATTATGCTATGCAAAGGTGTATTCATTCATAGAATGGTTCCGCATTTGATTTGTTTCCGTACAGTTATTTTTGGGGACGAACAGCTTTTGGGGAAATGTCATATACCAAAAGGGAATAGTGAAATAGAGCTGCCGCCCAAACAGTTTTTCTAGGTTGTATTCGTATCAGGTGGCAGGGCGAATGAGGATAATACAACCTAAAAATTGTCCTGATAGCGCAGGCGGCAATTTTCAGCAGAAGAAAGAAAATAGAAGGAACGCCTTTGCTCATACTTTCGTACAGAGAAGCGACATAATATGGTTAAAATTCATATTTTTTGTTTTATGGAAAATGGAAAACCAGTCTATAATTGTCAAAATGCCGCAGACGCCGGCAGTGGAAAGCTTGAGTATGCCCATTTTGGTATCTCCAATCATAAATCGGTCAACGCCAAATGTCCCCAGAAAAAGAGAAACGAGCAGTAGTTTTATTGGACTTTTCAGTTCCGCGGCAAGAACAGACGAAAATGTTTGTTTATCGGCGGAGGTTAATTTATCTTCTAAATAGGTTATTTTTTCAGTCGGGAAATAGTGCCGATGTGTCATGATATATTGTTCGACCAGTTGCTGCTCCATTTTTTTACCACCTCAAAACATGTTTGACATCTAGTAAATGTCATATTTAGATTATATCCTGATATAATAATTTTGTCAAGCACTAAATGTCAAATTGAGGTAGCGTATGTTTAAAAATAAATCTATTTGCGGAAAAAATAATATTTGTGGCGAAGCCATTTACAAATTGAGAAAACAATATGTGCCGAAGATGTCGCAGAGAATCCTTGCAGAACATCTGCAAATCATGGGAATTGACGTTGACAAGAATGCCATTCAAAGGATTGAAAGCGGGCAGCGTTTTGTTACGGATATAGAACTGCTTGCCTTGTCAAAGGTGTTCCATGTAACCTGCGACGAGTTAATCGGAGATTATTCATTTAAAAAAGATTAGGCGACGGAAATGGAATAGATATCATTTTAAGTTTGTTTATATTTGAATAATTAAAAAAATATGTCATGAAATGCGATTTGACTTTTGTTTGCCTAAACAGCGCATATGAAAAATATAAAATTCGATTACTCAATTGGGAAGCAGCGCCGCCAATTCAAAACGCCTTTCACTAGAACAACATGAAATGAAATTTGAGAAAAGTGCGGAGACTCTGTTTTGCAAAATAAATTTTGGGGATTGGTTTATACCAGTTGTATCCAAGGCAAAGGCGGCGGATGCAGGAATATTTTAGAATATAAAAAAGGAAAAACGGATGAACAATACCGTTTTTCCTTTTTTTGTATAGCTGATATATTATCAAGACTGTCCCAAATACATGGAAAGATGGCGGCGGAAAACATTTGGCGTTTCGCCGTAAGTTTTGCGGAACAGTTTGATAAAATGACTGCTGTCGCTGAATCCGGCTGCTTCAGCGATTTGTGAAATACTTTGTTCCGGTTGTTCCAGCAAACGTTTTGCACATTCCAGCCGTTGCTGCAAGATATATTGAGAGACAGTCATGCCATAAGTGCGGTGGAACAGGCGGGAAAAATAGGAGTTGGAATAGCCGCATAACCCCGCCAAGGTTTCTGTATCCAATTTTTCTGCCAAATGCGTCTGAATATATTGAATGGCGTCTTGCAGAGCGGTTTTTGTGGCAGGGCGAAGCTGGATGGTTTCCATAAGATTCATCAAAAGCCGAAAGAGCGTGAGAGAGGTGCGGTAAGGGTCTTTATTCACCTGCAACAAAGCTTCCAAATCTTGCAGCAAAGATGTGCTGGCTTGCGGATTTATGACAGGACCGTTTTGCGCAATCACATTTTCAAAAACATTTTGACTGTTGACGCCGTAGAACTCCGCCCAAGTCACGTGTACTGAATGATGGGCGTAATACCGGTGCGTGCTGTAGGCAGGAAGCAAAAAACTTTCACCGGAATGAACGGTATAATGTTCGCCTTCGTAGTCAACCTGCATTGTCCCAGAATGAATATAATGAATCAGACAATAGGGATACCGTCCGCTGCGCCGGACGTTAAATGCAGGGCGCGTTTGAATGCTGCCGCAGCAGCCCAAAATGAAGAATATATTGCTGGCTTCTGCCATGAGAAATCCCTCCTACCATGCAATATTTTTTTGTCGCTAAAGAAAAGTTCTTTTTTTCTATTATAGTAAATTTTATGCGTAAATGCAAGGGAAACAGGACAAAATGATACGATTTTTAAACATAACCGTCTCTTTTTTTTCAGCAGAAAATTGTTATAATGGAAGAAATGGAAAAGGAGGTATCTGTTATGATACAAGAGTGGTTCGGAAAAGCAAAACTGGGAATCTTTATTCATTGGGGGATTTATGCAGTCAACGGCATTGCAGAATCTTGGTCGTTTGGACGAGGCGATATTTCGTATGATGATTATATGAAACAGTTGGAGGGCTTCACAGCAAGCAAATTTGACCCACAGAAATGGGCGGCGTTGTTTCGGGAAGCAGGTGCGCGTTATGCGGTTTTGACAAGCAAACATCATGATGGTGTGGCGCTGTTTGACACGAAATATACAGACCTCAACACGGTGAAAAAAACACCGGCGGGGCGGGACTTGATTGCACCTTATTGCAAGGCGCTGAAAGAACAAGGAATCAAAACAGGGATTTATTTTACCAATACCGACTGGGCTGATTTGGATAACATGCAGGTCATTTTGGATAAAAGCACGGACGAGATTATAGAAATGCGCAAAGAAAAAACAGATTTCGGCGCGAGATGGCAGGAAGTCATTGCTGCTTCCAAAAAAAATCCGGTGGTGACGCCGGAAAAAACAGCGGCGTGGCAGCGGTTCATGGAACGGTATCGCGGCGAAATCAAAGAACTGCTGGAGAACTATGGCGGTGTGGATTTGCTGTGGTTCGACGTCATGCTCGCACGGGAAGGCTATTCATGGGAAGTGCAGCAGGTGCGGGAAATGATTCATTCCATCAGTCCGCAAACAGTCATCAACGGACGACTGGTGGGAGCGGGCGACTATTTCACACCGGAGTTATATATTCCCTTGCGTGCGCCGGAGGGACCGTGGGAATTGTGTACCACCTTTAACGATTCTTGGGGATATCAGCCAAACGACCATCATTTCAAAGATATCCGCCAGATTGTGAGAATGTTTGTGGAATGTATTTCCAAAGGCGGTAATATGTTGATTTCTGTCGGACCGGATCCGGAGGGCACCATTCCGCCGGAGGTGGAAGCGCAGATGAAAGCGCTGGGACGCTGGACGCACCAATATGAAGAAGCGATTTATGAACCTGAAAAAGGAATTGGAACAGAGTATTTTGCGGGCGGAACAACGCTGTCGGCGGACAAACAGACGTTGTATTTGTTTGTTTATGACAAGCCGCACCGTCAGGTCATGATGAACGGTATCCGCAACAATATCCGCCGCGTCACCGCCTTAAAAAACGGACGGGAACTGTCTTGGAGCGTCACGGGCGGCGCGAGTTGGGTGAATATGCCAGGCTGCATTTGGATTGAAACGCAGGAAGACGATTTAGACGATGTATGCACGGTGTTGAAAGTGGAGCTGGAAGGGCCGATTGATTTGGTGGAATTAGACGGACAGGAAAATTCTGTTGGAGAAAACTAAGTAACTGGGAGAGGAAAAAAATAATATGGAAACATGGCTATGCAATCACATGCAGCCGTCTGTAACAGCGGACGGAGATGTTCAAATAGAGATAGAAAGAGATGGAGATTTCTGGCGATTGCGGCTGCATAACCGTTCGGGAAAGAGCATTACTGTTCAGGAAGTCACGTATTGCGGCGGAGATTGGCAGGACGCACAGCAGTTGCGTTTTTATGGTGAAGGGTATACCATGCTGTCACAATATGAAGGGACGCCGGACGCGCTGCAGGCAATCAATCTTGCCGACGCAGTGCACTACCGTCTGCCGCAGGAACAAGGTTTGTTCACGGTCTATAATTTGCTGCTGCTGTATGATGGCAAGCGGTATTTGCTTCTTGCGTTTTCCTCCTGCCACAGGTTCAGCGGCGAGTTTCGGCTGAATGCAAAACAGGTGAAAGCAGTATTGAATTGTGAGAATCTTACCATGGCGCCGGGAGAATCTTGGTTGCTGGAAGAATTTGTGGCGCTGCAGGGCGCGGACAAAAATGTGCTGCTGGAGCGGCTGGGGAACCAATTGGCGCAAAATCACGGCGTAAAACTGCCGCCGGAACAGCCGACAGGCTGGTGTTCTTGGTATTGTTTCGGGCCGCGGGTGACAAAAGACAATATTTTACAAAACACAGAAGCCGTGCAGCGCGACTTGCCGGAATTATCTTATATTCAAATTGACGACGGGTATCAAGCGTTTATGGGGGACTGGCTGGAGGTAAACGAACAGTTTAAACCGAATGTGCAGACCTTATGCCAAATGATTCGGGAAAAAGGCGGACAGCCGGCGATTTGGGTGGCGCCGTTCATTGCGGAGCAGGATTCCAGATTGCTGCGGGAGCATCCGGAATGGTTTGTACAGCGGGAGGACGGCAGCGGCCCGTTGCGAAGCGATGAAGTGACGTTCGGCGGGTGGCGGCATGGCCCTTGGTATATGCTGGACGGAACGCATCCGGGCGCGCGGGACTATTTAACGAAGGTGTTCCGCACCATACGGCAGGAATGGGGATGCAGCTATTTTAAGCTGGACGCCAATACTTGGGGCGCATTTCCGTTTGGACGGCGGTTTGATTCCTCCAAAACGAGCGTGGAGGCATATCGAATGGGTATGCAAGCCATACGGGAGGGCGCCGGAGAGGACGGATTTTTGCTGGGCTGCAATGCGCCGATGTGGCCTTCCATTGGTACGGTAGATGGTATGCGTGTCACAGGCGACATCAAACGAAGCTGGGATAGAGTGCGTTCGCTTGCCAAGCAGCAATTCTACCGCAATTGGCAGCATGGCAGACTGTGGGTGAGCGACCCGGACTGCGCTGTGCTGGAAAACATGGACATTCAGGTCGTGGGGCCGGACGGAAAAATAGACCGTCAGGGAAGCACAATGTTGTCGCCGGAGGAATTTTCGTTTCATGCAGCGGTTTTGCTTGCCAGCGGCGGCATGATTTTGTCAGGTGATGATGTGACAGAACTGCGGGAGGAAACGAAAAAACGGTTGAAAAAACTGGTGCAGCATACAGGGGAGGCTGCGGCATTTGGTGATGAAACCTTTACCTATGCGCGGACGGGCGACCGCCTTTTGTTTCTGTTCAATGCGGAAGATACATCGCAAACGGTTCGTGTGCAGCTTGAAAAACCATTTCACCTGCACGATTTCTGGACGGAAGAGCCGCTTGGCAAAAGCGAGATGGTGCAGGAGGAACTGCCGCCGCACAGTGCCAGAGTGATTGCACTGTCTTAAAAACAGTAAGAATACAAAGGAAAAGGGAGAGCATAGCGCTCTCCCTTTTTCTATAAACTGATGTTAAAAACGGATTTATTTGCTTTCAAGAAACGGTTTTATTCGGCAGATTCAGGAAAATTTATCGTTGCATTCGGCGCGAGTTCCTGCGTCAAAATGGTTTCCACAGTTTTTAAAAACAGATCTTTGCTGTTGTTGATATAGGAATACATTTTGTGGGAATCCGTTGTCACTTCGCAAACAGCCAATGTTGAGACAAGCGGGTCGGTTTCCAACGTAAAATAGCGCAGCCCTTTGTCTTTTTGGTAGGTGAGTGCGAGATAGGAACAGGAAATATCTAAAAAATTTGTTCCAATGTCTGCCAAGTCCAGCAGAACGACCGGCGTACCGTCAGAAAGCGTTTCTATGCTGACGGTGAAAACATCATCTGCCGCAAGCGTGAAATCGCTGCTGAATTTATCCAGAAGATTGATAAGATCGTCATTGTTGTTAATGACATATTCTTCTTCTGCGTTCTCTATTAGTTGGAGCAGATAAAAGTCCACGGTATCGACCCATACATTTTTGATACCTTGTTTGAGTTGTTCAGGATTGTTTTCCAGCAAATCAATCACCGTATCCGAATCGCCCAGTAATGTCTGCGGAAGAGAAGCCTGCTCAAAGGCGTAACGGATTTCATGGTGCAGTGTTTTGCGTGTATTATCTGCATCGCCTGAAAAATCAATTGCTTTTTTTCCGGAAGGAACTGCTGCAGGCGTTTGCTCCGCCGCGGGCAGTGTGATGGAGACGGTTTGCGTTTCCTCCGTCCAGTCCACTTTCATATCAAAGCTTTCCGCAATATAACGGACGGGTACCAACGTGCGGTCGTTCGCGGTAAACGGCGCGGCGTCCAGCGTGATTTCTTTCGTGCCGTCCGCGTCCGTGCGGCGTGCCGTCAGCGAACCGATGACCAGTTCATTTGTAACGCCCTCCCGCGTCATGGTCACTTTTTGTTCTTCTTCGCTCCAGTCAACGACAGCGCCCAGCGCTTCGCCAATCGCGCGCAGCGGCACAAACGTGCGGTCGTTCACAGTTGCGGGCGCAACGTCAAAGACAATGGGTTTGCCGTCCAGAAGCACTTGAATGTCCTGCGCCAACGCCGGTATTGGACTGACAAACAGCGCGGCGGCGCAGAGGATTGCCGGTAGTTTTTTGTAGTACATAGTATGTTCCTCCCTCATCTGTTGTAAATGGTTTCCCACAAGGGGAATCAATAGTTTCTATAAGATATTGTAACATGAGGGGTGAAAAAAGTCAATCTGCAAAAGCCGGTGGTTGACATATGGCGCAAAATCCGATATAATTTGAAATAGAAAAAGCAGGAAAAGATTCGGATAAAAAGACGGAAGAAATAGAAAAGCGGCAAACTGGTGGTCTGCTGCTTGGTGGAAAGGATGGGAGAAGAAATGGATAAATTTTGTGTGTTTTGTGGGAAACCGCTTGAAGAAGGAAAAGCGTGTGATTGTCAAACGAAAATAGAACCGGAAGTGGAGAAAGCGATGCCGGAGACCGTGCAGCCTGACGAGGCAGCGCAGCCACAGGAGGAATCCGTTCAAGTCAACATTCAGCAGGCATATGACGGACGGTTGCCGGAGGAATCGGAAAAACCGGAGATGCCACCGCAAACGGCAGTTCAAATCCGCCCGCAGTCCTATATGATTCCTCAAAAGGAGAGCGGCGCATTTGGAAATTATGTGAAACGCTGTTGGGTGATTTTAACGCGCTTTTTTGCCAATCCGGTACAGATTATGCGCATTGCGGCAGAAAAGAAAGATGCGGCGGCGGGCGTTTTGTTTTGGATTATCAACGCTGTTCTGGCAGGGCTTCTGCCGGCAGTCGGTGCGCCGCTGCTGCTGAAAAGGCTGGCGGGACCTTCCGTCATGCAAATGTTTGATTTTTCTGTCGGAGGACTATGGCTGGAGAGCACGTTATTAAACATTATCTGGACGGCGGCGCTTAGCGCTTTGACATTTGCCTTTGCAAAAGCAATGCGCAGCCGTGCGTCGTTTAAAAGCGTGATGGGCGCGGTCGGCGTGTCCTGTATTGGAACGGCGGCAATTACGCTGATTTCTTTCCTAATCACCTTAATTGCGCCGGGCTTTGGTCTTTGCTTTTACCTATGTGTACATGGTATTGCGTTGGTGTTGTTGTATGCCGCATTTGCGCAGTCGCTTGATGTCGGATACAGTAAAACGCTGTACTGTTTGCTTTATGCGTTGGCGGCAATCGGACTGCTGCTTGCGCTGTACGTCACCGGTGTGATCATGGAAATCCAAGACGTTATCGGCAGTGCATCAGGCGGCTATGGCGGCTATGGTGGTTTTGGTGGGTTTGACAGCGGACTGCTGCGGTAAAAAATATATTGTCCGGAGAGGAAGGAAAAATGCAATGAAACGTTCGCAAATCAATCAAATCATTCGGGACATGGAACAGTTGGCACAAAAACATGGGTTTGCACTGCCGCCGTTTTGCCATCTGACGCCGGAGGAATGGAACACCAAAAATCACGAATACGATGAAATTCGCGATAATATGCTGGGCTGGGATATCACAGATTATGGACTTGGGGATTTTGAAAAAGTAGGATTTGCGCTGATTACGCTGCGCAACGGAAATCAAAACAATCCGAAATACAAAAAAGTATATGCGGAAAAACTGCTGATGCTGCGGGAAGGACAACATTCCCCCATGCATTTTCATTGGACGAAAAGTGAGGATATTATCAACCGCGGCGGCGGGACGTTGATTATCCATTTGTATAACGATGATGGACAAAAAGGGCTTGCGGACACAGATGTGCTGGTCAACGCAGACGGACATAGCTATTATGTTCCGGCGGGTACCGGCGTGGAACTTCGACCGGGAGAAAGTATCACGCTTTGGCCGCATCAATATCATGATTTTGACGTGGCGCCGGGCACCGGCGATGTGCTGATTGGCGAGGTTTCCATGTGTAACGACGACAACACCGATAACTGCTTCTATGAAAACGTAGGACGTTTTCCGGAAATTGAAGAGGACGAAGCGCCATACCGTTTGCTTTGCAATGAATATCCGCCGGCGAAATAGGAATAGAAAAGAAAAAACTCTTGTGTTTTGGCTGAAAAGCCTAATACAAGAGTTTTTTATGTTTTTCTATCCGTTTTTGTATGAAGCAAACAAAAATCAAATCTCCTGTGTCGTGTGGGAGAAAATTTTTTGCTTATTCGGAAGAGGGCGTCGGCGCAGCAGACAGCGCGGCGTCCGGAATCGGCGTAGCCACAGGCGTTTGCTGCGGCTGGATTTCGCCTTCCCAAACGCTCTTTTCTCCGCCGGATTTATCATAGAACACAATTTCTTTCACGGTGCCTTCACTGTTGTTTACGTTTACCGTAAACTCTTTTTGTCCTTTGAGTCGGAAAGTGGAGAGTACGCGGATTTTCGTTCTGCCCTCTGCTGTGTTTTCATATTCAATGCCGGCGACAAACCGCAGCGGCGCTGTGATTTGTCCTTTGACCACAATACGAGACCCCTCTCCTTCTGCACTGATTAACGCCAGCTTGTCCGCCGGAACAGGCAAACGCAACGTGGTCAGCGCGATGAGTCCAACAACTATTACAAATGCAAGAATCAGTCCAATTCTTCGTTTCAAGCGTGTCACCTCATTTTTATTGTCTTTCTTTAACGGAAAATTTTGCTGAAAGATACTATACAATATTATAGTGGAAATTATCTGCCGCGTCAAGTTGAAATTGCTTCGCAATTATGGTATAATA
>CAMNSU010000078.1 GCA_946555455.1 uncultured Clostridia bacterium | reverse complement strand
CTGCGTTGAGTATAAACGTGAGCTGATCAAATACAACACCGCCGTCGGCGTTTTATATATCTGGGAAATATTTGGGGGCGACTCTGTATTAATTAAACGGTTTACTGTGATTCCATGCAACAGTTCCTTTGCCCGTTCATAATCATATGCCTTAACCGCTTCTTCTATCGGTTCAAATTCCGGAGAAGCAGCGTAGTCCAGCTTGCCCGTGACCGCCCAAATGTTATACTCATTGTCCCACAATCCAAACAACTCTCTGTCAGAAACAATGTTTTTATCAATAAAATCCCTTGGCGTGCGCACTGTTACTGTAAATTCCTTTGTCAGCGCCGCTCCGCCGTTTTGAATCGTTGCTGTTAATGTAACATCGGTATCGCTGCCGGTATAGGGCAATGTAATATCACCTGATGCCGTAATCAGGCTGCTGCTCGTCTTCCAAGTAATCATAGACCCATTCGGCGCGATGTTATAAAGCATCATTTTATAGGTAATATTGTCGGGAGATTCCGATGTCAGCTTGTCAAACGTCAGCCAGTCGTAATCCATCTGTACCAAAACATTGGTATCCGTACTTGAGCCAATACAAATTGCCTTATCGCGTACTCTGCCGAAATAGATTCCCCGTACCGTTACCGTTGTCGGATTCGCTTCGGATGTTATGGTAAGCACGCCTGTAGTTTCATCCACTGTTACGCCTGCGGTTGGAGTAAGTAATTCCCATTTTACAGCATGGATTTCTCCATCCGCATATTGAATCGTTTCTACCGGAGTATTGCTTTCTGACATTGCCGTAAGCTGTACTGTAGCGGATCCAGTCGCCGGAATTTCTACGCGATCCCTATCGCTTTCCACTCTGTCAAACCGCATCCACGAACTGTACAGTTCCATCTCGTAAATATCTGTT
Source organism: uncultured Clostridia bacterium (assembly GCA_946555455.1). Classification (GTDB taxonomy): domain Bacteria; phylum Bacillota; class Clostridia; order RUG12999; family RUG12999; genus JAAWTG01. The sequence goes on along the minus strand of CAMNSU010000078.1, from coordinate 13,167 downwards.
GCTGCTTCCTTTGGATTGAAGCCGTACTGTATTACATTAGAATCAAACGGTGAAGGTCCCGCAACCCAAATATCCGCCTCAAGCGGCGAGTTTGACCATCCTTTTCCGCCGAATGCTACGCCGTTGACGCGTGCTGTTGTTTGATAGCTGTTATACACCCCTCCGAAATCCTTATATACCCGCAGCGTATCAATTTGATAATTTTTCGGCAATGTTATATTTGCCATTTTTGTTGTACTGGCGATTTCCGTTGTGCTTTTGGTCGAAAAATCGCCGTCAGTGGCAAGTGGCTGGTCCTTATTTGCATAACTGCTAATTGAGACGCCGGGCAGCCGCAGCAAATTGGGCGCGCCGTCATACCTTGACACAAGCGTTACCAGTTTTTCTGCACTTATTCCGTCCTTCGTGGCAATTATCTTAATCTTTACATCGTTCGTATTTGGCGGTACAGACAGCACACCGGTATTCTCATCTATTGTTACACCGGCAGGCGCACCCTTTATCGACCACTGCACGCCTTCACTGATCTCTGCTAAATCATAAGTTTTTGCATGGTATTGTGTTGTATGAAACGCCTTCTCTCCATAATATGGAGAAACCACAAATTTATCGCCTTCAATCTCTGCAATCATACTATTGACGGATGCCGAAACCGTAACCAGCGAAATATCAAGTGAAATCTTATAATCACCGGTCTGTACCTGCAGTGTCACTGTTCCTGCCGCAGCCTCCGGCGAAACAGTGATGGTTGTTCCATTCAGAGTCACTCCCGGATATGCCTTTTCCAGTTTCCAGGTAAGCAAATTCCCGTAATTTGTTCCCTTCCCATCCTTATCCAATACAGAATAACTCGCTGTTGCCTTCCCTTGTTTCGGAATTACAATTTGTCGGTTACCGGAAATACTGTGAAAATAGTCTGACATTTCTTCCTGCGGAACACTAATGTCAATGTTTTTTGTAAAAAACAGTTCCGGATTCTCTTTATTTGTTAATGTAACGGAATATCGCCCCATTGTCGCGTCAGGCGCAATAATCAATTCTCCTGTTTCCGTATCTATTGATACATTATCGCAGCCAGTCAATGCCTCGCCCTTCCATGTATATTCAGAAAGGTCTGTCATTTTCATACCATCTGCATTAATTCCTGAAATGGGTATTCTTGTTGTCTGTGACCGATTTACTTCTACTCTTTCAGGCGCTTCCAAGTCATTGAGCAACTTTCCGTCGTAATACACTTCCCAATCATATATTTTTAATTCCGGAATCCACTTTCCCTCTGCCGATGTACCGGTGTTTAAATGAAATCCCAAATATCGTTCCGTATGCACCGGCACCCGTATGTACCGGTCAAATTCATTATAGTTCTTTAGTGTTAATATGGATGACGGCACTACTTCCTGATAACCGCTGCTTTGACTGCCGTTTGTTGCATAAACAAATCGCAAAGAGCTGGGCGCATCTGATGTCGTTGACAGTTCATGTCTTAATCTGACAACATTCCACTTGCCATTGATCTCCAGCATAGGAATAATTTGTCCGCCCTTATTTTCCGGATCGCTTTGCAGCGTCCCCGTTGTATAATATGTAGTGGAATCGCCGTCCGTTGCATTCTTTTCCCCGCTGTGCTTGTTAAATCTATCCTTGTTAGCGGCGGCATAATACTTAATCTCTTTTCCTGCCGCCAAATCATCACCATATCTCGAATCTGTCAAAGTAATTTCATAAAACAGTTCTTTTTCCTGATAAGAAGCACACAGACGGATTTTTCCCTTTTTAGCATTTGAAGTTACCGTTATCGTTGATCCTGAAAGAGAAACACCTTCATATGGCTGTACAAGTGACCATTGTACAGTTTCTTGTTCCGGCATAAGCGTATTATCACCGGCATAAATTTGGTATAATTCACTTACTGTCTCTGACTCAGGAATGGTAATTTTTTCCGCACCTAAAATATGGTGAAACGGTGATACTTCTTCCCCTGTATCTGCTCCGCTTTTATAAAATTTCAGGTTTTGCAGATATGCAACTCTATTTTTCTTCGTAGAACTCCATCTCATAATACCAATATTTTCCAACTTCGTTGTCACATTTTCCTTCTTGCAAAGTTCCCCGCCTGTTTCTTTATCCAAAACATACGCGCTGACCTTACCATCTGGCAGACTGATAACTGCACGGAAAACATACCACTTTTTGTTCTCCAAAAACATTGACTGCTGCGCACCGTTCACAGTCAATGTTCCCTTATTACTAACCGAAAACAAAGTGTATTGGATCTTTTTTCCCTCGGAATACAGAATAATATCAAATCGGTTCCCATCGTTTGCTTCCGTATCAACTGCACAGTCCATTTCCAGTACATAGTTGCCGCTTTCTGTCAGCGGCGAAGTCAGCGTATTTTCCTGCCAACTGGTGAGTAGCAGTCCCTTCATTTCACTGTCATATGCGAACCTGTCTGTACCGGTCCATGCTCCCGAAACAATGCCTGTCGCTGCATTTCCGCCCTTCCATGTTCTGCTGGGAATTTCCGTCATAACACCGGTATTTAAATAGTAGCCTTCTGCGCTTATCGGCGGAATGATTACCATTCCTTTTGTCAATACGATGTTATAGGAGAGTTCCCGTTCCTGGTAAACGGCATACAGACAAATAGTCCCTTCTTGTGCTTCGGCGCTTACGGTAATCGTTGAACCCGAAAGCGACACACCGGTTTGTGCTTGATCTAACCGCCAGCTTACAGCGTCCTGTCCCGGCATAAGCGTATTATCCTCCTGATATATCTGATATGTCGCTTTCTGTGTCCCTGTGTTCGGAATCTGAATACTTGCCGCGCCCGAAATATGGTGAAATGGTGACACCTCTTCTCCTGCATTTGTTCCGTTTTTATATAATTTTAGGTTTTGCAGATATGCAACGCTGTTTTTCTTTGTAGAACTCCATCTCATTACCCCAATATTTTTCAAACTTGTTGCCACATTTTCCTTCTTGCAAAGTTCCCCGCCTGTTTCTTTATCCAAAACATATGCGCTGACCTTACCGGTCGGCAGACTGATAACTGCACGGAAAACATACCACTTTTTGTTCTCCAAAAACATTGACTGCTGCGCACCGTTCACAGTCAATGTTCCCTTATTACTAACCGAAAATAAAGTATATTGGGCTGCCTTCCCCTCGGAATACAGTATAACTTCAAATCGGTTCCCGTCGTTTGCCTCCGTATCAACTGCACAGTCCATTTCCAACACATAATCGCCGCTTTCTGTCAGCGGTGTAGTCAGCGTATTTTCCTGCCACTTGGTGAGCAGCAGCCCCTTCATTTCGCTGTCATAAGCAAATCGATCCGTTGTACTGGTCCATGCTCCCGAAATGACGCCGGTCTCTACGTTACCGCCGCTCCATGTTCTGTCGGGAATTCCTGTCATAACACCGGTATTCAAATAGTAGCCGTCTGCACTTGTCGGCGGTATAAGTTCAAAAGTGTCCTGTTCCGTCGCCATAACTGCTAAATGTTCACTCATCTCAGGATTATACATCATATATCCTGTTTCACTCGAATCTTCTTCAGCAGATTTCTCTGCTCCTGCCAGTTCTATCTCTTTTTGTTCTGCATCTTGGACTTCATTTGTTACAGACTCCGCCATTTTCGCAATAGTGGAGACCCCTTCTTTTCCGGCAGAGAAAAGTGCAGCTCCCACTGTGTTTCCTACTAAGGCCAATATAACCACTATTGTCAATACACTTTTTTTCATACAATTCACCTCATGTCAATGACATCTTATTTCCTGTGCCATCTGTCCTATGCAGCCTTCACTTTAAAAAGCTGCAATCGGATTTTTGCCTTGGCACCGTTTTATGAAATTCTTTATCCCTTTACTGAACCAATCATAACACCCTTTACAAAATATTTTTGTATAAATGGATAGACGCACATAATAGGCAGTGTTGATACAATAATCAGTGAATACTTTAACAAATCCGCTAATCCCTGCTTTGCATCCACAAACGCCTGATCCGCCGCCGTAGACGCATCCACCTGATTGTTAATCAATATTTCCCGCAAAAACAGTTGCAGCGGAAACAGGTTTCTATCATCCAAATACAACAGAGCGTTAAAATATGCGTTCCAATGCGTTACCGCATAAAACAGTGTGATGACCGCTATAACTGATTTTGACAACGGCAAAATAAAAGTAAAAAAGTATCTGAAATCGCTGCATCCGTCTACTTGTGTCGCCTCCATCAACTCCCGCGGAATATTGCTCTCAATGAACGACCGCGTCACCATGAGGTTATAAACAGAAATCGCTCCCGGCAGGACAATCGCCCAAACGGTATTGAGCAAATGTAAATCGCGCATTACCATATAAGATGGAATCATACCGCCGTTAAACAACATGGTAAAGGTAAAGAAAAATAAAATATACCGTCTGCCGACAATATCCCCTCTTGACAGCGGATACGCCGCAAGCATGGTAATCGCCACATTGATAAATGTGCCGAATACCGTATAAAAAAGTGTGTTGCGATATCCAATCAATACATCTTTGTTCGCAAATACCGCTTTATATCCCTCCAAGCTAAATTCCACAGGCCATAAGACAACCTTTCCTGTGCTCACCGCTGCCGGTGAGGAAAATGAAGCAGATATCACATAAACAATAGGGTATAATACAACCAAAAATATTAAGCTTACTACAATAAATACAACTGTATAAAATATCGTATCTTCTTTTGTGTTTTTAATAGCCGCTGTTTTTTCCATGAAACATCCTCCCATTACCATAGACTTTGTTCGCTCACTTTTGAACTGACTGTATTCACAATGACAATCAATATCAGATTAACCAGTGAGTTAAACAACCCAATCGCTGTTGCATATCCAAAATCGTTTTGACCGGTCAAACCGATTTTATACACATAGGTGGAAATGATTTCGCTGGTTCTCAAATTCAAGTCATTCTGAAACAAGAAAACTTTTTCAAATCCTACATTCATAATAGAACCAGCATTCATAATCAACAACATAACGGCGGTTGGCAAAATAGAGGGCAAATCAATATGTATCATCTGCTTGAACCTGCTTGCCCCATCAATGGCCGCCGCCTCATACAAGTTTGTATCAACCCCTGACAACGCCGCAAAATAAACAATACTGCTCCAGCCCAGCGATTGCCATATACCGGACCAAACGTAAAGATGCGAAAACGCTGTCGGATTGCCCATAACATTCGGAGCGGCATTGCCTGTAACAGCCTGCCATATAATGCCCAACAGCCCAACCGTTGGATTCAATATCTGCATAATAATACCAACCATAACCACCGTTGAAATAAAATGCGGCAGATATGTTACCGTTTGTACCAGCTTTTTATACCGCCGTCCCGGCATAGCGTTAAGCAGCAGCGCAAACAGAATAGGCAGCGGAAAGCCTGCAATCAAGCCATAGATAGATAGTGTCAGTGTGTTTTTTAACACTCTGCCGAACATGTATGAGTGGAAAAACTTATTAAAATGCTTGAATCCCACCCAGTCGCTTCCCCACATACCCAAGTTAGCATTAAAATCCTTGAATGCCAGTTGAATGCCCAGCATTGGATAGTAGGAAAAAATCAGTAAAAACGCTGCCGGAATCAATAACATAGCATAAAGCTGCCATTGACTTCTCAGCTTGGAAAGCGTTTTGTTTTTATTTCCGGAAATTACCACACCGCGCACCGGATTCTTTTTGATTTGCAACATCGTTCCCTCCTCGGTTCTTTATTCGCCCTTCGTTCGGTCATATGCTTTCTGTGCAATTTTAATAAATTCCTCCAAACCGATGGATTCAAGCTCCGCTACATAGGAATCCCATTCTGAAAACGGTTTGTCCCCTACGATAAATCTTGCCACCGATTCCTTCCGGTAGGTATTGATGGAGTTTACAAGGTCGCTGATTTGCTGATATTCTTCCGTTGTGTAGGCAATGCGTTCCACAATCTCCTCCGGCTGCTTATCCAGATGGAACGGTACAGCGCTCGCAGTCATAATTGTATAATCATACGGATTTTCCGATGTAGCAATGCCCTGAATACTCATCGGACTGCGCATATCCCGAAATGCCGGAAATACATTTGGCCACAGCGAATTATTAACATCCATAATATTGTTTACCTGTTTAAAGCCGCACTCAACGCCTAATGAATCTTCATACACGCTCTTGAGTCCTTCTACATCTGAACTCCAGTCAACTTCCGGCACACCGAACCGCTGCCACATCGACATTTTCTCGTCATACATATAATCCAGCATACGGAAAGCAACCTCCGGATTTTTGCACCATTTTGTAATAAATGTCGGCGCACTCGGCATAGTAGGACGATATGTTGCAAAACATGCCCCTTCCGGACCGGTTAACGGCGGCAATGCAATAAAATCCTTTTTCCGCTCGCTGTTTGCAGTAAACAAACTAAGACTGCCTGCAACCAAAGAGCCAACCATCTGTATTTCCGGATTTTCCGCAATTGCTGCAAGCTGGCTTCTGTCCTGCGTAAAACTCAGTGGTGAAAGCAAACCGTCCGAAAGCAAACGGTTTAAATATTCCAACCCTTTTTTATACTCCGGTTTGTTATACGCAACGCTAAGCTTTCCGTTTTCCGGAACCAGATAATCATGGCTGGGATCAATATAAAGAAATGCGTTCATTAAAGTATCTTGCGGCTGTTGCGCCCATCCGTCTGTTGAGCCTATCAGACCAATTTCATCTTTCTTCCCGTTTCCATTCGGGTCATTTTCCACAAATGCCTTTAACGTATTATAATATTCTTCTGTTGTTGTCGGCATCGGCAAATTCAGCTTATCCAGCCATGTTTTGTTTATCCACATTCTGTTGGGATATTCATTGCCGATTTCAGGCGCATATCTAAACACGCCGTAAATTTCTCCGTCCGGACTTTTGGCGTTTCGGAGTAAAAATTCTTTTTTCTCTGTATCTTCTGCCACTCTTTGATTGAAATAATACGCCATGTTTGGGTTATTGTAATACTCGGTTACAGGCAGAAATGTTCCCGAGTCAATATGGGATTCCAGTCCTGTATTGGCGAGAGCCATAATATCCGGAAGCGCTGTTTGTGAAGCCACACGCGCCGCCACCTTTGATGCAGCATCCGCGCCGGGGAATATCTCAAACTCCAAATTAACGCCGGCTTTTTCTTCCAGTTCTTTTGTCAAGGCGTTTGTTTTCCAATCCTCAACCATCTGATTTTGCTCCACCCCTATGGTAAGCGTTATTTTTTCTTTTGCAATCGGAAATGTTCCCGGTTCATTCATTTCCACTTTTTGTACCGTTTCTGTATTGGTCTCATTACCACAACCGGCTATACTGACAATACATGCTGCGGCTAAGAACAATGCAATTTTTCGTTTCATTAAAATCCACTCCTTATTGATTCATTTTGCTTTGAGTTTATTTTAAAATATTGTAGCGGAAAAAGTCAATTAGAAATACGTTCTCCTATTTTCCCATAGTATACTCACATCTGTAAAACCGTATTATTCCACTGTTTTCCACTTCTGACAATCCGGCAATTATTGCAATCGGCTACGCATCCGCAACATTTTTTTTGCACCCAAAAACCGTTTCCATTTATATTAATGTCTATAAACAGTTGAGCGCGGAAGCGCGCGAAACAAAAAAACCACCCGCTACGTGAACGGGTGGTGCTGCGTATTAACTTATAATATGCTCCGATTTACCTTGTGCTATTTACTGCCATATGCTTTTTCATCCTGTTTTACCCACATAATCGTTTTTCCATAATTTTTCTGATTACGAAACACGGTTACTAAAACGCCGGTTCCATTTGCAATATTGCCATATTGTATGATAAAATCCTTTTTGTTCTGAATCTCTATCCCATTTAGTGTCAATATAACGTCATTGTTCTCCAACCGTTCCCCGCGATACTCTACCGCGAACGGCTTCATCACATAAACCCCTTTATAATCGTTCATTCCGGTCGCTGAAAGAAGCCCCTCCGAATGAATACTGGAAATACAGCCTCCCAAAAAATTTTCTTCGTCTGAATCATCTGATACTACAAAATTCAGCTTTTGAACAGAGGGTCCCGGCGCCCCCTTCACGCCAAAGGTATCCATATCAAAATTTTGAAAACCTTGTTGTAAGGCAGGAGATAACGCTTTTAATGTGTAGTCATGTGCATTTGGATTCGCAAACAAAGGATCTCCGGTAATGTAATCCGTATCTTTTGATTCCCCATATGCCTGTACATCTAATGTCTGCCCGCCGAAATAAAGCAGATTTCCCCTAAAATTCGTTTTGGAACCACTGTTTGGACTGATAAATTTATACGGCGTCTTTGCTATGATAACATTGTTTTGTACAACATCATCATTTCCCGCATAAGATACATGAATATTGATTGGTCCGTTTATGATGATGTTATTTCTAACCGTCCTGCCGAATCCCTCTCTGAGTTTTACACCTGTTCCTAAAAACAGATTATCATAAATTTCATAATTGCTGGAACCATCATCTAAATCCACTCCAAATTCACTCGTATGTGAAATACGGTTATGCCGAATAACATTTTTTTCTATCACATCCAAAAACGCATACTGCTTTTTTTCTGCGCCTTTTCTTCCTCTTGTATCGTATCCCCCAAGCGACCAAAAGCGATCCCTTCCCCAAGCGTTAATCGGACCATGGTCTCCGGTTCCTCGGACACAATCAAAAACATCGTTATCTTCAATCAGATGTCCTCCGAATGTTCCATCACTAATATTGATACCCGCTCTCGGACAGCGGTGAATGGTATTTCCTTTGACATGAATACGCGCAGCAATGGACATACAAATACCGGATACCTGTTTTTCATAAATACCCAAATCATACATATATGTATTGCTAATGGTAATATCTCTGGGATAATTCTCATTTTTCGGTCCGGCACTTGTATCGCTGATAACTGTCTTATGCGCATCATTATCCCAGCGGGAAGGATCACGGACTGCGTCCTCTTTACCAACAATCAAAACCGCACTTGCGCCAATTTGCGTCATCTGGTTACTGTCAATGAAATGTTTTTCATTGTAACCGCTCATCATAATAGCATTTCCTCCCATTTCATCAAACCGGCAATTTGTAATTGCTACATTTTTGGCGTTCTCCAGGAACACTGCACCAGTACGCGCCAGACCCCAATCTCCGCGCAGCGGCCGCTCATAAACATGGTTAAATAATGTTCGGTGTGTTTTGGTAAAACGAATCCCGTTGAATCTAATATTTTGAATGGGTCTATCCGGCGCATCTCCCGTCAAACGAAACAGTTCTGACGCTGCCGCACCTTCCAATACAGCTTCCGATAGCTTCATGTCAAGCGGCGGATAAAAATATAGTTTTCCTGTCTGCTTGTCATAATACCACTCATTGGGTGCGTCCAGTTCTTCCAATACATTTTCCACAACCATCTGGTTTGGTTTATATCCCGCACCGCGATTATTATCACCAACCCACCAAAGTGAAACTTTTCCGCTTTCATCTACCTCTGTAATTTTATAGCTGTTGCCGCCCCATTCGCGCTCATGCAATGCGCGCACATAGCCGTCTGTTGGTGTATTTTTCCATGTACGCCGAATTCTGTCAGCACTCAAAACATCCGCCGCATCACCGCTATAACCAAATATGGTATCGGATGTTGTGTGGTTTGGATACCGCGCCATAATTTGCCGCTCCGCATTTGCATATAGCACATCAAAATCGTATCCTCTTCCAATATCCGCCACTTTAATATCTTCTCTGTAGGTTTCCCACTGTAGACGTCCAAACGAAATTGCTCCGCTGAATATAACCGGCTCCTCTTTATAAGCACAGTAAGTCACACTTCCCGCTTCGCCGGGACTATTCTCTGCCGTCCATTCTATCGGCTCATCAATAGAATAAGTCCCTCCCCTGAAAAATATTGATATACGTTCCGCAGGATTCTGTGCCAGTATACTCTGCGCCGTTGCCGTAGCCCAAACAACAGTCTGAAACGGACGTTCTAAGGAACCATTATCCAAATCGTTTCCATCGGGCGATACATAGAGCTTTTTGCCCGCCGGCTGTGACATCGCAGGAGATGCAAGTTTATATTCTGAAGTTTTTTTCATCTTTTCTTCCATGTTTTGCTTCCTCATTTCTCTTTTTCATAAAATTCGTCTCATTTATGTATACACTTATCAACCCATACTGTCAATTAGCAATTTATCCGTTCATTTCCTCACAGTATACTTTGTCAGATAATTCGGCGTTCATACATAAAAAAAGCCCCATTTTATCACAAAATGCAGCTCTTTTATGTTTACCTATACAAATGATGTTATCCTTTTCTCAGGCTCTCCCGATATGCAATCGGTGCAACGCCAAATACTCTCTTAAAGGACTTATAAAATGTTGTAATCGACTGAAATCCCACCATCGTACAAATTTCAGCAGCGTTAATATCCGTATCGGTTAAAAGCTCTCTTGCCTTTTGCATTCGGATATTTTCAATATATTTCCCCAGTGCAAATCCAGTTTCTTCCTTCACCAATCTAAAAATATATTTTTCTGATACTGAAAAAACCGCCGCCACGCTGCTGGCACATAAATTAGGATTTACATACTGTTCATTCAGATAGTTCAGTATATCATCTGTCAATGCAGCCGATCTGCTTTTCTTTTTTTGAATACTGTACTCACACAGTTTCATCGCTGTCTCTTCTAAAGCGCTCAGCAATTCAAGAAAGGAATCCGTTGTGTTGTAATTAGGAATAACAATGTCGCACTCCTCTTTTAATATTCTTTTTCTCGCATTAATAACCGGAATCCGAATCAAAAAGAACATCTGCATAAATTCCTGTTCTGACAAAAAAGAATGTCGCTTTATCTGCCTGTTTAACCGCAAAAAAAGTTCTCTGATTGCCGCTTTGTCTTCTACCAGAATAAGGTCATACAGTTGCTGCTCAACATTTAAGTCTTCCAAAATATCGAGTTCGTCCCGCTCCTGCGCTGCCACATTAACAGTTATGTCAAATTGGTCGTTCATTTGTCTGATTGCACGTTTTGCCTGTTGATAGCATTCGTGCACATTATTCAGTCCAAATCCGATATTGCTGATTCCTATTTCAATCGGCTGTCCGAAAACACCAATAACTTCATCTGCTATGCCGCTCATGACTGAAGATACCTTCTCGCAATTCGCCGATTCATCACCCCGCAAAAGGATTAAAGCAATGATTTCATCCATACCGTAATATATACTAAGCGTTTTATCAAAATTTTTATCAATTTGACTTCTGATATAATAGTTTACTTTTCCTTTTTCTTCTGCGCTCCTACGTTCTGTTACTCTCTCGTTTTCCCGCAAAACATGAATGCTGACAACGCAGAAAAATTGAATCTGAAATCCAGTATATTCCAAAAACTCGACTTTTTCCCTTTCCGCATAAATTCCTTGCAAAAACGCTTTTTCAATAAGCCGTTCCCGCATAGAAGTTTTGATTGCCTGCATTTCTTCTTCATATTTTTTGTTTTCGTCGGCTAAATTCTTAAAAGAAGAATAGATGAGCTGATATTCGTTCTTTCCGGACGCCGGTCTCACTTTTCCTTTTATAATATTCAATATTGGTTGAATACCTTTAAATTGTTTAAAGCCAAGCCACAGACTTACAAGTAACGAAAGCGCTATCGCTATGGCAATATAAATTTGTATAATTTTCAAAACATCCGCTATTTCCTCTTCAAACAAACTCGCCTTAATGCCTTTTGTAACCATTAAATTTCCGTATTCTGTTTTTGAATGAATCAGCGTATATGTCTCTCCATTCAACGCATAGTCTTCTATGCTTTGTTCTGCTATTTGTATCGTTTCACCGTCATATTGATAGTTTAAAAGAATTTCTCCTTGATTATTTGTAATCTGTAAAAATTCGTTTTCTCTGTTTTTCGGTTTTAATGTTTTTAACATGGGTTCTAAATCAAGGGTAAAAACAATAGCATATTCAGCAGTGCCATATCCTTTACTGTTTGCGCTAATCATGTAAGTCAATCCATTAATATTCCCTCTGTTAAAATAGTTTATCTGCTGAGCAGGACAAAAAGCCGATTTTTGCCCGCCTTGAAATACCGCCTCCCGGATTTCATATAAGGAACTTTTTTCATAGTCAAGAAAATTTGTTGCAATGCTGGTATAATCAGGCGTAGTCATAAATTCCGAAACAAAATAATCATTATTTTTGAAAATAATATAGATGTATAAGTCTAAATCATATTGCTGTCTTAAATCATTGAGCAAGTTCTGCGCACGCGTTAAACACAAATAGTCGTTTGCAGCAAGTTCTCCTTTCATATTACTCATCTTTTGAATGTTAGAATCATTTTTAATATGCGTTGAAATTGTTGTTGCCTTCTCCAACTTTACATCTAAATTCTCAACGTTTTCAAACACTCTATCCATATTGTTTTCCACAATGTTCTGTTTGGTAACCTGATAAATTGTACGATAGATTGGCACAATTAAAATAATAAATGCCAAAACAGCGCATAGATACATCACAAAATATTTTAAAAATATTTTATATGCAAATCGATTTTTCATTATTTTACTCCCTCTTTTTACAGGCTGCCCGTTATATAGATAAAATTTAAGTTCTCATAAACGCATTTTTTCGCCGCCGATTTTTTATTATAACACAAGTTTTCCTCTTTTTCAACACTATACTATTCCAAAGGTATAGAATTACAATAGCGGTGTTACCCTCCGATATATCACACAGACCGCTGTAACAAGAGGCATTATATGAGTTGATAGTGCAATACAGACCGGATAACCTGCCAAGTTTAACAGTTATCAACAATCCAAATGCGGAATATGCAAGTTATTGTATCGTCCATTCATTATCTGCACGATTTATAATATTACTGACTGTTGATTTACTCCAATGTTCCCCTGTTTCCTCAGACATCATTTTGCTATTGTGCCAAACGAGTTCCCTGCTTTTCTATACGTTATTATTTTTTGAATTTTTTCTGCCGTCCCATGCTTTTTTCGTCCCGATCCGAGCGGATTTTTCATTGCCCGTATCCCATCGTTATCTCTTTCATTCTTTGCTGTAAAGTCGGATTCGTCCCGTAATAATCTTTCTTCCACCCTC
>CAMNSU010000077.1 GCA_946555455.1 uncultured Clostridia bacterium | reverse complement strand
CGAAAAAAAGATGGTAAAATTATGAAATAGAAAATGGGCAAAGTGTATAGAAAATCTGTGTGACAAAACCTATACTTTATGAAATTACATTTCATATTTTTAGAAGTCTGGGGCGTTATAGATACAACAGCTATAAATAAATGGAGAGCAGAAACCATTTGTGTTTCTGCTCTTTATTTATAAATACAAAAAAATAAAATGCTCCGGCAGATTCAAAATCCACCGGAACATTTCATAGAAATTTCATATATAGCAGGACACCGCCGGAAAGCAAAAACAAAAAGAAAAAAATACAGGCTGCAATCATTTTTCTCTTTCTGTTTTTCCGATACCGTTTCATTTGCATTTCCCGCGTGGTCTCAACTGATGCTAAAATAAATTCATCTATGATAGCCTGCGCTTCTTTCACAATGTCACGCAACGCAATCCCGCCCCTTTAAAATAATTTCACGACCACCGCGGTCATATCATCTTTTGGCAGCCCTTTCGCCAGCGCTGCAACCATCATTTCGTCTGCAATCTGTTTGCAGGATTTTTCGCCGCAGTCGTCTACAATACCGCACAGATAGTTTTCTCCTTCAATCCTGTCTCCGATATTATCCGGAATGCCGTCTGTCATCATTGCAATATAAGTCGGCGACTCCACCTGCTCACACCGAAATTCGATTTCCTCCATTGGCAAAATACCGAGCGGCATAGAGCCCCATCTGACCGCTTTCGTTTCCGCTGCCGTTTTTATCACAGTTGCCGCTGCACCGGCTTTAATGAATTTCACTGTCCCTGTGTTGAGATCCGCGCAAACAATGTCTGCGGTTGTGCATGATTCATTTTCCTTTGCTGCAATCATGGAAGTGTTCATTGTTCGCAGCGCTGCTGTTGGTTCATATCCAGCGCGAATCAACCGTTCATATAATGCTACTGCTGTTTTGCTGTCCTCCGCCGCTTTTTCGCCGCTACCCATTCCGTCGCTTAAAATGCAATGCAACTCTCCATTTTCTGTTACAAATTTACTGCTGTTATCTCCACTGACATTACCATTTTTCTGATCCAATTTTACAATAGCCGCTTCATATTGCAGCCGGTATCGTTCTCGAAATTCCATCCATAGCATTCCATTATCCATCTGCTGTGTATCCGCCAGTTGCATCCGGCGTTCCAGAACACTGCTGACAATCGGTTCCAACTCTACTTCCGCCGTTTCCTGCGCTACTTCCAGCACCGCTGTATAGCGTCCGCCTGTTTCCAACACGTTCAACCCTTTGATTGTGACTCCACTGCGGTACAATGTTTTATAAAGTTCTGTTTCCAGTTCTCTCTCCCGTTTTCCAAACCGTTCCAGCATTTCCCTCTGCCGCTCCAGCACACCTGCTACGCCCAAAAGCTGGTCTGCTACCATATGCCGATTTTCTGTTTTTTTCTGCCGCAACGTCATTTCACTGCGATATATACCATATAAATGGGTCGCAGCGCTAAGCAATTCTTCTGATTTGATACATTTATCCTGTACGATTCTCCGCCATTTCTCGTCAATGTCCATTCCGGGGCGTTCCATTGTCCCCACCACGGATTGAAACAGCTTATAGGTCGCTTTTGGATTTTTTACCCAACAATAATGATGAATGCTGCACCCTTCACATACTTTGCTGGCAAGTCTCTCACAAATTGCTCCCATCATTTCTTCCTGCTCTGCGACCTGTTCTTCTTCCTTATCTACCAACAGTTCTCCCATTTCAGACAATGCCTGTTTCATGCGGTTCATCACATGATTTATTTTTTTTTTATAAAAAGTAAGCTGTGTTTCTTCTGATATATCGCCGCTATCCTTTACCAATATTTTTTCATATGCCTGAAAAACATTTGATGGGGTAAAATAAAAACAAACTGCGCTGACCGCCGCTTCTATCATTGGCAGCCAAACTGCTCCCGCGCCGCCATAATATGCCGCAAACCCTGCATTTGCAAACGCTGCACCCATCGCAACGCCCAGAGGACCGAGCGAACGCATAGCGCCTGCTGTGATACCGATAAACGCATAGGTTCCTGTCATAAAAGCAATATTATTTTCCGCTGCCCCCATAATCATCCCCAATGCTGCACCAATCGCACCTGAAATACTCATACCGTTTTTATAGCCGGCAATCAAAATAATATATAAACTTAAAATATTGGCAAGCGAAACACCCAGAAAACTGATTCCCTGTAATCCTGCGACCGCCGCACCTGCCAAAATGGCAATCGCAATAGATTCATCGTCACATGTCACATAACCACCGCGTAAAAAGACCGCTTTTGCTCTGGAAAACACCATACTCACGCCGCAGATAATAAACGCTTCTAATGCCGCCATAATCAAATCATAATATAAAAAACCTTTCCAAGCCATTAGCAGCAAACTGCAACAAAACACTGTGGCTGCGGATACCACACCGCAAAATAACGGCTTGTCCCAAAGTGCCGTATGTATGATTTTACGCAGCAACATCAGCAGCACCGCCGCCAAAATATATTTTATGCTGAGCATTCCTGCTCCCATCAATAAGGAACCGACTATCGTTCCAATGAGAATGATATAGTGTTTATCGTTTTTGATATTTGCACCATACCACGCAATGCCCAGCGGCGCCATCACGCCCGCAAACAGCGCCCTCGACGTTAGAATACCCGCCGCGCCGGCAACGATATTCTCTATATGATACAATTTTTTCGTGTTCTTTGGCTCGCTTCCAATTCTTTGATAGGTTTCCATTTCTGCTAATTTCATTTGTAACCACCCTCTTAATATTCCAGTTTTTACCAGATATTACCTATTATATGAAAAAATAGCGACAAATTTTGTCGATTGGTGGGTGGATATTCCAATTTTCTATCATCAAATATCGACAAAGAATGTGGTAAAGTTTTTCAAGCATAGCTGCAAGTTTTTGTGAGACACTAACTTTGTACTCTAATAAAATTTATTAGAGAGCAGCCCGTTTATGGTCTGCTCTATGCTATGCATAGTCCGTTTCATATAATCTTCTATGCACTATCCCCAAAAATAAATTTTTATTGTTTGCTTTGCAGAAGATTACCTATCAATCCTAAGCACCTTGGTCTTAGGATAAATCATAAGGAGGAACACAATATGAAAATGAATGCATTTACAACCGGTCTGGTAACCGGCGCAGTAATTGGAACCGCCGTCGGCGTAATTATGGATCCTATGAAAGATAAACATTCAAAAGCACTTAAATCCTATTCTAAAGGTATGTTTTCCAACATTGGGCATGTGATTGACAACTTGATGGATAGATAACCCCCAAGATTGTCTTACTACCTCAATCCCATAAGGACAACAAAAAGGCGTATCATATATATACGATACGCCTTTTTATTGTTGACATTTTTTCAGTTTCATTCATATAAAACAATGCTATAGCTCTGGTTTTTAGGGTGCAAAAACATACCATTTATAGCACACTGTGGGATACTTTGTTTCTTTTTACTCTGCCGGTGGCATTCTTTTAATTTTGCAATAGCGGTTCCAACGCATTATATACGCCCATGGTAACACCTGGAACATCCAACAAATCCTCTGCCGAGACAAACGCTCCATTTTCGCTGCGGTAACGCACTATCTTTTCTGCTGTCTCGCGGCTCACACCCTTCACCGCTGCCAAATCGTCCACGCTTGCGGTATTGAGATTGATACTGAACTTTGCCGGTTCTGTGGGCTGCGGCGTCGGCTCCGGTTTCGGAGTCGTCTCCTTGGTTGTTTTCGCAGAGGAGGAAGAAGATTTCTTCGTAGATGAGGAGGTCTTTGACGAAGATTTGGATGACGATTTGGAAGATGATTCCTCTTTCACAGCGGGTACATCTATCTTCTGTCCGTCTTTCACATAGGCAACGCGATTCACTTTATCGCGATCAGCTTTTTCTGTGAATCCGCCCGCCATCTCAATCACTTCTTCTGCCCGCATATCCAGTTCCGCTTCATAAATGCCAGGATTCACCACTTCTCCTGCCACTTGAACTTGCACCTTGCTTTTCGTAATTTCCTCCGTTTGTCCATTCACCTTTTCCAGTGAATCTTCTTTTCCTTGTTGTCCCACCTGCGTCATGGCAAACTGAATCCCAAATGCAGTGACGAAAATGAGAACAATCACCACAATATATTTCTGTACTTTTGTCAATTCTTTCTTCATGTCTTCATCCTCTTTCGACATAATTTGCACTTATCCGCAAAAAGAGAGACTGCCGGATTTTTCTGGCAATCTCCCAGCATACAATTTTATTTCACAACTGCATTCACAAGTTTTCCCGGTACGCCAATCAGTTTCACTATGGTTTTCCCTTCTGTCAGCGTATCCATGAGTCCCTGTTCCTGCACATAAGCTACCAGTTCTTCCCGTCCCAGATTCGCCGGCACCATTGCGCGGTCGCGCACTTTACCATTGACTTGCAGCACAATTTCCACTTCATCATCCACGGTTTTCGCCGCGTCATATGCCGGCCAATTCTGCTGCGCAATTTCTCCCGCAAATCCGTTCATTTGCCACATTTCTTCCGTCACATGCGGCGCAATGGGATTGAACAGCATCAAAAATGTTTTCAGTTCTTCTTTTGTGATTTTACCCAGCGCATTAAACTCATTCACCAACGCCATCAACGTTGCAATTGCTGTGTTGAATTTCATGCGTTCAATATCTTCGCCCACCTTTTTAATGGCTTTATGCATAGATTTTTCCATCTCCGCAGAATATCCTTCGCCATCAGTCAGCAGGTTTTGTAAATTCCAAACACGTTCTATAAAACGGTAACACCCTTTCAGACCGTTCATGGACCACGGTGTCGACTGGTCAAACGCGCCGATAAACATTTCATAGGTACGGAACGTATCCGCGCCATATTGTTCCACGATTTCATCAGGATTGACCACATTGCCGCGCGATTTGGACATTTTTTCATTGTTCTCACCCAAAATCATGCCGTGAGATGTCCGCTTCTGATATGGCTCTTTATTAGGCACTACGCCAATATCATATAAAAATTTATACCAAAAACGCGAATAGAGTAAATGCAGCGTTGTGTGTTCCATTCCGCCGTTATACCAGTCTACCGGCAGCCAATAATTGATTTCCTCCGGATCTGCAAGCGCTTTATCGTTGTGCGGGTCAATATAACGCAGGAAATACCAAGACGAACCGGCCCACTGCGGCATGGTGTCTGTTTCCCGCCGCGCTGCGCCGCCGCAGTGCGGACAAGTGGTGTTCACCCATTCCTCCATTTTTGCCAGCGGCGATTCGCCGGTATCGGTTGGTTCATAGTTATCCACTTCGGGCAGCGTCAGCGGAAGCTGGTCTTCCGGCACAGGCACCCAGCCGCATTTTTCGCACCACACCAGCGGAATTGGTTCACCCCAATACCGTTGACGGCTGAACACCCAATCGCGCAGTTTATAGTTGATTTTCCGTTTTCCAATTCCTTTTTCTTCCAGAAAATCAATCATTGCTGCAATCGCATCTTTCACACGCATTCCGTCTAAAAATCCGGAATTGACCATGATTCCGTCGCTCACATCAGTATATGCTTCCTCCTGCACGTTTTCCCCGCCGCTGACTACCTCAATAATCGGCAGTCCGAATTTCTTTGCAAAATCAAAGTCACGGCTGTCGTGCGCCGGAACCGCCATGATAGCGCCGGTTCCATAGGTTGTCAGCACATAATCGGAAATCCAGACCGGTACTTCCCGTCCGTTCACAGGATTGACCGCATAGACGCCCTCCAGCGGTACGCCTGTTTTGTCCTTGTTCAATTCCGTCCGCTCAAACTCTGATTTACGCGCCGCCTCCTGCACATAAGCAGAAACAGCGTCCCAATTCCGGATTTTATCCTGCAGTTCCTGCACCAACGCGTGTTCCGGCGACAACACCACATAGGTCGCGCCAAAAAGCGTATCAGGGCGCGTTGTGTAAACACGGATGGATTTCTCTGTGTCCTTCACTGCAAAATCCACTTCCGCCCCTTCGGAGCGTCCAATCCAGTTTTTCTGCTGGATTTTCACTTTTTCAATATAATCGGTGTCCGCCAAATCGTCAATCAAACGACCTGCATATTCCGTAATTTTTAACATCCATTGACTTTTGTTGCGCTGTACCACTTCACTGCCGCAGCGTTCACAAACACCGTTTACCACTTCTTCATTCGCCAGACCTACCTTACAACTTGTGCACCAGTTGATGGGCATTTCCTGTTTATATGCCAATCCTTTTTTGAAAAGCTGCAGAAAAATCCATTGTGTCCATTTATAGTATTCCGGGTCGGTGGTATTGATTTCTTTTGACCAATCAAACGAAAATCCCAGACTTTGCAGCTGCCGTTTGAAGTTCGCAATATTGTCGCGCGTCACCTTTTTGGGATGAATTTTGTTTTTAATCGCATAGTTTTCCGTCGGCAAACCAAACGCGTCCCACCCAATCGGATAGAGCACGTTATAGCCATCCATGCGTTTTTTACGCGCAACAATATCCAGCGCGGTATAACTGCGCGGATGCCCTACATGCAATCCCTGTCCCGAAGGATATGGAAATTCCACCAGTACATAATATTTCGGCTTGGTTTTATCCTTTTCACATTTGAAAGTCTCTTCTTGGTACCAATGCGCTTGCCATTTTTTTTCAATATCGTTAAATTTATATTCCATAGAACCTCTAACCCCTTTTTTTGTATATAGTTTACGCTTCCCCGCCGCTAGGCAGCGCCACTTCCGGCGCGTCCGACCATAGACGTTCCAGCGAATAAAAATCTTTGGCATCCGGCGTAAATACATGCACAATCACGCTGCCATAGTCCAGCAAAATCCATGACGCACTGGCATATCCTTCACTGTGATTCGGCAGAACGCCTTCCTGTTTTAATTGAAACTCTGCTTCATCTGCCAATGCCTTAATATGCGTAGACGACGTTCCGTTGCAAATGACGAAATAATCCCCCAATGTCGTCAGTTCACGAATATCCAAAACCTTTAAATTCATTGCTTTTTTCTTGTCGAGCACTGCTGCAATTTTAACAGCCAATTCTCTTGATTCCATGCGGTATCCTCCTGTTTTATAAGCATTTTTTATGCAGCATCCTGCTGCGGACCTCTCACCTCGCCGATTGTCTCACCGGTCTGCGCCGGCGTCTGGACAGGCGGTTTTTCTGTCTGCGCAGGTTTTTCCGTTTGTTCCGGTTCTTCCGTATGCGCAGGTTTCTTGGTAGACTCCGGCTCCTCTGTCGCTTTTGGCGTTGCCGTGTGTTTCGGTTTCTCCGATGTATCCGTTGCCTTGCTACCAGAAGACGATGTCGGCGCAGGCGTCCGCCTGATTGGCGTCGGACTGTTTTCCAAAGGCTCGTCCTCCTGCATAGGCACCTCTTTTTCCGGCGCCTTTCCTGTGATTGCAGGTTTTGCAGGCTTGGTCTTCATGCCATAAAAATATTGGTCAATTAACGGCTTTGCCTCGTCTACATCCGGCATAAAATACCACAAATGATTGAAATATTGACTCTCGCCCGGCAAAACATGGAAATGAATGTTTTCCAAACTCAAATTATTCATAAATTCCGTAGCATATGCCATCATTTCGCCTAATGTTAAATTGGTTTCCACATTTTCTTCCAGAATATCCAAAAACTCCGGAATCTTCATCACGTTTTTGAGCTGCATTGCTTTTGCTGCAACCGCCATCAAGAAATCTTTCTGCGCGTCCATTCGTCCGAGATCGCTTCCGCCATAAGGTCCTACGCTGCCGTCCGCATTTTTACGCCAACGCACAAACTGCTCCGCTTTATCTCCGTCCAAATGCTGCATTCCTTTTTTCAAATGAATATATAAATCCTGCGTTGGATCTTCATAGTTCATATCAAACGGCACGTCAAAATCAACGCCGCCAATCGCGTCCACCAATTTTTGAAATCCTTCCGTATCCACTGTTACATATTTCTGCACCTCAATACCCAGCGCAAGGTTCACTTCATATTGCGTCTGCTCAAACCCGCTGAAATAAGCGGAATTGATTTTTTTGTCGTTGCGTCCGTTGCCCGGCACATAGGTGTCACGCGGAATCTGTATCGCATTCACCTGTTTGGTATTCGTATCATAATTTGCCACCATCATAAAATCGCTGCGGTATCCATCTTTGTCAACGCCCATGAACAAAATATTGGTTTTCTCCGGCACCGACTGCGAAAACATGTTAAACAATCCGACATCTTCCCCGCCGTTGGGGATTTTGGATTTTACATAATAATAGGCGCCAATCACAGCCGCACCCAGCAGCAAAATGACTGCTAACACAATGCATAGTGCAAACCGTTTTTTATTTTTGATGCGCCATTTTTTCTTGCGCTTTTTGGTCGGCGCATAAATCGTCTCTTCCATGTTCCATTTATCCATCAAACATCTTCCTTCTCATCGTTTTTGTAACGCTTTGTTTCTCACTTCTACTGTCAGCGGATGGATGCATTTATGCTGTTCAATCAAAAAATGCATGGTTCTGTCGATAACGCCGATAAGTGCCTCCTGCAAATCCTTTTTTGCAAGTTCCCTCATAGCGGGCGCCCATGGCAAATAGGCATCGCGCCCTTCCTCCGTTAAGTCCGCTATGTAGATAATCTCACTCAAACGGTTCATATCAGGTTTTCCAACCGTGTGGTAAAAGATTGCTTCATAGATTTCGTTATCGTCAATACCAAACTTTTCTCTGCATAGAACTGCGCCCGCCGGTGCATGCCACAGACTGCGCATACTTTTTGTCAGTGCGTCCACCTGACTGCCCAAACTGTCCAGAATCCGCAAAGTTTCCTTCTCGTCCAGTTCCTTAGCACAGTCATGCAGCAGCCCTGCAATTTCTGCTTTTTCCACATTGCAGCCATGGCGCTGCGCCAGTTCTTTCGACAGGTTCATCACGCCAATCGAATGCGCATACCGCTTTGGTGACAACATTTGCCGCAGTTCCTGTTTCATGCTCTCCAACAATTGTCACAGCCTCCGTCCGCTTTTGTTTTTGTATACTTCATGCTCTTTTAAGTAAGTCCAAACCGCTTTCGGGAGAAATTGCCGCACCGGTTCCCCTTTTCGGATGCGTTCCCGAATCATACTGGATGATATATCCGCCCGTTCATTGTGCAGCAGATGTATCACCGCCTGAAACTCCCGTTCCAATTTTAATTTTTTTGTTTCCATATCCTCGCCGCCGCGTCCTGCCGCCGCGATTTCCACCATGGAAAGAAGTGTTTTGCTGTCCACCCATTTGTCCACATAATCCAGTGAATCCGCTCCAACGATAAACACCAGCGTGTCCTTCGGATAGACCGATTTAAAATATTTCATGGATTCCACCGTATAAGACGGTTTCTCCTGCTTGATTTCAAAATCACTCATTGCAAATCCAAATTCCTTTGCTGCCCGACACGTCATTTCATAGCGTGTCTGTTTGTCCGCGCCGTCCGTCTCCTTATGGTACGGCTGTCCCGCCGGCAATAGAATGAGCCGCTCAAGCTCCAGTTCGCGAATCGCTTGCTGCGCAATCATGATATGTCCGTTATGAATGGGGTCAAACGTGCCCCCAAGAATCCCTATGCGCACTCCAGAGCCATTCCCTTCTGCATCTTGCTTTTTCTGCTTCTATTTCGGCAGTTCTATCACTTTTTTCTTTTTTGATTCCCGATATAACACAAATTTTGAACCAATGGCTATCACCGGCTGCGCGCCGGTACGCTGCGCACAGGTTTCACAGGTTTCCCGCGGATCCAACATGGAATTTTCCAACACTGTCACTTTAATCAGTTCTCGTTTTTCCAGCGCATCATCCAGTTGCTGCACCAAATTATCGTTAATGCCGCCTTTTCCGATTTGGAAAATTGGCTGAATCTTGCTTGCCAGGCCCTTCAGATACGCTCTCTGTTTACTTGTCATCTGTCCCCACCTATCTCATATATTCAAATTCAATTTCATAGAGCTGCACCAGTTCACCTTCCTGCACACCCTGTCGCTCCAGTTCATCAATCACGCCGATTTTGCGCAGCATATTCTGGAAATATCCAAACGATTCATGGTCGTCAAAATTTGTTGACATCACAAGACGCTCAATATACTCTCCTTCCACCAGAAACACACCGTCCTCACGGCTGACCGTGAACTGCGGTCCTTCCTGCACTTCTTCTTCAATTTCCTCTACCTGATGAATTTCTTCTTTCGGAATGGTTTGCAGCATACGATATGCCGCTTCCATCAACTCACGAACGCCCTGCCCTGTCGCAGCAGATATTTCAAACACCTGATACCCACGCTGTTTCATTTCCTGCACAAACGCATCTTTCTGCTCCAAATTCATTCCCAAGTCAATTTTATTCGCCGCAATAATTTGCTTCTTTTCCGCTAACACCGCGCTATACCGTTTCAATTCTTCGTGAATGGTTTCAAAATCCTCCAGCGCATCGCGTCCTTCCACACCCGAAGCATCTACCACATGAATCAGCAGCCGCGTGCGCTCTACATGGCGCAAAAAGTCATGTCCCAATCCCACGCCTTCGCTGGCGCCTTCGATAATGCCCGGTATGTCCGCCATGACAAAACTACGTTCATCATCCAGTTTCACAACCCCCAAATTGGGTTGCAAGGTCGTGAAATGATAGTTCGCAATTTTGGGCGCTGCTTTGCTGACGCTGGAAATCAACGTGGATTTTCCGACATTGGGAAACCCCAGCAATCCCACATCAGCAATCAGTTTCAGTTCTAGTTGAACTTCCCGCTGCACGCCTTTCATACCCGCTTTGGCAAATTTCGGCGTCTGCCGTGTCGGCGTTGCAAACCGTTTGTTACCAAAACCGCCATTTCCGCCGCGCGCTGCAATAAACCGCTGTCCGTCTTCCGTCAAATCCGCAATAATTTTACCGTGTTTCACATCTTTGATAATCGTGCCGCAGGGCACGCGAATCAAGGTGTCCTCTGCATTTTTTCCACGGCAATTGGCAGCTTTACCATTTTCGCCGTCCGCTGCTTTATATTTTTTTCGATATTTCAAATCCATCAATGTTGCAAGCTGGCTATCCGCCACAAAAACAATGTTACCGCCGTTACCGCCGTCACCGCCGTCAGGTCCGCCCGCCGCCACATATTTTTCCCTGTGAAACGACACTGCGCCATTTCCGCCGCTACCCGATTCCACAAGAAATTTTGCTGTATCTACAAACATATGCCACCTCTGTTATTTTCTCTGTGTCAAACAGCGCTGGCGCAAACTTTTTCGTCCGACAATACGGCGCCAATGCCACTTTTTTATTATGGTCGTTTTTTCGCCCGATTACACACGCAATGTCTTTCCCTACATCACACTTTTAGAAAAAACGCGCGTAATATGCAAAAACCCTCAGACCAACCGGTCTGAGGGTCCAAACTGCCTCTTACTGAGCGGCCGCATATACGCTGACCTGTTTTTTGTTCTTGCCAACTCTTTCAAATTTTACATGTCCTTCAACCAGCGCGAACAATGTATCGTCTTTTCCTTTTCCAACGTTCACACCCGGATGAATTTTTGTTCCTCTTTGTCTAACCAGGATGTTTCCAGCAAGAACGAACTGACCGTCGCCGCGTTTCACACCAAGTCGTTTTGACTCACTGTCACGACCGTTTTTCGTACTACCCATCCCTTTTTTATGAGCAAAAAACTGAATATCAACTCTAAGCATTCGTCTCACTCCTTTCGGAATTCTTTCTTCTCTTCCATATGAATATATGATTCATACTGTGACGCTAGTTCCTCCAAATACAACTTTAATGTATTTGTCAAAACAAACGCCTGCTGCCGCACTTCTTCCGGTAAACTCTCCGGCACGCTGCAGCAAATTACGTTTTCTTGTTCTTCCACTTCAACAATATCGCAAAGTCCCAGCAGCCGCTCCAGTCCCACGCCGGTCATCATAACCGCGGAGGAAACCGCCGCACAGACAATATCTTGTCCCCGCTGTGCATAGCCGCTGTGCCCCGATACCCGAAAGAACACCACGTTTCCTGATTTGTTTTGCGAAATTTGAATATGAATCATATCAAGTTACGCGTTGATTTTTGCGATTTTCACTTTCGTGAACGCTTGTCTATGACCTTGTTTCTTGTGGTAGCCTTTTTTGGGTTTGTATTTATAAACGATAATTTTCTTTGCTTTACCGTTTGCAACCACTTCAGCTTCCACGCTAGCGCCCTCCACAACCGGAGTTCCTACTTTAGAATCGCCGCCGTTTACAATTGCAACGACTTTGTCAAAAGTATGTTTTGCGCCTTCTTCGAGACCCAGCTTTTCAACAAATATAACGTCGCCTTCGCTGACTTTATACTGTTTTCCGCCGGTTTCAATAACTGCGTACATCATTAGCACCTCCATCCACCATACTCGCTAATTTCAGGTGCGGAAACCCGCTTGAAAACCCGAATTATGCGGTCAATATTCACATTATACCATACCGACTAATCTTTGTCAAATATTTTTTTGCTTTTTTGCGTATTTTTTCTGCTTTACTTTTTTTCTATTTTTTGTTATAATAATAATATTTGGCTGACCACAGTATAGACTGCGGCGGTTCCTATTTTTCTATTCTATTAATTGGAGGCTTTTTTCATGCATGAACAAAATAAACGGTACATATTGGGCAGTTGTTTTTATGCCTTTTTCATCAACGGTATCACGGGGCTGATTTTAGGTTCCCTGCTGCCCTATCTCACAAAGACCTACGGACTTAGCTATCAAGTCAGTGGTCTGTTGCTTTCCGCACATTCTGTTGGCAACTTGGTAGCGGGTTTTATTGCAGGTGCATTGCCTGCACATCTAGGACGTAAACGCTCTATTCTATTGCTTTGCAGTGCTACTGCGCTGGGGTTTTTAGGTATGGTGTTATCCGGTAATCCGCTGTTTCTGCTGCTTTCCTTTCTGCTTACCGGAATCGGACGCGGCAGCGTAAGCAACTTTAATAACGTCATTGTGACGGAAACCTCGGACGGCAATCCAAAAGCGCTCAACATTTTGCACTCTTTCTTTGCTATCGGCGCTTTCATTGCTCCGTTTCTGGTTCTGGTATTCACGCAGCACAGCGCAGAATATTGGAAATTCACCAGTCTTTCGGTAACAATTCTCGCTTGCGTGATGGTGGCGCTGTTCAGCTTTATGAAAATGGATCGCGTTGCGGAGAAAACGGCAGCAAAACAAGAAAAATCTTTCGGATTTTTAAAGAATGCAGGTTTTTGGATTTCCAGTGGCATTTTGTTTTTCTATCTTTGCGCGGAAACGGCCATCAACGGTTGGCTGGTAACCTATTTTAAAGACAGCGGTATCATGACAGACGGCTATGCACAAACGCTCGCTTCTTTACTCTGGCTGGTTATTTTGTTCGGACGGCTGACCTGCGCTTATCTGTCGCAAATTGTATCCAAGCAGAAAATTTTGGTGGGAACGGCAGCGGGAACGATTGTCTTTTTCATTCTACTTTTGGCAACACGTAATCTTGCAGTGATTACTGTTAGTATTGTGGGTCTTGGTTTTTGTATGGCTGGTATTTATCCCACAACAGTTTCCAATGTTGGCAGCGTCATTAAAAGCGCGCCAATGGCAATGGGCACCTTGCTTGCCATTGCGGGATTCGGCGGCATTATCATGCCTGCTGTCACAGGTGCTGTTGCAGACCATTTCGACATATTCGGCGGCATGGCGGTTATTTCCATTGCTGTTATTCTTAATTTCGTTTTTGCGCTAGTCAACGCCTTGCGCAAACCCCATGAATCATAATAGTCTATTCAAAAATGCGGCGGCTTTGTTACCACATACAAAGCCGCCGCATTTTTTCTATCGCTAGATAGATGAAAACAAAATCTGGGGGGAGATTTTGCTTCCAAGATATTGAAAAGGAGACACTCGTGAAAAAAGTGTTATTAAGCAAAAGAGGATCGAATTCTCCTTTACTTAAGGGGTACAGCTATATCATACTAGTGTTTTGTGATAAGTCTATGATAATTCTATGAAATTTTTAGCAAATCCCTTCCCCCAAAATACTTCTACCGTTTTGCGTCTTGTATCCCCCAATTTTCCTTATATAAAAAAAGAGAAAGACCGAACGAATGTGGAGCGTTC
>CAMNSU010000076.1 GCA_946555455.1 uncultured Clostridia bacterium | reverse complement strand
TGTTTAAAAAAATAATTGGAGTAAATCCCTCAAGTTTTATCCATTCTTCCGATATTCCTTTGGCGTAACGCCTTCGCGCTCGCGAAAAATTTTGCTAAAGTAGGCAAAACTGGAAAAGCCTGACGACAAAGCGATTTCGGATATCGGCAGGGTAGTGAACATCAGTTTCTTTTTGGCAATGGAGATGCGCCGCGACAAGGTATATTCGCTTACGGTCATGCCAATAGTTTCTTTGAAGAGGTGACACATGTAATATTTACTCATGTGCACATGTGCGCTGATTTCATCAAGGGTGATTTTTTGTTCGATTCTGTTATTGATGTACTCCAAAATAGAGGAAACCTTGTTAGACATGGCGGGGCTGTGCGCACTTTTATCAGAATGGGCAAGCGTGAAAATGTGAAGCAGAGCCGCTGTTACCTGCGCGCCTGTATAAAGCGTCTCACCGGAGAGCGCGGCGTCAATTTTTAACAGCTCCGCATCGACAGCCTCCGCGTCGCATGGTTTCACATAGAGACCACCACTTTCGATAAATAAATCTTCAATCACTTCAAACATTCCTGTAAGCCGAGCGATATGATTGATGTAGGCGCTTTCGATAACAAGTTTGCTTCTGATATATTCCTCCGATTTTTCAGGCGAGGAACAGTGAATGTCCATGCCATTGATAAAATATAATCCGTCGGGCTTAATGGGAAAAAGTTTATCTTTCACCATGATAACGCCGCTGCCGGAGCGCACAAAAAGCATCTCATAGCAATTGCTGTGAGAATGCTTTTTGTGATTCAAATCGTCTGGTCCGCTGTCGCGGTATTTAAAATCAATGATCTCTTTCATAATTCCATTATACAACACCTTTTGAGAAAATGCAATATGGCAGTGACAGCAGAGACTGCCCGCTATATTTTATCTTTGCCATATACTTCAATCTGTGTCAAGGCGGCAAAGCCCCTGTTTGGGAAACTTCTGTCCCGAACGAGATTGCAAAGCGTGAGACGCGTGACAATTTTTTCCTCCAACATAAAAACTTGCGGCGCGTTTGTTTTGACAGGGGAAAGCGTAAGTTCGCTATTATCCGAGAACTTCACCGTAATGTGGTTCCAATAGGTATCGTGCAGTTCTCCCTGCGCATTTATGGTGTCGTCCGACCGGAGATAGAGAACCATTTTATCTATCAAAACAGGACGGCCGAAATCAAGATGATATTCCAAATCGTCGCGGTCGCCGCCGCCCCACGATTGATAGGGGAAAGTGCCGTGCCCTTTGGTCTGGCAAAAACCGTCTATGGCATTCCGGCTTTCAAAATAGGGCAAATCTTTTGTGACAAAATTGGCGTCGGCGTGAGGGAAACAGTCGCTCTGACCGCGCCGGTCTGCCGCGTTCAGCGCCAAGTTGCGATATGCGCCTGCTTCTTGCTCTGTCGCCGCGGCGCACTCGATAACATGCGGCGATTCTGTAAAAGCGCCGGGCGGGTATGCGGTAAGCCGGTCGCCCGTTGGCACCTTGAAATACATTCTTTTTTGGGGCAGATAAACAATGGAAGCGGGCAGATGTTGGTCGATTTTAAGATGAACATAGTTTGTATCCGAACATATTTCGATACAATCGCCTTCGGCAAAGGGTTTTTCATATGTCCACAGACCGTTTGCGCCGTTTAATGCCGAGCCGTTAACAGAAATTTTCATGGGTTATTCCGCCTTTCCGAAAAGCAGTATTTTTTTAAGAAACAGATATAGTTTAACGTCCCAGATACCCGCCGTCAACGGGAATCACAGCGCCGTTTAGATAGTCGGACGCAGCAGAGGCGAGAAAAACGGTGATGCCTTTCACGTCCTGAGGCGTTCCCCAGCGTCCGGCAGGAATGCGGGCAAGAATTTCGGTGTTGCGTTTTTCATCTTCCATCAGTTTTGTGTTCATTTCGGTAGCCATATAACCAGGCGCGATTGCGTTGACGTTGATACCGCGCTGTGCCCATTCA
Source organism: uncultured Clostridia bacterium (assembly GCA_946555455.1). GTDB lineage: Bacteria > Bacillota > Clostridia > RUG12999 > RUG12999 > JAAWTG01. Next base: position 12,329 of record CAMNSU010000076.1, on the reverse strand, counting down.
TTGGAAAGCGCACGGGTCAGCTGCGCAACGCCGCCTTTTGACGCGGCATAGGCAGGTACGGTAACGCCGCCGAAATAACTGAGCATGGATGCAACATTGATGATTTTTCCGCCGCTTCTTTCCAGCATATGTCTGCCGGCAAGCTGACACATGGTAAAAACAGCCCGCAGGTTGACGTTTAAAACGTCATCCCAGTCTGCCAGTGTAAAGTCCTCGCAGCGGTTCCGCCGCTGAATTCCGGCGTTGTTGACCAGAATATCCACATTGCTGCCCAATAGAGAAACTGCTTTCTCAAAAGAACGGTGAATGCTTTCGTTGCTTGCCAAATCGCACTGTACGCCGCATACATTGTATCCTTTGGACGAAAGTTCCCGCGCGCTGTCCGCAACGCTGTCGCTTGACGCCATGATAACCACCTTTGCGCCCGCTTCGCAGAGTCCTTCCGCCATGCCGCGTCCCAGTCCGCGGTTTCCGCCTGTTACAATGGCGCATTTTTCACTTAAATCAAACAAATTCATAAATAGTACCTCCTCTTAAAATGCAAACATCACTTTCACCGCGCCGCTTCCTTTTTGAAACAGCAAGTCAAATCCCTCCTGCGCCTTGTCCGCCGGTAGTATATGGGTGATAATTTTATCGAAAAGTGGTTCGCGAACGACAATTTGCGCTGCAATTTCAAAATCTTTTTTGCGATATACCCTTACAAAATGAATGGACACTTCTTTTGCCATTCCTTTGAAAAACGGCATGGCGGGCGGCTTTTTGTAGGACGCGACAATGACGATTTGTCCCTTTACACGCACCATGTCCAAAAGTGTTTCCGCAACCGCCTGCACGCCGGCGCAGTCATACACTCTGTCAAAACCGTTTCCGTTTGTTCTGTTTGAGACAAGTTCCGCCAGATTTTCCTGCGACGGGTCGGCTACGTCAAACCCCAAGGATTTTGCAAGCGCGATTCTTGCCGGGTCTGTTTCCGCCAGCAGGATATCGCGCGCGCCGAACAGCCGGAGCGTCAAGGCGACACAAAGTCCGATGGTACCGCAGCCGAATACAAGCGCGTTGTCACCGGAGGTAAAACCGGTTTCGCGCAGCGCATGGACGGCAACCGCGATGGGTTCCAGCAGTGCGCCGGTCTGAAAAGACATTTCATCGGGAATTGCAATCAGCTGGTCGGCGGGGACAGCGGCATACTCAGCCATAGCGCCGTCCGTATCGATTCCGTACAGCCCTAAGGTGTTGCACACGTGTCCGTTTCCGGAACGGCATGGTTCGCACGCGCCGCAGGAAATCAGCGGATACACCGTGACGCGGGTACCTTTCTTCATATAGGGGGTATCGTTTTCAACAACGCCTGAAAATTCATGCCCCATCACCAGCGGCGCTTTGGCGCGCGGGTGGGTGCCTGCATAAATGTTTAAATCCGTGCCGCAGATGCCTGCGTGGGACACTTTGACGAGCGCAAACCCTTCGGGGACTTTGGGCATTTCAATATCGCACACTTCAATTTTGTTTGCACCTAAGTATTGTATTGCTTTCATAGGGATAACCATTCCTTTCTATGTATTGATATGTATTAATTAACAGGGTAGTGAACAGGTTCTCCGGTGACAAACCGGACTGCTTCTTGTGCTGCCTTGCGTTTCAGCTCTTGTGCCGATTGCTGGGAATACCAAGCGGTGTGCGGACTGACAAGAAAATTATCATGCTGCAAAAGAGGCGAGTCAGCGCGCAGCGGTTCGTGTTCCACCACATCAATTCCTGCGCCGGCGATTTTTTGGTTTTCCAGCGCCCATAAAAGCGCGTCCTCGTCAATGATTCCGCCCCGCGCGACATTAATCAGATACGCGCTTTGTTTCATGAGAGAAATGGCTTCTTTGTCAAACAGATGATAGGTGTCTTTGTCAAGCGGGCAGTGAATTGAAATGACGTCGGAAGTTTTTAACAGTTCGTCAAAACTTACGAATTCGACAAAATCAGGAAAGGTGCGCCCTTGCTTGTTATATTGCGTGTCGTAAGCAATCACGCGGCACCCAAGCGCATGGACGCGGCGGGCAAACGCCGAACCGATTCTGCCTACGCCGCAGATACCGACGGTACTTTCGCCCAGCCTGTATAATGGTATTTCTTTTTGATAGTCCCATACGCCGGTTCGGATAAGGCTGTTTGCAAGGACTGTTTTCCGAACCAGCGCCATCATAAATGCCAATGCTTGGTCAGCGACCTCGTTGGTACCGTAATCGGGAATATTGCAAATTTGTACGCCGTAACGCTGCGCGTCCGCAAGGTCTACGTTGTCATATCCCACACCGTAGCGTACGACGCATTTCACTGTTGGAAGCGCTTCAAAAATAACCCGATCCATTTTGACATATTGGTTGAGCAGCACCACTGCGCCCTTGCATTGTTCAATAACCTCCTGCTGCGTCTTGCAGTGCAGCCAGCGGCAGCGGAATCCCGCTTGCTGTAGAACCGCCGTCTCTGCGTTGACGTCGCTGTGGTCTAAATCGCAAATGATAATTTTATCCATCATTGTTCCCTCCGTTCTGCCTGTATCATACCACATATATAATAATAAAAATATCTTGATATTGCCTAAAATTATAAAAATATTGCTCTTTGGCGCAATGTATGCTGAAAAAGAGCAGCAGTGCAGCCGGAACAGGGCAATGTGTGTGAATATTTCAAACTTGTATTTGATACAGCGGCATGATAGAATGAATTCGTATTGCGAAGGAGGTGTTTAGGCATATGGAGATAGATACTATAACGACAATATGTGGTTCGCCGGAAGTGGAAAATACATGGATTTATCAAATCAACGACACGGGACTGTATGTGCGCGAAGCGCATATAGAAAGTGTAACGCCAAGTCGTGAAAAAACAACAATTGTACAAATAACAGATGTACATTTGAATGATACAAACGCGGACGATGAAGCAGATGAAGAAATTATGTATACCAAACAATGCAGAACATGGAATGCAAACGGTATATCTGTGAAAGCGCTGTGCAGCGCCATGGAATACGCGGAAAACTACGACCGCACAGTGATTACGGGAGATACCTTGGATTATCTGTCTTGCGGCGCAATGGAGCTTATGCAGAAATACATATGGGACGCTGACTCGAATTGCATTGTGACGCTTGGCGGACATGACGTCACCAAACAAATGCAGACCAAAAGACCCAATAAACTGCCGCTTAGCGAGAGACAAGCGATTCTGGAACAATTCTGGAGACACGATATGTACTATTTTTCAGAAGTGATGCATGACAATGTGATGTTGATTCAACTGGACAACGGCTGTCACAGATATTGGGAGTTTCAAATCCCAAAGCTGGAAAAAGACTTGGCGGCAGCACGGGAAAACGGCTATACGGTTTTGATATTTCAGCATGAGCCGATATGCACCGGCAGAACGGAGGACAAAGCGGTTCCTTCTTTTTATGTATGGGAGGACTGCGAGCCGTATGCGAATTTCTACGATACCTGCATAGGATATGCACCGGCGTCAGACGCGCCGACAATGGCGATATATCGGCTGATTACAGAGAACGCGGATATCGTTCGGGGCATTTTTTGCGGACATGAACACAGCAGCTATTATATGGAAGTTGAGGGAACCTATACGGATAAAGACGGAAAAGTACACCGAAAAAACATTCCGCAATATCTTTTGGAATGCAATGTCTATGAAGGGTATACAGGGCATGTGCTCAAAATAACCGTATAGAACGATATGAAACAATGTGAGGAGAACTGAAGTGCTTCATTTAATACCACAACCACAAATTGTCAGAGAATACGAGAAAACGTTTTGCAAAGAAAATATCTGCGCGTGCCGCCTGTGTATGCCGTATGAAGATGACCGGATACAGCAGGCAATCGAAAAAGCGTGGCATGGAATCACGATTCAAAAAACAGAAGGCAGCGATATGTATGCTTCTTTTGGCGGTCATGTGAAAAGCATATCCGACAAAACGCGCCAAATCCTTTTGGAGCACGGCGACAGTTATTATATATCGCTGGAACAAGAGGGGGCGTATGTGTTTTCCTTTTGCGTCGCCGGACTTTTTTACGGCATTGGGACGCTCCGGCAAATTTTGAATTATAACGATACAGTAAATTGCTGTGAAATCATTGATTATCCGGACATCAAAATGCGCAGTGCTTATTTTGATTTGCGACAGGGATTTCCGAAATTTGAAAATCTCATTTCCTATGTGGAACTGTTGGCGGAGTTTAAGACAAATACGCTCATGATTGAGTATGAAGATAAATTTCCGTTTGAACAACATGCTTCTTTAAAGCACCCGAACGATGCCTTTGCGGATGAGCAGCTTCGGCTTGTTTTGGATACGGCGCGGCAGAACTTTATAGAAGTTGTTCCGCTGCAGCAAACTTTTGGACATCTGGAATATGTACTAAAACAGGAGGAGTATATGCATTTGCGGGAAACGCCTGATGACTTGGGCGAACTGTGTCCCTGCCGTCCGGAATCGCTTGCACTTTCCTGTGCGCTCATTGATGAAATAGCGGCAAAACACCCAGACAACCGGTACATACATCTGGGCTGCGACGAGGTGTGGAGTCTCGGAAGCTGCGAGACTTGCAAGGGGCACTATGGCGAAAACAAGGGGCAGATGTTTATTGATTTTGTGAACAAGCTGATTTCCCATGTGTGCGATTTGGGCAAACAACCCATCATCTGGCATGATATGCTGGGGCATTGCGGCGAGGCGGAAATCGCGCGGCTGGACAACCGCGTTTTTGTCATGATTTGGCTGTATGAAGCGGCAGGGATTCAACAACCAATCGCAGCGCTCACAGAACTGTTCAGAAAATATGATATCGCCGTTTTTGGTGCGTGCGCCGTCCGCAGCAACGACGGACATGACACGCAGAACCACCCCAAGATAGAGGCGAGAATCAAAAATATAGACGCGTGGGCAGCGGCGGCAAAAAAATTGGAGATACCTTTTGTAACGGCAACGAACTGGACAGCAGGCTTTGCCATGGGGACGCCTTACGGAATCTATGAAACGTCCATTTATCCGATGTATTATTGCGGAGAAAAACTATGGAATCAGGGCAGTGAAACAGACACTTTTCTGAAACGGTTTTTGAAACTGTTTCACGGAATTGATGACATGGAAGCAAACGGCGGCGGAGACAATCCGGCGTATGCGCATTCCTATGTTCCAAATGCGCTGGAACATTGCAGCAGAGAGGATTATTACGCGCTGATGCAGCAGATTGCAGGACGTGCAACCAGACATAAGGAAATTGCGGCATTGATAAGTACAGTGAAAAAATTTGACGCGCTCACCCGCGATTTCCATTGCGCAAGTTCGTATCTTTACAGATATCAACTGTTTCAAAACCAAACAGTTGAAATGGTTTCGCTGCGAAAGAGAACGAAAACCAAGATGGAGAACTTTTTTGCGTTTCGTCCGGTGCTGCGGGCGGCGCTGGAACAATTTCTGCCCCAAGAGATGGCGGAACTGTATCTTGCGTCGCGGTATTTTGTGCCGGAGATGATATACCGTGAAATTTATAAAAACATATTGAATGATGAACAATAAGAAGGGAAAGGAATGGGGAAATATGGCGATATTAAAAGCGTTTCAAAAGGAAAAACTGACGGTGAAGGTGTCGGATACCAGAGCGGCAATGGGGGCTTTGGCGGCGCAAGAAATCGGCAGAAAAATAGTGGAGTTGCAGCGGGAAAAAGAAGAAATTAACATCATCTTTGCGGCGGCGCCGTCACAAAATGAAGTGTTAGAAAATTTAATCAAGAATCCTGCGATTGATTGGACAAAAATAAACGGTTTTCACATGGATGAATATATCGGTCTGGATTCCGCTGCGCCGCAGTTGTTCGGCAATTTTTTGCGGGAGAGGTTGTTTGACAGAGTACCTTTTAGGGTGGTGTATTACATTGGCGGCGGGGCGGCGGATATTGAAAGTGAATGCGAAAGATATACAACACTTTTGAAAGAGCATCCGGTTGATATTGTATGCCTTGGTATCGGTGAAAACGGGCATATTGCATTCAACGACCCGGGCGTGGCAAAATTTGACGACACCAAAGTTATCAAACGGGCAACATTAGATGAAGTATGCCGGCAGCAGCAGGTAAACGACGGGTGTTTCAGGCAGCTTGAAGAGGTTCCGAAAGAGGCGTTGACACTCACCATTCCCACGCTTATGAGCGGAAAACATCTGTTTTGCAGCGTTCCTGCCAAAACAAAGGCGGATGCGGTTTGCGCCATGGTAAACGGCGATGTGACGGAAGCGTGTCCTGCGTCAATTTTGAGAACACACGACAGCGCGGTTTTATATTGTGACAAAGACAGCGGCAGCGGAATTTTGTAAACGGAGTGGCGCAAGATGGTAACAAAAATAAGCAATGGAATTGTGATAGCGGGCGGCAGACTGCATGAAAATCAATCGGTGTACATAAGCGGCGAAAAAATAATGGCTGTGACGGAAGAAACGTTGCCGCATGACAGAGCAATAGACGCAGGGGGACATTATGTTTCCGCAGGTTTTATAGATATTCACGTCCATGGCGGAGGCGGCTATGACGTGACGGACGGCGGCGCGCAGCCGATACTTGCGGCAGCAAGGTTTCACGCGAAGCATGGCACCACCACGCTTGTTCCGACAATGCCCGCGTCAGGTTTGCGGCAAATAAAGAATTTTTTAGATGACGTCAGGGCGGCAATGCAGGACAATACAGGGGTTGCCAATCTATATGGTGCGCATCTTGAGGGACCGTATTTGTCCAAAGAACAATGCGGAGCGCTTGATGTTCAGGATATGCAGCCGCCGGACAAAGCGGCGTATGAAAAACTTGCAGAAGAATATCAAGGAGTCTTAAAACGCTGGACGTTTGCGCCGGAGCTTTCGGGCGGCGACGCATTTTATCGTTACCTGAAAAGCAAAAATATTGTAGGCTCGGTCGGTCACAGCAATGCGGTTTTTGAGAATGTAAAACGCGTATATGACGACGGCTGCCGGCTGGTGACGCACTTGTATTCGGCAATGTCAACCATAACGCGCGAAAAGGGGTTCCGACGGCTTGGCGTTGTGGAGAGCGCGTTGCTGCTTGACGATATGATGGTGGAAGTAATTGCTGATTTAAGGCATCTTCCGGCGGAGTTGATTCAGCTCATTTATAAGATAAAGGGCACTGATAACATATGTCTGATAACAGACGCAATGCGCGGCGCAGGAATGCCAGACGGACCGTCGGTATTGGGCGACAGCAAAAACGGGACGCCCTGCTTGATAGAGGACGGCGTTGCGAAACTCACCGACAGAAGCGCGTTTGCCGGAAGCGTTGCCACGGCAGATAGGCTGATTCGGGGGTGCGTAACGGAGTGCGGGATAGATGTTGCGAGCGCAGTGAAAATGATGACCGTCAATCCGGCGCGGGCAATGGGTATGTCAAACAAGGGGGATATAAAAGCGGGTATGGACGCGGATATTGTGATTTTTGACCGCGATATTACCATCAAAAATGTTATGGTTCTGGGAACCATCAAAGAGTAACGGAAGTGATATAGGGAGGAAATTATGAGTCAAGCATGGGCAGAAGAGACAATGAAACGTATTTTGAAGAAACTGGAGAACACCGCGCCCCAAATTGGCGCAAACTTTCCGCATGTGTCCAAAGAGGGAACCTACAATGACGAACCGTTTAGTTGGGTCAGCGGATTTTGGGCGGGCATTTTGTGGCTGGCATATCAGCAGACAGGAAGAGAGGAATATGCTAAATATGCCGCGGAAGCTGAGAAAAAACTGGATATCATGTTGGACGGTTTTGATAGGATAGACCACGATGCCGGATTCATTTGGCAGCCCTCTGCCGGAGCGAACTATCGGCTGACCGGTAATGAGGATTCCAGACGCCGGTGCTTGAAAGCCGCAAGTTTTCTTGCTTCGCGTTTTCATCTGAAAGGGAATTATATTCAGGCGTGGAACAAAGAACCGGGCTGGGCAATCGTGGACTGCACCATGAATCTTGCATTGCTTTATTGGGCAAGCAGAGAGATTGACAATCCCAGATTTGCGCAAATTGCCGATGCGCACGCGCAGACCGTGCTGAATTATATTGTACGTCCCGACGGTTCCACCAATCATATTATATCGTTTGATGCGGAATCGGGGGAGTATATGGAAGCGCTGGGCGGTCAGGGAAACGCGGCGGACAGCGCATGGGCAAGAGGCGCAGCGTGGGCAATGTATGGTTTGGCGCTCTGCTATCATTTTACGGAAAATCCGTCTTATTTGGACGGCGCGAAGCGGGTATGCCATTTTTTTATTGCTAATTTGCCGGAGGACTATGTTGCACATTGGGATTTCAGGGTGGAGCGTTTCAGCGATACGCCGAGGGACACGTCGGCGGCTGCGTGCGCCGCGTGCGGAATGCTGGAAATCGCAAAACATGTGCCGGAATGCGAAAAGGCGTTTTATGAAAACACGGCGCAGCGGATGTTACAGTCGCTGACAAAAAACTATTCCAATCTGGAAGACGACAGCCGTCAAGAATTGTTAAGAGGCGGAACCGGAAATTTTCCTGCCGGCGTCAACATCAATGTCGGCATTATTTACGGAGATTATTTTTATATGGAAGCAATCAGCCGGTTGTTGGGAAATGACAATATTTTTTGGTATGAGAACAAAAAAGCTAAGGCATAAGAGAGTCGACTCCCTTATGCCAAAGGGATTGAAAAGACTGGGGAGTAGAAAATGAGGATAGAAAGACAGGCAAATCACGTAAAAAATTATGATATTATTGTTGTGGGCGGCGGCGTTGCAGGCGTTGCCGCGGCGGTATCCGCAAAGCGTATGGGCAAAAGTGTACTGTTGATTGAAAAAACGATTGGACTGGGCGGTCTTGCTACGGCGGGACTGATTAACCTATTTGTTCCCCTGTGCAACGGCAGAGGAATTCAGATTATCAAAGGAATGGCGGAGGAACTGTTAAAACTTGCTGTAAAATACGGCTATGATACCATTCCGGAACAATGGAAGAACGGCGAACCTGGAAACGGTGAGAAAAACCGATATATCACCAGATTTTCTGCGCCGATTTTTACGCTTGCGCTGACGGAGTTTGTAACAAACGCAGGGGTCGAACTTTTATTTGACACTGTTGTTACAGAGCCGGTCATGGAGAATCATATTTGCCAAGGACTGGTTGTGGAAAACAAAACGGGCTGTGAATATTACGGCGCGAAAATGGTGGTGGACGCAAGCGGCGATGCTGACGTTTTATTCCGCGCGGGCGTGCCTACGGTTGACGGAAAAAATTATCACACCTATCTGACCATGGGAGCCGACTTGGATTCCTGTTACGCGGCGTATGAAAGCAAGGACATCAGCAAACTCTACGGTTATAAATATAAAGGCGGCTGCGCCGCGCTGAACGGCGCAAATCAGCCGGAGGGAAAACCGACAAGAGTTGGGGCAACCGTGAAAGATATTACAGAATATGTCATTGAAAATCATCTGGAATGTTTAAATCATATCAAAGAGCAAGACCGTATGACGAGAACCATTGTGACGCTGCCCACGATGCCGCAGTTTCGCGAAATTCGTCATATAGACGGCGATTATACGCTGAAAACAGAGGACGCATATAAACATTTTGACGATTCTGTCGCCGCAATCTGCGACTTTGAACGGCGCGATTATTTGTACGAGGTGCCGTACAGAACAATGGTGAAAACAGGCTTCCCAAATCTGATTACGGCAGGGCGAACGGCGGCTGCCGACGGATATGCATGGGACGTGCTGCGCGTGATTCCGCCGGCAATTCTGACCGGACAGGCTGCCGGTGTGGCATGTGCAATGGCGATTGACGCGCAGTCGGATATTTGCAAAATCAATGTGACAAAACTACAGCAAATATTAGAAGTGCAAAAGGTCATGATACACTTTGATGACAAACTGGTACCGCAGCGGGAACAGGAGGATACGGACGCGCATGTGGAGGGACATTTTTAATAACATTTGGGAATAATACAATGCGAGGGGAAGGTTATGTGGATTTGCGCACCTGAATTTATCGGAGAAAAAATAGAGACTTTACACAAAGAAAATGTACTGCCGCGGGCGGCGCATGAACATCCGGCGGAACTGCAAAATTTTCATTGGTTTGTGCGGAAACAATTTCAGTGGACGAATCAACCGTGCCGGTTCAACATTGCGGCGGACGACGTTTGTTTGATTTATTGCAACGGTCGTTTTGTGGGCGGAAGCTCCGCGCAGGCGTATCCGTTTCGATACCCATATCTGACCTATGATTTGACGCCGTATCTCAAGCGGGGCGACAATGTGATTGGCGTTCATGTGTATTATATTGGTACATTGAATCACGCTTATCAAAGCGGCGATTTGCGTCAGGGCATGTGGGCGCAGCTTTGTACGGCGGAGGGAGAACCGGTTTTGGAAAGCGACCGTTCTTGGAAAGCGCTGCACGTTACGGCGTGGGAACGGACAGAGGTTATTGCCAAAGACTATGACACGCAGTTTCGGGAAAGCATTGACGCGGCGCGGTTTCCATTCGGCTGGGAAAACACAAGGTTTGACGATTCTGCGTGGCGCCCTGCTGTCGAGTTTGAACAAGACGACCACGTTTTGGAAGCGCAGAGAACTGCGCCGCTGTCTTTTTATGTTCAGCAGCCTGCGTACATGGAAATGAGAAACGGCGTTTTGTTCTGCGACATGGGGGAGGAAGTCACCGGAACCGTGACGCTGCAAGCGGCGGCAGACAGCGGCGCAGCGGTGGAAATCCGCTGCGGAGAGGAATTGAAGGAAGACGGTACGGTGCGTTTTCAAATGCGCTGCAACTGCGAGTATCGCAGCACATGGAAGCTGTCAGGGCGAAAGAGCGACCAAATTCAGTTTTTTGAGTATATGGCGTTTCGATATTTTGAAATTGATGCGCCGGAAGGCTCTATTGACCTTGCTTCTGTCGGCGTGCGTGTCCGGCATTATCCAATGGACAAAGAAGCGTGTGTTTTGAAAGGCGACGCGGTATCGGAACAGATTTTTAATCTGTGCAAACGCACGGTCATGCTGGGGACACAGGACGCGTTTTTAGACTGCCCCAGCCGTGAAAAGGGGCAGTATCTGGGCGACGTATTCATTACAGCGCAGGCTCATTTGCTGCTGACCGGCGACCCTGCGCCGTATCAAAAAGCGCTTTTGGATTTCGCCTCCAGCGCTTGTATTTGTCCGGGTCTGATGGCGGTAGTCCCCAGCGGTCAAATGCAGGAAATTGCGGATTATTCCCTGCTGTTTCCGGAACTGATTCTGCACTACTATCGGTTTACCGGCGACAAAAAATTGGTGGAGAAATTGATGCCGGTTGTCAATCAGTTGGAAGCGTATTTTGACCGTTTTCGCGGTGCAGACGGATTGCTTGAAAATGTGACGGAAAAGTGGAATTTGGTGGATTGGCCGGAAAATTTACGGGACAAATATGATTTTCCGTTGACAAGACCTATCGGATCCGGCGTGCATAATGTGATAAACGCTTTTTACTACGGTATGAAGAAACATGCTGATTGTCTGCGGAACATTGTAGATTTGCCGCAAAAAAATGAAGCGGAGGCGGTTCGTAGGGCGTATCTGCGTGCTTTTCAAATGGAAAGCGGACTGTTTCGCGATGCGGCAGGCTCAAGTCATACGGCGCTGCATTCTAACGCGCTCCCCTTATATTTCGGCATGATTGGCAAAGCGGAATCAGCAGCGGTTATCGGACTGATTCGCGAAAAAGGATTGTGCTGCGGCGTTTATTTTGCCTATTTTGTGTTAAAGGGATTAGCGAAGGCAGGCGCATATGAATTGATGAATGCGTTGCTTTTTTCGGACGGCAACCATTCGTGGAGAAATATGCTGCGCGAGGGCGCCAGCACGTGTTTTGAAGCATGGGGAAAGGAACAAAAGTGGAACACCAGCCTTTGCCATCCGTGGGCAAGCGCACCGATTCTCCTTTTGATTGAGGAGGTAATCGGACTAAAGGCGGTCAAGGCAGGCTTTGCGGAGTATGCTGTGCAGCCGCATTTCCCGCCGCATATAGAGAAACTGTCGCTTAACATAAAAACGGTGCGCGGTAGGATACAGATAGAATGCTCTCAGGACAAGGCTTTTTGTACAGATGATTTTTCATGAGAAATGTGTGAAAATATCAAACTTCCAATCGGGCTTGGAGTATGTTATAGTATAAGTACCCTTTCTTGACAAGAGCACACACGCCTTTCACAAGAGAAAAATTAGGGCTAGCGGCGTTCTCGTCCTTGACTTGCG
>CAMNSU010000075.1 GCA_946555455.1 uncultured Clostridia bacterium | reverse complement strand
AAGATTTGTTTGAAGGCTCGGAGATGGCAACGGAAGCGCAAATGGATTTGGCGTTTCTCATGATTCAAAATGTCATGGAGGAATTGTCGGAAGAAGCGGGTGATATGGAGTTTGCGCGAACAGACGATTTGCTGGTTGGTATTTTAAACTGTGAAGAAGCGGACGGGCAGATAGAGCAAATGACGGCAATTTTGGAAAAAGCATATGGCATATTGGAGGAAAATATCTATATTCGCTTCACGGCAGGCGTAAGCCGCGTGCACCGTGCGCTTGCCGGTCTCAGTCCGGCATATCAGGAGGCGTCCGAGGCGCTGGACAGAAAATTTGTGCAGGAGAAGGACGCCATTATTTGCTATGATGACTTGCACTATGACCGGAGCGGGTTTGACTATTCCATTGAGGACGAGCAATTGCTCATGAATCAAATCAAATTGGGTGATTATATACAAGCAAAACTAGTGGCAGACCGCGTGTTGGACACCAATTTGCAGGAACGCAGTTTAAAACCGGGCGCGGCGCGTTTGCTGCTGCTGAGCATTGTGAATACGGTTATCCGCGCTTCGGACGGACAACTCGACGAGCCGGCTGCCATAGATTTGTTTAGCAGTACAAATGATATTCACCACTATAGGGAAAAGCTGAACGCCCTCCTGCTGGCAACCTGCAAACAGGTGGCGGAAGATAGGCAAAAACAGCGGGAACAAAGCGGTGCAAACCGTATCAGCAACACTGTGAAGGAATATATCAGCCGGAACTACAGCGACGCAAATTTGAATCTCAATGTGTTGGCAGGAGAAATGGGAATCACCAGCAGCTATCTTTCCGGCGCGTTTCGGCTGCAAACAGGAGAAACACTGCTGCACTATTTAAATAAAATACGGATTGACGAAGCCAAACGGCTTTTGACGGAAACAGAATGGAATTTGCAAAAAATAGCCAAACGGGTCGGCTATATCGATTCCCACGCGCTGATACGGTCTTTTAAAAAGCAAGTTGGTATCACGCCGGGAAAATATAGGGACATGAAACAAGTAATCAATCGGAATGGAGAGTGAGATGGAAATGAAAATTTGGAGGAAATGCAGCGCGGCAATCATGGCGTTTTGTTTGATGCTCAGCGGTGTGCACGCATTGGCGCGCACAGAGGACTACACAGAAACGGACAGCGGGACAAAAGCGGCCGATTATTTGATGATGCTGCGGATTGCGGACGAACGCGCGGTATTCACAGGAGAAACGCCGCTCACAAAAGGGGAAGCGGCGGCATTGCTTGTGAAATCGCTTGGCGAGACGGACACAGCGCGGTTGATGGCGGTACCGGAGGGGCTTGCAGGACGTTCTCACGCCGATATGGCGGCATATGCAGTCAGCCGCGGCATTTTGGCGGGAGACGGACTGGCGCAAAGCTGGGATGAAACCATCACAGCCATTCAGGCGGCAAAGATGATGGTGGCGGCGCTGGGATACGGCGCCTTGGCGGAATACCGCGGCGGGTATCCGGCGGGATATCTGTACTACGCCCAGCAATTTCGGCTTTCGCGCGACGTTACTATGTCGCAAAACGCGCCAATCACCCGCATAGAATTTGCGAAAATGCTCTGCCGTGCATTTGATGCGGAACTGCTCAGCGCGGCGGGGGTCGGGAACGGTTTAACGTATGAAAGCCGCGCAGGCGATACCATGGAAAAACAATATCTGGAGCGGAAAGGCTGGACAGTGGGCGAAGGAATTATCGAGGGAACGGAAGTCAGCAGGGCGGCAGGGATGCAGACGCTGTTAAAAGATGAAGTGCTGATTGGCGGCGTGAAACTCTCCGGCGCGGACGCAGCGCTGAAAGAACGTCTGGGCTACCGCGTGCAATATGTATCGGTTGACCCGGAGGCGGGCAAACAGACATTGCTGGGCTGGCGGATTTTGGATAAAAATATTGTGGAATTTTTGTCGTGGGAAAACGAGGCATACTGCAGCGGACGCACTGTCACATACTATGATTTGGAAACAAAACGGTATGAAAAACTTACGCTGGATGAAAACGCGGCAGTTTGGTATAACCGAAAACCGCTTGTTTCATATCAGGAAAGTGAATTGGATTTGAGCCACGCGGAGTTGATTGATAATGATAACGACGATTTGTATGAAGTGGTGAAACTGACGCATTCCGAAAGTTTTACGGTCAGCAAAGTGAATGTATCCAGTGAAGTGATTTTTTTGGAAAGCGGCAGTTTCCGCGGGCAAAATGCACTATATATGACGGAGGACAGCGACAGGGTTGTATCGGTGCATGATTTAAAAGGCAATGAAGTTGATTGGAAAACGCTAAAGGCAAAAGACACCATTTCTGTTATTGCGTCAAAGGATATGGACTATTTGGAGATTGTTTTGCTGGAGGAACCTGTCAAAGGGCGCGTGAGCGAAATTGTGGAGGGAGAAAGTATTACCATTGATGGAATCCGCTACAATAGAAGCGAACAACTCAGCGATGTATCGGTAGGCGACGCAGGATATTTTTACCGTAACGAGTTTGGCGAGATTTTCTATTTTGAAAATGACCGCACGGAATATGTCTATCTGATAAAAAAAGGACGTTCCGCCTCACAGCTTTCTACCCAAAAAGAGATTCAGGTATTCGACCGGCAAACAGGCGTAAAAGAATACCTGCTGACGGAATCGCTGGGCAAAGATTACGAGGCGATTCCGGAGCGTGCCGTTGTGACATTGCAGCGCAACAGCGATGGGCTGGTGACAAAGATAACGCCTGCCGAAGCCTATGGAGAAGCCGGAGAACGCATGTATTGCGAATATGTATCAGGATTTAATGACGACAAGAACAAACGGCTTCAGCCCTTCCGGTTTGATGAAAGTACGGCGTTTTTCATGGTTCCGAACAACGGCAATAAAGACGAATTCGGCATTGACCTGGAACTGGAGGATAATGACCTCTACTGGACGCAGGCGTTTGATTATGACAGCGATTCGGGCATTGTGAAAGCGGCAGTTTTAATTGTGGACACGGAAAAGGACGCCGCCAGCACACTGAACTACCGTTCCAAAGTAGGAATTGTCAGCAAAATTTTCCAGGTCTCAGATGGAAATGACGGCACGTCCTATGTGTTGGAAGGCTATTCGGAGGGGGAAAAAATTCGGATTTGCGCGGCGCAAAACAGCGAGGTACATCAGGTGTTTCGTTCGCTGCGTGCGGGAGATGTGATACGATATAACAAAAATATGTTTGGGGAAATTGTAAAAGCGGAGTGCCTTGTTTCTCTTGCCGAGACGCGCGAGCCGTTCCATATCGGCAGAGACAGTGTGGACGAACGCTTTTTCGGTACGGTTATGACGCTGCAAAAGAACGTTTTGACCAACTACTCCAAATATCTGTATCATGAAATGAATGTGAGTGAATTGGCTTCTTACAGCGGCATGACGCTGATGCGTATGTTTGCGCATACGGAAAATGCAAAAGATAAAAAGAGTGTGTTTGCGGACTATTATATATATGACCGGTCGCAGAAGGAGGTGCGGCAGGCGTCTGTTGACGATATTGTCAGCTATGAAAACTACAGTATTGAACCGTCTATGGTATACGTTCAGCGGAGCAAATCAGACGTACAGTTTATTGTGATTGTGAAGGATTAGGAGGAGGACTTTTTCATGCATGTAAAAAAATTAACAGCGCTTTTGCTGGTCACACTGCTATGCGTTCCGCTTGCAGCCTGTCCGCCTGTACTAGCTTCAGAAAGTGTTTTGTATCCGCAAGACGGCATTTATACATATGGTAATACAACGAACTATCAGGTTGTCCTGCCGACCAAATCGACTTTTCAGATTGATTCCAGAGCGAACTCGCCGCGCAGCGTGTTTGTACGCTTTGACTTATCCGGCGTGGAAGCGGAATCACTGACGGCGGTACAGTTCCGGTTGACGCCTTCCAGCATTGGCAGTGCGGACAATTTCACAGTGACGCTGCTGCCGCAGGAGAAAGAACACTATGATATCACGCAGCTCAGCCATGGCTATGCGGTACAAGAAGGACTGTTTGAGGCGGGAGAATTAATCTATACATCTCCCACAGGTATGACGGCAGCAAACGGCTATCTGTCCGATAATATCGCGGAACAAATCAAACGGCATTTGCAGGAAAATACCGAAGATGCTGTGATAGCGCTGCGCATCGGTTCCACGGCGGGCGCGGGCTATGTGATTCATGGGACGGAAGCACCGGAGGGCGTGCGCCCCGCATTGGTTTTGGAAACCGCAGAAGCCTATGACCATTTTGCAGCGGCAAACCGCATGTTGTCTGCCCAAATTGGAACAGCCGTTTCGGAGGACTTGGATTTACCGGAACAACTGGACGGCGTTAGACTTACTTGGCGGAGCAAAACACCGGAGATTCTTTCGGAGGACGGCAAAATTTTAGCGCGACCGGCTTTTGGGGAAACAGATTCGGAAACACAGTTGGAGGTAGAAATGCAAGAAGATGAATATACACAGACTTATACCTATGCGCTGCGTATTTTGAAGGCAGGGAGCGCTGCGATAAAAAAACAGGAAAGTGCAGATGGAACGCTGCGGCTGGTGCTGTCGCCGGACAGTTCCGCTGCGGAGACAGCCGGATATCTGTTGGAACTTCCCAATTGCTATTTTGCGGTCGGTATGCAATATCGTTTGCATATGCCTGACGGACAAACCATACCATTTCAACCGTCTCGGGAAAGAGAAACCACGAAACTAAATGTGACCGGCATGATTGACGGCGAAACAGAATGCTATATTACAGGGAATCTCAAAACTTCTGATGAAACCATTGTGCTTGCGGGTATCGGCGCACAACAGCTTGCGTTGGTACAGGCGCTTGACGAACTGGATTTAGGCGACACCGGTGCGGTGACGGACGATCTTTCGCTTCCGCGGACAGTTTGCGGAAAACCGGTTCGGTGGAGTTCGTCCGACCCGTCGGTGCTGTCCGACAGCGGCAGGGTGGAACGCCCCTTTGCAAATGAATCGAATGTAACGGTCGAACTCGCTGCTGTGATAGAGGAGAGCGGTATGCAGGCGGAACGCATTTTCTTTGTCAATGTATTAAAACGTGAAGGCGGCGGCGCCGACGCGTTTGCTGAACTGCACGACCCCAATCATATGTCAGATGAAACATTTTTCGGCGTTTGGAATGCAGAAAAAGAAACTTGGACAACAAAACCGGTTTTGTGCTATGAACGCTATGATGATTTATCGGCGGTATGCGCCTATGCGAAAGAAGGGCAGTATGAACAGGCGAAAAGCGCATTGCTGGATTATTACCGCACGCGGAAAACCAAAACGGATTATGTTGTGAAAGCAAATTATGATTACAACCTTTCCGCGGAAGCAATGAACGAAAAAATCTTTTCGTTTTTGCAAATGGACGAAGCCATGGGAATGGTGACAGTCGGACCGGAATGGAATTATTATGTGGCGGATTTGGAACCAAAAGCGCGCAATACCTATTTTTTGCTGGACGCGGACATGGATGGTTCCGCTGTTGAGATTATGAGCAAAGAACATCCGGATATGCACCCGCCGGTGCTGGAGATTGAAATGGACGGTGTGAAACGGACGTATCCCGTGGTGGCAGATACTTATATCAGCGCCGGCGACCACAAAAACCGAAACTACGGAGGAGAACCGATTCTCTATGCGCGTGAAGCCGCCGGAGATGCGGATATTCCCTTTGGAACCGATACGGCGCGCCCGTATTTCCGCTTTAACGTGGGTGTGCTCGCAGGCAACATCACGTCGGTACAACTGAAGTTTTATGCCCGCAGCACCGCGGGAAATAAAAAGTTGTTTGTATTTGACACGTCCAACGAAAATGCATTTGATGAAAAAGAACTGGTTTGGAGCAAACACTATCCGCAGGCGTTCAACTTCAAAGAGACAGGATATCTCTGGCACACACAAAATTATTGTGAGGGAACGTGGGGCGTGGAATATGAATGGCTCCACTATTGCAGCAGAATGTATCAGGTGAGTTGGTTGATTCCGCGCTATCTTGCAACAGGCAACGAACTATATGCTTACCGGGCGATTGAACTTGTCCTGTCGCTTTATGAGCAGCAGCAATCCGGTATTTATCCGCGCGTACTGGAGGGCGGCTGGCGCACAGAATATCTGACGGATTTGATTTTTGGTGCGCTGAAAAGCAGTTCCATGACGCCGGAGGTATTCACAGCGCTTTTGAAATATGCCTACCAGCATACGATGGATTTGCGAAATGATACCGGAACATGGGCGTCCAACTGGATGAGTGCGATTCGAGTGGGATATACGCGCATATTTGCGTATTTGCCGGAAATGATGCAGGAAGAATGGTGGGAAAGCGCAAAACAGGCATTGCAGGATTTGTATTCCAGCAAAATGCTCAACGACGACGGCAGCTATATGGAATCGACTTCTTCCTATATCAGTGGAACCATTGATGAATTTCAGCTGGCGCTGGAATTAATCAGCGCCATTGATGGACCGGAGGATCCCTATTATCAGTACATCTTGGAGCGATATCAGCTATTGACAAAGTATTATTTTGATATGGCAATGAACTATGGAAATACAACGCCATATGGCGACGGCGGCAGAGCGGATATCATCACGTTTAGTAAAAACGCGAATCTGTTTTTGCCCAATGCGCAGTTTGAATTTTTTGCAACCGCGGGAGAACGCGGGACGGAGCCGGATTATACATCGATTTTATATCCTGAAAAGGCGATTGCGTTTTTGCGCAGCGACTGGCACAGAGAAGGGTTCAGCGCGACAATCAACGCTGATTTCGGCGGCAACCACTGTCACTATGACGATTTAGCGCTGGACGTATATGCCTATGATACGCCGCTTTTGATTGACGCAGGAAATTCGTCCTATAGCGCAGGTTCTCTCATGAGCGCGACGCGGAAAAAGACGATTTCACACAATACCATTGAAATTGACGGAAGAGACCAGGCATATGCAAAAGAAAATATACCGCAGAAACTGGAGCTGAAAACAAACCGGCTGTTTGATTTTGTGGACGCGGGTTCAAACCAGATTTACGACGGATTTTCCGTCAACAGAAAGGTACTGTTTTTACATAATTCCTATTGGATTGTATCAGACCAAATTGACGCGCCGGAAGGGGCGCATACTTACCGGCAAGCGTGGCATCCGGACGCTTATAACGGACTTAGCGTGGATAAAGAAACGCTGGCGGCGCAGACAAATTTCGGGCATAAGGCAAACATTCAAATTGTGCCGGCAGACCCTGAAACACTGTCCTATGGCATTTATCAAAACTATATGTATGCAGGGGTTGAGGTGAACGCAGATTACTTGCAGTATTATCGCACCGATGTGACAGGGCCGCAGACATTTGATACCGTGCTCTATCCCAACAAGGTAGGAGAAACGACAGAGGTTGCAGTGGAACGGGTGGCGCTGAATGTGCCGACCAACACCGCTTCGGCGCTGGAAATTACAATGGATTCCGATACCGGATACTATTATGTTTCGCATGAGCAGCAGCCACAGAAACGTACTTTCGGTGCGTATGAAACGGACGGACAGCTTGCCTATACGGAAAAAGATTATCGCGGCAGAAGGACGGTTGCCGCGCTTTCCGGCGGGAAATCACTGCGGGAGAACGGAACCGCGGTCATTGAAAGCGCAGAGCCTCTTTCTGATTTTGGCGCGCAGTGGAACGGCACAACGCTTGCATTGTTTTCTTCTGCAAAACTGCCGGATACAGGCGTGCGCATTGCCGCACCCGGCAGTGTATCAAAGGTAACGCTCAATGGAAAAACAATTCCGTTTACCGTAGAAAATAATATGGTGCAAACAGGAAAAGTGCCGGAACCGGAAAATCCGGGCGGCACAATGCCGCCTTCCGGAGGAAGCGGAGGAGGCGGCGCCGGAGGTGCGGCAGGCAGACCGGACAATCAAGTTCCGGTAGTCCCGAGCCCAACGCCGGACACGGTGCAGCCGTCAGTGCCGGAATTTTTGGATATAGAAGGACACTGGGCAAAGGAGCAGATTGAACGTATGGCGGCGCGCGGCGCTGTCAATGGTGTGGAATCGGGTGTGTTCCAGCCGGACAGCGGCGTAACGCGTGCGCAGTTTGCGGTCATGTTGGTGAAAGCGTTGAAATTGCCCGCCGGAACAGGCAACGGCGGATTCACAGATGTGTCTGACGGCGATTGGTTTGCGCCTTATGTTGCCGCTGCGAAAAATGCGCAAATGATAGATGGCTATGGGGACGGAAGTTTTCAGCCGGACAGGGAAATTTCACGGCAGGAAATGGCGAAGCTGCTGCGCAGCGTCTGTGCGGCACAGGGGCTTTATGAAGATTTGAAAGATATCCGCAGTTTTTCGGATTGGCAGCAAATTGAACCATGGGCAGCGGAGGCGGTGCAGGCGACCACCGGATTTGGACTCATGCAAGGAATGGACGACGGCACGTTTGCGCCGCTGTCTGGCACAACACGGGCACAGGCGGCTGTTGTACTGTGCAGGTTATTGGATTTACTTGAGCGGGAGGTGTAAACAATGAAAAAACGATGGATTGCGCTGGCGGCTGCCGCCGCCATGCTGCTGGGCGGGATACTGCCGGTACAAGCGGCAGACGGAACAACAGAGACGCTTGTGCCGACAAATGCGCTCTATATTCGGACAGGGTCGTATGTTGATACGGAATATAGCGGAAAATCGTTAGTGAATGATTTGAGAAAAGGATATACCAACGATTCTAACGGTTGGGGGCGCATACCTTATCTGCGCTTTGATTTGACAGATGTTATGGATAAGCTGGAAGAACTGGAGAAAATAACGCTTCGCTTATCGACCACAAAGGATACGGAGACCAAAAACGGAACGAATCTTGGGGAACGGAATTTTAAAATTTATCTGATGTCGCAGGCGGCGGAACAGTGGTGGTCGGACTCTGCCAAAAAGACGTGGACAACGGCGGAGACAGCCGGTTTGTCATGCAATACAGATACATTTCTGACAAATACCACTGTGACGCTTTCAGCATACTCAACCATTGAATCGGGCGATATGCTGGCGGGCATCAAAGCATATCTGGCAGCAAATCCGTCTGAAACAGCAGTGACGCTGATGTATGAACTGTCGGGGACATACAACCTTAGCATTTGCAGCGGACTGGACGCGGCAGATAATTTAAAACCGGCGCTAACATTTACTTATCGCGTATCTGATGCGGAAATTGCACAACTGGATGCGGCGGCGCTCACATTTGAGAAGCTTTCGTCGGAGGCGACAGACAGCATAACAAAAAAATTAACGCTGCCAAAAACAGGTGAAAATGGTTCGACAATCACTTGGACAGAAGAGAGCGGCAGAATCGACACGGAAACAGGGACGGTGACGCGTCCCGCCTATGGAGAGGAAAACGCGGCGGTGACGCTCAAAGCGCAGGTATCCTATGGAAGCGCGGTGCAGGAAGTTGCCTTTACACTCACTATTTTAGCCGACGACGGAATTCCTCGTGTGACAAAGACGCTTGTGGCAGCAAATGCACTGTATGTCCGTACAGCGAAATATGTTGACACAGAATATATCGGTACAAAATTAATCAATGATTTGAGAAAAGGATATACCAACGATTCGACCGGTTGGGGACGCATACCCTATTTGCGCTTTGACCTGACAGACTATATGGATAAACTGGAAGAGATGGAGCAAATAACACTTCGTATGTCGACCACAAAAGATTCAGATGTAAGCGGCGGCATCAATGCCGGAGAAACCAATTACCGTGTTTATCTGATGCCGCAGGCAGCAGAAACATGGTTGACGGATTCCGGTGTGAAAAAGACGTGGACGACCGCGGCGGAGCGGGGACTGACGGATCAGCCGAGCAATTTGCTGGCAGAAACACCTGTGACGCTTGCAAACAACACAACCTATGAATCCGGCAATCTTCTGGCGGGAATCAAAGCATATCTTGCGGCGAATCCGACAGAAACAGCGGTAACTTTGGTATATGAACTGTCGGGCGCTAACAATCTTAGTATTTGTAACGGACTGGATGCCGCTGATACAGTAAAACCTGCTATTTCGATTACCTATCGCGATGAAAATGCAGGCAATGTATTCAAAGACGCGGCGGCGCTCACGTTTGAGAAAATCTCAACGGAGGCGGCAAACAGCATAACAAAGGAATTAACACTTCCCAAAACGGGTGAATTTGGTTCGACAATTAGCTGGACAGAGGAAAGCGGCAGAATTGACACGGAAACGGGCGCTGTGACACGACCTGCCTATGGAGAGGGAAACGCGGCAGTGACGCTCAAAGCAGTGGTATCTTATGGCAGCGCGACGCAGGAGGTCACCTTTGCACTTACTATTTTAGAGGAAGAGCCTGACACGTCTGATATACCACGTGTGACAGAGACGCTTGCGGCAGCGGAAGGAGTTTATATCCGCGGCGGCGCCTATCTGGACAAAGAATATATCGGTTCGGATTTGATAAATGACATCAGACCGGGATACGCTGAGTCAAACGGGCAGACGCGCGTGCCCTATCTGCGTTTTGATTTAGCAGATTATATGGATAAACTGGACGACATAGAACGAATTACTCTGCGCCTGACAACAAAAGGGGTGGAGTATCATACAGGTGCAAGAACCTTTGGCGTTTATTTAATGCCGCAGGAGGCGGAAGCATGGTGGACGGCGACGGACGAACAGGGGAACCCTACCGTAAAAACCTGGACAACGGCAAAAGATTATGGAATACCGGGCAATAAAGACCAGTGTTTGGCGGCAGGAACGGTAACACTCGCGGCAGAACTTACCATCGAGTCGGGTAACTTGCTGGAGGGAATCAAAGAACATTTGAAAAACCATCCGCAGGATACGGTGGTGACACTGATGTATGAGTTGGCAGGCGGGGAGAATCTGAGTATTTGTTATGGAATCAATGGGAATGACACACAACGCCCGGCATTGAATATTACCTATTTTGATATGGACGCTTATTATGCACAATGTGATGCCGAAGCGCTCACATTTGATAAACTGTCGCCGGAGCGGCAGGACAGCGTTTCAAAAACACTATATTTGCCGGCAACAGGCGAAAATGGGTCAACGATTCGGTGGAGTGCGGAAGGCGGAGCAATTGACGCGGAAACGGGCGCAGTGACGCGACCTGCCTATGGAGAGGCGGACGATACTGTGACGCTGAAAGCAACCGTATCCCATGGAGAAGCAGAAAAGACCGTTGCATTTACCGTTACGGTGTTGGCAGACCGCACAGACCCGATTTTTGCAGGAAAGAATATTCCGGCTTGTGACAGTACTTATGTGCGCAGCGACGCCGTAGGTGAGACCGCTTCAGCGGAGCATTTGATTGTGGGAGACACAAACAGCGCACGGCAAACGGCTTTTGTCAAAGTGGATTTTACCGATTCCTTTGCATTGGTACAAAATGCAGGCGCGTTGTATTTGCGCATGATGCCGGATGGCGGCGCGCATACCGGACCGGTTCGCATTTACGGAATTGACACAGACTGGACGGGAACGACGCTAAACTATGAACTGGCGGAACAAAAGGGACTTTTGGCAGGAACACTGTTAAGCGAGTATGACGGCGCGCTTGCAGCAAATACCTATGTGGATTCAGAGAATTTGATAACTTATATTCGCGGGCAACTGGAAGCGGGAAGCAGGACAGCGGCATTCCGTATTGAAACGGAAGGCGGACAATATACGCTGCATGGAACGGCGGCAAGCGGTGATTTAAAACCGATGCTGATTGTTGTAAACGAGCAGGACGCAGTGAAAGCGGCATTGGAAGCGTTGACAATGGAGTCCATCACAACAGAGAATCCCGCCTATATACGCGGAGATTTGACGCTTCCGCAGGAAGGGCGTTATGAGACAAATATTGTTTGGAAGGCTGTGCCGGCGGGTATTGTTGCGCCGGACGGAACGCTGACAAGACCGGCAGAGAATACGCCTGTGACGTTGACGGCAACGGTGAGCAGCGGAAGTGTGTCTCAAACAAAGACATTTCAGGTGACTGTGTGCGGGCAGGAAACGCCGGAACAATATATTGAATGGTTGTTTGACCAAGTCACGTTCCCGCTGTCTGTGCTAACAGGCGATATTGCACTTCCGACGGTCAGGGAGACGGAGATTACATGGCGTTCTGCCGATACTTATGAGATGTCGCCGGACGGCGATATGCTGCGCATCAAACGTCCCAAAAGCAAAGACCTTGTAACGACATTGACAGGAGAAATTTCCTATCAGGGAACGGTCGGCACCAGAGACTATTCTTTTGTGATTTTGCGCGACCCGAAAAATGATGTGCTTTGCGGTAGCCGTGTTGCCAGCGCAGATAAAGGTGCGGCAAAAGCGCTGGACGACAATCCGGCAACCGTTTGGGAATTTGCGGGCGGTCAAACGTTGACGCTTGATTTGAGTACACCTAAAGCGCTTGCGGCATTTACGGTTATTCCGGCGGGAAGCGGATTTTCCGGCTTGAAAGCGGAGGTTTCGACAGACGGACATAACTGGAAACAGATTTATGCGGGCGGAACTTTTCGGGAGAATCAAGTGGGCAGCGTTGCATTGGAAACGCCTGCTTATGGCAGGTATTTACGGTTTACCTTCCCGGCGGGTGGTTACGGAATTCGTATGCTTTGCGGCTATGCGGAAGGCGGCGCATCGGCTGTAGAAACGTTGGATACAATCGTTTTGCCAAGCGCAGTTACAAATAATTTCACATTACCGCTGCACGTCGGCGGCGAAGAAATTCGCTGGTCGTCCGGTAACACGACAGCGATACGTATCGAAGGAGAAACGGCAATTGTTACCCGCGCGGCGCAGGATATCACAGTCACCTTGACAGGGCGGACTTCGGCAGAAACACGCCTGTTTCAGGTGGTTGTGAAGAGGGCTGCGGGTGCAGGAAACGCCGGCGGCGGTGGCGGAGGCGGCACTGGAAGTGGAAGTGTGACAAACCAGGTTGTCCTTCCGCCGGTATCAAATCCCGATATAACACAGAATGGTTCATCTGCCGGAGCCGAAAAAAATACAGGATATTTTAGTGATTTAGAAACTGTGCCATGGGCGGCAGGATATATTGTTGCGCTGGCGGAATGCGGTGTTATAAGCGGCAAAGCGGCAGGCATTTATGCGCCGGACGACCGGCTGAAACGGGAGGAATTCGCAAAACTTTTGACAGAAGCATTTGGACTGGAAAAAGCACCGGCTGCCTCCTATACAGATGTGGAAACCGGATTTTGGTATGATGATTATGTCGGCGCAATTTGTAGCGCAGGTATCTCAAACGGTATCGGAAACGGACTGTTTGGTACCGGACTGGAGATTACGCGCCAAGACGCCATGTGCCAGCTTGCGCGAGTATTGGAATTAAACGGCGTTCAGGCGAGTACGGCACAGCCTTTTGCAGATGACAGCGCTATTGCGGATTATGCGCGCGACAGCATTTATTTGTTGAAAAGCCTTGGTATTGTCGGCGGGGACGAAACAAACTGCGTCAATCCGGAAGAGAGCATTTCGCGGGCTGAAATTGCCAAAATAGTCTATCTGGCGATGCAACAAATGGGACGCTGAAAAATAGGGGATATGAATCTGACAAAAACCATGGAGTAATTTGTGCTCCATGGTTTTTGTTTCTATAGCAGGTATTGACATTATTTGGGGATTGTGTTAAAATCCTAATAAGAACAAATGTGCTTAGATGTAAAACAGACAAAGATGAGTGGTTTGTCTGTTTTTTTATCTGCTATTGCAAATATCAGGCAATCATAGGAGATGTGAAATGTGAATAAATATAGTTTTTTATGGGCGTATTATAAATTTTATGATTATATTTATGGCGTGTGTTTGGAGATTCGGCAGGGCAATGAAAAAATGGCGAAAGAAATGACAATTTACTACATACGGCGGATTTATACAGAGATGGGCAGCGCTACGAAAGAAGAAACCATTCAATTTGTAAACAGGCTGATGATTGAGCTTGCAACGAATGATTGGCGGCGTCGGGAACAGGAAAAAGCGCGGAAAAGAAACAATTCTGTGATATGAAGAAGGAATCATAATGCGGCACAACCATTTGGAAAACTATCTGGAGCAAATCGGTGTAGAACTGATTATCGCAAGTTATTTTGAAAGTGAACCGTGGTGGGAAGAATATGGATTCATACCGGATTTCTATAAGTTTTATTATTTGACAGACGGCGATTGTTATCTGGAAGTAGAAGGGCGAACCTATCATGCGGTGGCGGGAGATTTGTGCCTGCTTCCGGCGGGCGTGGAGCAGTCTTATTATTTATCGGACAGCCAGCAAATGAAAAAATATTGGTGCCATTTTAGT
>CAMNSU010000074.1 GCA_946555455.1 uncultured Clostridia bacterium | reverse complement strand
AAAAACAACCAACAAAAACAACCCCCCGCCACCCCACTCTCGATTTTTTTTCTTTCCCGTTGTCCCCCGAATCCCTGTCGTTTTTTTACCCCCCACAACATATTTTAAAGCAATGTCGCCCTATTTTTTATTTACTTACATGCAATTGTTCCATTAGTGCGTTTTGCAAAACCTGCGAAAAATTAATATTTTCTTTTAACGCCATCTCATTCAACCATTCCGGAATGGTGAGCGTTTTTTTAATCGCTTTATTTTCATAAAACTTTCTATATTCTAAAGTATCGCAGGCAATCATAACAACAAAAGCATTATCATCTGTTTTAATATTTCGCGGGTCTGTTGGTTCCGGAATTTCTTCTCCATTCTGTTCCATATCGTATAATGTCAAACATAATACATCATTTGCCATTTTCACGCCGTCTTTTACATCATCCCCCTGTGTAAAACACGCTTCAAAATCCGGAAAACAAATGGAAATCCCATTTTCCTCCTGTGTAAACACTGCCGGAAACACATAATTATACATTCCTAAAACCTCCATTCTATATTTATAGTATTGCAACAGTATATTATACTTATTCAATTCCCGCCTGTTTCGGGACAAAAATTTTATATCCTCTGCTCCCTGTCTATTTTAAATCACATTGTTGTATAAATTCCGAAGCGGTTAAAATGAATTCCTCGTCAGGAAAATGTTTCTTGTTCCCTGTGATTAACCTTGCACCACAGAATTTGGCTACTTCATAAAATTTTTTATCATCTTTATCTGTAAATATTGTATCCAGCGACCTGGCAATCACAGAATGTCCGTTGTCGATAATCCATTCAAGCAAAGAATTGATTTCTCCGTCTGAAAACTGAAATTTGGGTCTTTTCAATACTTCTCTGTATTCGGCTAACATTCTATAATCATAGCAAGGAATCAGTTCGCCACTGATTATCATACTCACCACTCTTGCCGGCGCACCATTTCTCGACCACATAGCAGATACAAGAATATTTGTGTCAATTACTACCAGCATTCTTAGACTCCTTTTCTTGCGGCGGAAATTTCAGCCTCTATTTCCTCATCGGTCATATACCCATCTTTTGAGGCTTTTTGTCTCATAGAATTAAACGCAATCATTGCTTTTGCCTGTCTTACTGCTTTTATGGTTTCTTCAAAATTGCCGTCTGTAATATCAATCATAATCGCTGTTGGTTTTCCATTGTTGGTAATGACAACTTCTCCATCTGCCGAAAGATTCTCCCATATGTTTTTGGGACTGGTTCTTAAATCTCTTACTGTGTAAAAATTCATATCACTCACCTCGCATTATTATTATACTATATCGTGTCACAATTGTCAACGTTTTATGTACTTATTTGTGTATCTAATGTGTGAAAAACAATGATAATAATTATAACTATAAAAAAATAACCGCCCTCTCGACCAAAGAATAGCGGTTACTTTAAACTGTTAATCTAGGTAAACCGTCTTCAAACGGTTCTTTTGTATCTGCTATTATCATATCCTAAAAGCATACATTTGTCAAGAGAAATATATAAAGTCAAGCAGGCACATCAAAATTGATGTGCCTGCTTGTTTTGGATTTTTTTCTGTTTTTCGGGGCAAAAGTTCTATATACTCCGCTAACGCCCTCAAAAGGCAACAAATACTTCTTCTCCCAAAAGCAGATGAGGGAGATATAGTCGGAGCGCACCTTAAAAACATTTAAAAAAGCATATATTTTCAGCACTCCTCTACATTTTTTAGTAATGCCACTTCTATTCGTCCCGCTATCTGTAAAGTTCCTTCATTTTTGAACTATTTTGAAAAATTTCTGTTATAATAGTCCTTGGTGATAAAGATGACATTTGGAGAACGACTCAAACAACTGCGCCTAGACGCAAAATTGACACAAATTGAATTAGGGAATATGCTATGCCTGTCCGGACGAATGATTGGTTTTTATGAACAAGGAACCAGCTATCCACAAGACCCACAGGTTATCATTCGTCTTGCCCATATTTTTAATGTCACCCTTGATTATCTTTTTGGTGTTTCCAATATTAAAACATATAAAGAAATTGATGGCGTTGTCGCTCAATATGAACAAATGTCAGAAAAAGAACGCGATAATTTAAGGCATTACCTTGCTTTTCTAAAACAAGAAAAACATAAGTGATTCCATCAAAGGAGGGCTTTCATTGGAAGTACCGAAAGAGCTGCTGAATCAATATTTGGTGCGATATTTAAAGGATAATATCGGACTATTCACCGAGAAGCTGGATATGGACATTCCTGCGATTGTGCAGTCGCACGCCGTGCAAGCGCTGGAGGAAATTCGCGCTGCTGTACGCCGCAACGACGATTTCTATGACAACGCGGGCGATTTTAATACAATTGAAGAAATCCTGCATATTTTTGACAAATACGGACTTCATTCGGGTGACTGCCATGACTTCGGATAAACGTGGCGGCACGCCGCCATTTCACTATGAAAAAGACGAAGAACTGCTAAAGCGATATGAAAATTGGGAAGATATCCTTGTCTGGCTCGCCAAAGAACGGCTGAAAAGACAGGACGAAACCTACCATCGGCTATGGGAGGATTTTTACCAGTCATACCACGCATTGAAGTGCTGTGGCGCAGGATTAGCCACAGAGGAAGAAATGCAAATGGCAACAGAGTTTCCCTCTATTTTGCGGCAACTGATGGACTATCAAACAACCTATCTGTTCCGCGACGGTTTCCGCTGTTTCTTCCAGCTTTATCGCGAACTGACGCTTGACCGCCTCATGGAGCAGTGCGACGAATGCACACGCTTACGCCGTAACTGGTGGCAGCGCTGGCGTGGACGATAAAATCGCATTCTTGTCTCCTAACAATAAATATAAAAGGCATGAATCCGACACCTACAATGGTCATGCTAAAAACAAAAAAGACTTTCCCACAGGAAAGTCTTTTTTGTTTATTCATTTCGTCACCACAATCATAAATAATTTCGTGACATGCATAACGTCAAAGCATCGCCGTAAGCGGCAAAGGAAAAAAGATACCAGAGAAAAAATCAAGGGGGAGCCATTGCGCATAGCGCAATGGCGGAGGACATTTTTCGGCGGTACTTTTTTCCGCTGCCGCTGCGTTTCCCATTCCCCATACCACTCCGTGGCACGCGTACCCGTAGCGAAATTTGGGTGACATTTTCAAGGGGAAAACGGGGGCAAAGAGCGGAGAATGTATTCTTCCAAGAAAAGTAAGAGGAGGAGACTTTGTGCAACGCACAAAGTCGGAGGACATTTTCAAGGAAGAATACATGCGGAGCGACCCTTGGGGGCAAAAGCACTTTCAAATCGCCTCGCCGTAAACCGCTTCCTATTCCGCTGCCAAAATATAGGCGTACACGTCCTGTCCGCCTTCCATCAGCGACACTTCCACCTCTTGTTCGTCCAGCAATTCTTCCAATTCCTCCGCCAGCGTCTGCGCCGCGTCCTCGTCCGCCAGCTTGCCGTAATATATCGTTATCAGTTCCGTATCGTCGCCGCACATCGCCTCAGCCGTCTGCTTTGCAACCTGCTGCATATCCGTGCCTGTGATTTGAATGCTGCCGTCAATAATACCCATGAAATCTCCTTCATGGATTTCCATGCCTTCCGACACACTCTCGCGCACCGCATATGTCACTTGTCCTGTCACCACATGCGCCGCCGCTTGCTGCATTGCCTCCAGATTCGCTTCCACGTCCGCTTCCGCATCAAACGCGGTGATTGCCGCAATGCCCTGCGGAATGCTTGCCGTCGGCACCACGTGAATCGCCGCGCCTTCCTCCATATCCGCCGCCTGCTGCGCCGCCAAAATGATGTTCTTGTTGTTGGGCAGGACATATATCGTGTCGCTGTTCGCACGGTCTGCCGCTTCCAAAATATCGCCCGCGCTGGGATTCATGGTCTGCCCGCCTTCAATGATATAAGCCGCGCCCATCTCCCGCATGATATGCGCTAATCCGTCGCCCGACGCTACCGATAAAATGGCATAGGGACGGCGCGGCGCGGCAGGCTGTTCCGCTTCCTTGCTCTCCCGAATGCGTTCATTATGCTGATAGCGCATGTTGTCAATTTTAATGTCGTTCAGCGCGCCCAATTCCAGCGCCGCTTCCAACACCTGACCGGGGTGGTCGGTGTGAATATGCACCTTCACCACTTCAAAATCGTCAATCACCAGCATACAGTCGCCCAGCGGCGCAATCTGTTTTTTGAAATCCTCGCAAAAACCCGCGTCGCTCTTTTTTTCTATGATAAATTCCGTGCAATAACCAAACGTGATTTCCTCCGGCGTAAGTTCCGCCGCCACCGGACGTTTTGCCGGTTCTTCCGTTGCTGCCTGCCGCTGAATCACCTCGCCGCGTTCCAGATAGTACAGCATACCTTCCAAAATATAGACCAAACCTGCGCCGCCCGCGTCCACAACGCCCGCTTCTTTCAGCTTGGGCAGCATTTCCGGCGTCTGTTCCAGCGTATTTTTCGCATAGTCCACCATGCGCCGGAACACGCCCGCCACAGTGGATTCGTCGCGCGCCGCGCGCAGTGCGCCCATTGCCGCCGCTTTGGATACGGTCAAAATGGTGCCTTCCGTCGGTTTCATCACCGCGCCGTAAGCGGATTTGACTGCTTCGCGCATGATAGCGCCCATATCGGACGCCTGTACCTGCTGTTTGTGTTCCATTCCTTTTGCCATGCCGCGCACCAACTGGGACAAAATCACGCCCGAATTGCCCCGCGCGCTTTTCAGCATTCCCGTTGCCACTTTTTGCACCACTTCATTCAGCGGCAGCATATCGCTTGCTTCCGCTGCATTTGCCGCGCCGCGCATGGTCAGTGACATATTTTTTCCTGTATCGCCATCCGGCACCGGAAATACGTTCATTGCATCAATTTCGTCCCGATGGTTTTCCAAATGGTTTGCCGCCGACACGGTCATCTGTGCAAATCTGCTTCCGTTTAACATCTTCTATTCCCCCTCCGCACCGTCATTCCTCAATTTTCAGCGTTTCCACAATCACATTGACCACGCCGACCTCTACGCCCGTCATATCCTCCATCTGGTATTTGATGTTACTGCGGATACTTTCGCTGACGGTATTCATGTTCACGCCATAGGAGGTGATGATATGCACATCTACAAACAGTTTGCTGTCCTCCACCTTGATTTTAATGCCTTTTGACAGGTGGCTTACTGTGTCGGATTTCAGTTTTTTTCCGCCAATTGCAAGTCCTACCACGCCATAACAGGAGGTGGTGATATTTGCAATCATTGTCAACATTACCTTGGTTGTAATTTTAATATCGCCCCGTCCCGTTTCCAATTTAATCGCCATTTTGTTCCCTTCCTTTCGTCTGTTCCTCGTCGTTTTGCTGTTGTTCTTCTATCAATTCCGGATTGCTTTTCCATTCTTTTTGTTTGCCCTGCGCGCGCTCCAATGTGAACGTGAATACGGTATATTCCCCTTCTTTGCTGCCCGCCCAGATGTCTTCTCCGCCCATGCGGATAATGCTTTTGACAATGTATAACCCCAGTCCCACGCCTTTTTTATCGCTGCTGCGGGACTTGTCGGTTTTATAGAACCTATCCCATATATATTGCAATTCCTCCTGCCGGATTCCTTCGCCGCTGTTTTTAACGGAAACATATGCTTTTTTGCCGCGTTCCTCCACCTGGAGCGACAGTTCTCCGCCCTCCGGCGTGAACTTGACGGCGTTGTCAATCAGATTGGTCAAAACGCGCGTGATGTCGTCTTTATCTGCCAGCACCATGCATTTTTCCTGTTCCACAGCAAGATTCACCTGAATTTCTTTTTCCGTGATGTTGTTTTCAAACCGTATGACGCCGCGGCGCACTTCTTCGTTGATGTCAAAGACGGTTTTGTTCACTTTTTTCGACCCTGATTCCATGCGCGAAATTGCCAGCAAATCGTTCACCAGCCGCGACAGCCGCCGCACCTCCTGAATCACAATGGACAAATATTCGCCTCGTTTTTCCGCCGGAACGGTTCCGTCGGCAATGCCTTCCAAAAATCCAATGATGATTGTCATGGGCGTGCGCAGTTCGTGGGATACATTGGAGATAAAGCTGCTACGCGTCTGTTCCAGATGGTCCAGCGCCTGCGTCATTTCGTTGAAACTTTGCGCCAGTTCTCCGATTTCGTCGTCGCCCACCGCCGTGATACGTTCGGAAAAATTCCCTTTGGCAATGTTCTTTGCCATGTCCCGCATTTGTTTCAGCGGCGTGGAAATGTAGCGCGCAAAAATATAGGATAGCACAAAGGCAATCACCAGCGCCAGCACCATGGCAAACATAATCATTTCCAGCATATCCAGACGCAGTTCGTCCAGATACGGCGTGGGCAAAACGCAAAATACGCCGCCCGTCACCTTGTCGTTTGACACAATGGGGCTGCCCGCCACCACAACCGTACTACCGAAAATGGACGCAAATTCCGTCCGTGACAAAATCTTTTCCCCTTGCAGCACCGGCGCGACCAACGCCTGCGGCAGCACGCGTCCCGTGAGTTTATCTCCCACGGAAGAGGATTGTTCCAGCACGCTGCCCGTCTGGTCAAACACAACAATATGCGCGCCGGTGTTTTGACTGTAGCTTTCCAGATTCAGCCGGAACACGCGGGCAATCAGCCCTGCATATTCGCTGCCGGATAACATTTCCACCGTCATTTCCGCAATTCTGTCCGCACTGCGGCTGAGCGTTTCGCCTTCGCGTCTGGTATAATAATCGCCCAGAAACCAAAACAGTATCGAACTTATTATGACAAAACTTCCCAAAATTAATACCATAAACATGGCAATTAATTTGGTACGCAGATTATTTCTCATGTATTACTTCACCTCGAACTTATAGCCCACACCCCAAACGGTTTTCAGCGACCAGTTCTGTTCATAGGGTTCAATTTTCTCGCGCAGGCGTTTGACGTGCACATCCACGGTACGCGAATCGCCGAAAAAGTCATAGCCCCAAATTTCGTCCAGCAATTGCTCCCGCGTGAAAACGCGTCCCGGATTTTTTGCAAGATAGTAAAGCAGTTCCAGTTCCTTGGGCGGAATATCCACATGGTTGCCGCCCAATTTCAGTTCATAGGTGCTGAGGTTAATGGACAGATTGGGGTAAACCACTTCCTGCTCTTCCTCCAGCGGCATGTTTTCGCTGCGCCGCAGTACCGCACGGATACGCGCCACCAATTCGCGCGCTTCAAACGGTTTGACCATATAATCGTCCGCGCCCAATTCCAGTCCCAGCACTTTGTCAAACGTTTCGCCTTTGGCGCTGAGCATAATCACCGGCACCTGACTCACTTTGCGAATTTGCCGGCAAACCTCCCAGCCGTCCATTTCCGGCAGCATCACGTCCAGCACGATCAGCGAAGGCGCAATTGTTTTGAACTTCTCCACGGCGGTTTTTCCGTCATAGGCAAGTTCCACCTCAAATCCTTCCTTCTCCAAATACATGCGGACTAAGTCGCAAATGTTATAATCATCGTCCACCACCAATATTTTCATACCGGTTCCTCCTTTGCGTCAGTTCTGCCCCAAACTCCCCTTTTTCAATGTTTTCCTCTATTCTACCATGTCCCCTGTGCGCGCCCGGCACCCATGGTAGCCGCGGGTAAATACATGTATGAAAAACGTAAAAACGTTTTTTTCCACTTTCTTGTGTTTATTATAGCACACATTTGTGAAAAAATCTATTGTAATTTGAAAAAATATTGCTATAAGGGAATGTAATGCCAAATTGAGAAAAAATGGTGGAGTGCATGAGAAACAATTTATCATCTTTTTTGAGAAAAAGCTTTTCCGGCGGCAAGAATTGTTTTCATTTGGGCTTTCATTTCTTTGCTTATTTCGTTTCCCAACTGATGCAGTTTAGTACCCCTCCTTTTTTTGCAATTTCATTGATATTGACAGGTACGATTGTTTTAGAAAAAATCCCTTTTGCCATTGATATAGCTTTTTCATCTGTTTCAAAGTTAAACACAGGAAAAAATATGTATTTGTCTGTTTCCAAAAAATTAAGATAACACCCGAGGGCGCTGATTCCTTTGCTGTCAAAATAGGGAAATTCAATCGTATTGATAGCGTGATTTCGCAGGACAGAAGTAATCTGTTTTTCTAATGTATTTTTTCCAGATACGCGGTTCCCAAGGACGGTATTCTCATCTAAGAATCTTACCCTCTCCCCCCAAAGACACATACGGTTTTTCAGACACAAATCCTAAAATTGACGCCCGCTCCTCGTTCGCGGGCACGAGCCCTGCCCTCTCGTCTTCCTAGTCACTTCCAAAATTTGTGTCTGAAAAACTCTGCCAGACCTTTCCAAGAAGAAAAATTAGGGCTGGCAAGACCGAGGACGAAGGCTTGCTTTCCGCAAGTCAAGGACGAGAACGCTGCTAGCCTTAATTTTTCTCTTGTGAAAGGCGTATGTGCTCTTTGGGGGAGAGGGTACCATTCCGTCAGCATGTCCGGTCATATCATATCTGGCAGACAGCGCCGGTATAATGATAACTTGTGCCCCTAGCAGTCTTTCAAGTTCTTCTGTCAGTTTCAAAACCGGATATTTCGGATTCTCCGAAAAGATTCTGTCACTGATGATGACCTTTTGCTTAGACGGAGAAAAGACGATATTTCCGCCGTCAAGATTGATGTCGGAATAGGTAACGTCAGAAAGCCCTTGTTCACGCGCAATATCTTTGCGATAATCGGTTCTAAGCTCCGGATAACCGTATAAGTAACTCGGTTCATACCGAAAGGAAATATATTTGCCCGAACCTGTTTTAACCGGCATAAAATCCCGCACCCAGATATCTTTTGTATTCGATATAAATTTATATTTGATATTAAATAAATCAAGTGCGGCGAACAAATTGTCCGCCGCAGGTTTGTATGTAGGATTAGTTTGTAAAAGAGAGGAAAAATAAAGCATTATCGGTCACCTATAATTATTCTGTAATGTTTCTTTTGCAAGCATCCAATATTTTTCTTCTATTTGTGAATCTAATAATTTTTCATTTTTTACTAATTTCCGTGCATTTGATTCATTCATGTTTTCTTTTGCAAGAGCATACACCGCTGTTCTCCATTGCTTTTTATAACCGTCCGGTAATGTGAAGTCATTTTCTAGTATTTTATCTAATGGTAATGCTGCGATTGGAACACAAGCAAACTTTCCTGATATACCTTTACGCGGTAAAAATATAATTTTACTATTTTGGGGTGAATCTTTTTTATGTAAAACAATTTCGTCGTTATATACGCAATCGTTAACTTCCTTACATTTTTCGCAAGAATTGCATAATGTATCCGCGATTGCAAATTGCGTTTTCCATTCTCCATTCACAAGCGCATTTTTGATTAAAAACGATAGGAAATATGTATCGCTGTCTGTCAAACAAATATCAATTCCATCACCCTTTGGACAATGTACATATAATTTTCCGAAATTCTTTTGTTGCCGTCTGTGTGCCTGTTCTGCTATTTTACCGGTTGTTTTAGCTGCGTGTACAGAAATATCCGGAAATTTGTCCTTATGATAATAATATGCCTCTACCAGTAACGGTTCAATGATTATATCACCTATCTTGATAATATACTCGGTGAGCAATTGTTTCTCAATTTCCTGTAAAATCTGAATCTGTTCATCTTTTAGGTTCTCCAATTGTTCTACCAGCGCCCTTAATTTCCTCATATTTAATTTCCTCCTTAAAGTAGGTTGTTATATTCAATCTACAATCCTCAAAATAACGGCAGGACCGCCGTCATCATTGATTTTCTTGTCACCCACAGTAATTACACATGATTCATAAGGTGCAACTGTTATTTTTTCAACGCCCTCCCTTTTTACCAATTCCTCCACTAATTCGCTTGTTGAAAATTTTGATAAATCCATTTTTAAAACCTCCATTTTTGCTTATATAAAGTATATACCATTTTTACTGATTTTTCAATCGGTTAGTCCATGTCACATTCTCCTTCAAAATCGATATCTGATTCTATTAAATGATTGATATCGTACAAATGTGTGATATCCTCTTCTGTAATTTCTCTCTTTACTTGCGGAATTTGTGACATTTTCTCAATTGCCTCTGTGTATGCTTTTCCTATATCCATCCAATCCGGCATTTTCTCCATTCCGGCAGTCAATCCGATATCGGCAATGGTTTTGTTAATATGCCGGATTGTCTGCTGAAGGCTTTGTAGCGCCTCATATCGCCAACCGTTGATTTTCCATGGTGCAAATGTACTTTTCAACAAAACAGCCAGCAGAGCCAATTTATTGATGGCAGACAGAATGATAGCATCATATGTAAGCGGTTGTCCGTATCCATTATGATAATTTGTAAAAAGCTCGGCTATCTCAACGACGTTCTCCTTCGGTTGCTGCAACGGCGAAAATTCCGAAATTGCCTTATCGGCATTTTCAAGCTCCTGCCGGAAAGTTTTCAGCAAAATGCGCCGATAACCCGAAATGCTTCTTGCCATGTTGCCGCAACTAATCATAATATGTATCGTTGATAACTCCGCGCCAATATGAAAAAGCAAATTCTTATAAATGCCGCGCTCAAAAATCTCGCTGATATCTGCGCCGAAAAGTATCAGGCATGTTACTTTTTTTAGTTTTGTTTGATAGTGGGTCTGCGCATTAAAAAAATGGAAGGTGCGCCAACATAACTCATCAAAATAGTGTGTGACGATAGCCAAGCCTTTCCAGCGTTCATTGATATTTGCTCCCTTAAAAATTGCCATAATAAACGGCACAAATTCTTGTTGTTCTCTCAGTTTTATTTTTTTCTTACTCGCCATAAGCGCCTCCTTCAAAGCTGCTTGGTGTTTCAGCCGAAAGGCGAATATCTATGAGATCTGCGCCTATTTTGTCGGCAAACTGTGTAATCATGACTATTTTCCCGATTTCTGGTGCGCCCATAAGCATTACAGGAATTTTTCCCGCCAAATAAAATATACCGGTATTCATATTCATCTCTCCCTTTGTTTATTATAAGAGCAGTATAGCACACCTTTTATTAAAACCTAAGTATATTATAATAAAAATAAATTATAGTCGTTTGTCACACAAATTTGTCTGCCATAATTTCACAATACTATTGATAAATTTCAGCCAATGTGATACAATGTACGTTGTCACATTGGCTTTTTCGTGCGGCTATTGCCGGAAAGTATTTCCCGAAAACGCCGCTAACCCTTGAAAACAAAGGAGATATGATTCGATATGAAATTAGGAATTGTAGGATTGCCGAATGTCGGCAAAAGTACATTGTTTAACGCAATCACCAAAGCGGGGGCGGAATCCGCCAACTACCCGTTTTGTACCATTGAACCCAATGTCGGCGTGGTGGCAGTGCCGGACGAGCGGCTGGACGCGCTTTCAGAGCTGTATCACCCCAAAAAAGTGACGCCCGCTGTGATTGAATTTGTCGATATCGCAGGGCTGGTCAAAGGCGCAAGCCGCGGCGAAGGTTTGGGGAATAAATTTTTGTCTCATATCCGCGAGGTGGACGCGATTGTGCATGTCGTTCGCTGTTTTGAAGACCCCAATATTGTGCATGTGGACGGCTCCATTGACCCCATGCGCGACATTGAAACCATCACGCTGGAATTGATTTTTGCGGACATGGATTCCGTGAAAAAACGTATGGAACGGGCAACTAAAATGCTCAAAGCGGACAAGAAATATAAAATTGAACTGGACGTGCTGGAGCGCATTATGACGGCGCTGGAAGCAGGACTCACCGCGCGGACGGTGGAACTGGACGAAGATGAAGAACTGCTGATTCGCGACCTTTGTCTGTTAACGCGCAAACCCATTTTATATGCCGCCAACGTGGCGGAGGACGATTTCAAAAACGGCATTGCGGACAACGCATTTGTGCAGCAGTTAGCGGCAGTCGCGGAAAAAGAAGGCGCACAGGTAATGCCGATTTCCGCACGCATTGAAGAAGAAATTTCTGCACTGGATCCGGCGGACAAGCAGTTGTTTTTGGACGACCTCGGTATGCAGGAATCGGGTCTGGACCGTTTGGTGAAAGCAAGCTATACGCTGCTGGGATTGATTAGCTATCTCACAGCAGGCGAACCGGAAGTGCGCGCCTGGACGATTACGCGCGGCACCAAAGCGCCGCAGGCGGCCGGAAAAATCCATTCGGATTTTGAACGCGGATTTATCCGCGCCGAAGTGATTGCCTATGACGATTTGATGGAATGCGGTTCCATGGCAGTCGCGCGCGAAAAAGGACTGGTGCGCTCAGAAGGAAAAGAATATGTGATGAACGACGGCGACGTGGTGTTGTTCCGGTTTAATGTATAACGGTGAACGCAAAAGGGGGACTTATTCCGCTTTGCTTCGCTCCGCGTCAAACCGTCCCCCTTGTTGGAATCCCCCTAAGCAGCGTCCTACGCTCGCGCGTCGTGTCTCATTCTTCGACACTCCGGACGCTGTAAGGTATGAAATCTTCGGCGCATGTCCGAAGATTTCATAAATTGGAAGTAGTTCGGTTGCGATTACTTGCCGTAGAACGCTACAGTAAAGACAAGCACTACAGCCCTGCTCTCCTGCCGCCGTTCTACGCTCACACGTCGCGCCGCATGATGCGGCACTCCAAACGGCGAGAGGTATCCAAAGTCGCGGCACGTGTCCGCGCTTTGGATATTTTTTTAAAGTAGTTCGGTTGCGATTTTTTCCTAAGAAGGGGTTCCACGCTATTCTTCTTGACAAATCTTGTCTTTTTCTATATACTGAAACTATCAAGAAAGGGGAGGATTCACTATGGAAAGCAATACCGGTTTTTTCTGCAAACTCGCCGCGGGCGCTATTTTTATTTTGTTATTGATTGCTGGAATCGTTTGGGGAATCCACGCGCAAAGCCTGTTTCCCGCTCTGATTTTCTGGGCGGTTGCACTGCTGTTTTGTTTGCTGCTGTTTGCAGTGGGCGAAATTCTTTCTACATTGACCCGTCTGGAATATTATGCTCTCATGACCGCGCAAAAATCGGCTGACGAAGAAGATGCCCCGATAAAAGACGGCTGGGTCTGTAAATCATGCGGCGCTGTCAATCCCAAATATGTAGCGGAATGCAAACAGTGTGCCACCAGTAAATTTGAATGAGATTCTGCTTTCTTATGCCTAAGCAAACAGGAAATCGAATATTTTTGCGCCATGGTAGATGAAAGGCATATTTTTTTATAAACTGGAAATCCCGATACAAAACTGTATCGGGATTTTTTTATATTTCGCGGATAGAATCCGCTTCCCTCTGCACATACTATTGTCAGGAGGCGATATTATGATGCGCAAACAAAAACCATATGACCAGCAGGCAAATCAAACAGCTGCAGGACAGGAAAACAGCGGACATGTTCTGCCGCAAAATCAACACCATAACATCAAAAAAGAAGCCTTAGGTCCCAACACAAAACGGGGTAAATAACGTAAAAATTACGTGAATTCTCCGAGAGCAGATTTTTTTGCCGGCAAGGCAAAAGCACGCAGGAATACCGGCGTACTTCAAGGAATTTTAACGTAGCAGGCAAGGAAATCTGCCTTGGAGAACTCTCCTTTGTTTAAAGTCACTATTTTGTGGGCAGAAAGGTGGTGGAACGGAATATGGCAAAACAAGGAATGCGGCGTTACCAGCCCGGCGATATCCACGGCGGGCGCAAGCCGGAAGACCATTCTCACAAAAATGAAGTAGAACCTGTACCAGAACTCCAAGGGAAAGCAAAATCGGGCAAGAAAAAAGCAGGACCCATGTAAAAGAAATCAATAAAAGGCTGCCTTATGCCGTACGCCGCTGCGAAGCAATTTCGTTTTGAGACGCTCTCTATAATGGCAGCCTTTTTGCAATTCCTCTTTCCAGTTGTTCCGTCAAATGAAACCGCTGTTCTGTTTTGCTGTCCCACTCACGCAGCAGCGCATGAACCGCTTCATTTGTTTTGCTTAAGGTTACATACATATTTGTACCATCAGGTAAAAACAATTGTAACTCTGTTCTATGGGCATATTCGCTCACCTGAATGTCAGACAAGTCCTCCGTATGATTCAAAGTCAAATCCATCTTTTCATTATATTGTTTGCCGGAGATTGTCACCGCATTGTCCGACAGCGTAATGTGCGTTAATATGCTATTTCCGTCTGCCAGCAGGACGACAACAAGGACTGCCACAGCCGTCCAGCCAATCCGAGAGAGCCACTTATGTCTGCGCATGTTTCCACCTGTTCTGGCAATGTTGAATTCCTCATAGGCTTTGGGGTATCGTTTTCTGAAAAACAAGTCCAGCAGTCCCACAATAGCCAACAACAACACAACAATACTCCACCCCCAAAAACCTTGGTTGGGCATAAGGGAGTCGAATATACTTGCGCCGTGCAGGGAAAATTTTTCGTAAATGCAGCGTCAAAGAACCGCTTTCCATACGCCC
>CAMNSU010000073.1 GCA_946555455.1 uncultured Clostridia bacterium | reverse complement strand
GCAACCACGCGGTCATAAGTACCGTTTCCGTTTTCATCCACGCGAAAATGGTCATGCACCTCCCGCGTGCCGTCCAGCGACAATCCCACCAAAAATTCATGTTCCGCCAAAAATTCCGCCCATTCATCATCAATCAACATGCCGTTGGTCTGAATGGTGTTAATAATGCGGATTCCGCGGGTATTATACTGCTTTTGTAACTGCACCAGTTTCCGGTAAAAATCCAGTCCTGCCAGTGTCGGTTCCCCGCCCTGAAATCCAAACATACATTGTCTGTCTGCCTGTTCCAATGCTTTGCGCACCAACGTTTCCAGCAATTCTTCCCGCATCACGCCAAAAGATGCCGTCTCCCTATGGCTGGCTACATCATGATAAAAACAATAGCGGCATCTTAAATTACACAGACTTGACGCCGGTTTAATCAGCAATGTAATCGGCGGCATATCCTGTTCCTCCTTTTTAGCAGCAGGGAATCAAATCCCCGCCCATGCATTCGCAGCAACAATCTGCGCAAAGCAAATTGCCGCAGCAACTACAGCAACTCGCATCTGTCATACCTTGTCCCATATCGCGAAACTGTCCGCCCTGCCGCTGCATACGCATCATTGCCTGCTGATAAAGCGGATTGCCCGGCTCCATACGCATTGCCATGGCAAAGGAATTATATGCCTCGTTATACCAACCCTTTTCCAGCGACGCCATACCCATCAAATAATACCACTGCGCGTTTCGGTTCCCGCAGCCGCGCAGCCGCGCCATTGCCGCATCTATCTGACCGCTGCGAATCATTCTCTCAATTTCTGCAAATTCCGCGGAAGCCGAACCCGTTCCCGCATATTGCTGTCCGCCTGTGCCTTGATTCTGATAGGTATTGTTTTGACTGCTTTTCTGTTTCATCAGCATGTGGTAGGCTTCGTTGATTTCCTTCATCTTCTCCGCTGCCAAATCAGAAAGCGGATTGTCTTTATATTTGTCCGGATGATATTTGCGCACCAAATTCCGATACGCCGTTTTAATCTCTTCTTCTGTCGCGTTCTGGCTGACGCCAAGCACACTATATGGGTTCATTTGATGTTCTTCCTTTCCATGGCGTCCTGCCGTCTTTCCGCCGCATTTTCACCACTGTCATATTTCTCCAGCAGCCGCCGCGTTGTCCCTTGTAACCCTAAATATATAATATTGTCCAATAATCCCTTATTTTTTTTCAAATCTAACAGTTCATACGCCTTTGCCGCTTCACCGAGATTATACCACAGCGGCACAGCGCTCCCCAAAATTTCTTCCCGCGTGGAAAATGGATTATATTGTCCTTTTTCTTTGTCTTTTTCAAAATCGTCTATTGCGTCCGCCAAATAGAGCCAGCGTCCGAGATTATATCCCAGCACCCGCAGCACGCGGTCTTCCAATCCTGGCATAGCAAAGACTTCTTCCATGATTTTCGCAAATTGTTCCGCCACTTCGTCCACATTCCGGCAATTTTCCTTCTCCAGTTTATGAAGCGTTTGCAAACATTGTTCTATCACAGCCGCTTTTTCGGCATACGCCCGTTTCACTTTTTTGTGCGGCGGCGCATAAAACGGCAGCGCGGCAATTCCGGCAGAAACCGTATGGTCCAGCATATCGTCCTTGATTTTATAATAGGTCAACTCCACACTCATATAGGCGCAATACTCTAACGCCTCGCAAGGCGCCGCTACCGGTCGTTTGCGCAAGGGGTTCAGCATACACCGCCCCTGCACGATTTTTGTCTGCGCGTCCATAACGCTGTCGAGCAAAACGCTCAGCATTGTAAAATCATAACTCAGCCCCAGCCTCGTAACAGGACCCAGCAGCTTTCCCTGCGTTTTGCAAAGCCCGCAGTAGTAAGCGCGAAACGTATTCCATTCCTTGACCTTTAATTCTTCCTTTGCTGCCTGAATATATCCAAACACAAGTAACCTCCGTATATGGACATCCATCTTTTGTTTTGTACGTTTTTCCGCATTGTATACATCATTAGAGCTGCATAGTCGAAATATTCCCACTTGCAGTTTAATGATACAATAATACAGGATATATTGTATCATATGCCGCTATGAAATTCAAGCGGTTTTGTCTGATTCCGAAATTGTTCACAAAAAGTTTATATTTGCCGTCTTTGTTGTGCTGCCTATTCCTAGGCAGCTTTTTCAAACAAAAAGCTGCCCGCATACATACGGACAGCTTA
The DNA here is from genome assembly GCA_946555455.1 of uncultured Clostridia bacterium. Taxonomy (GTDB): domain Bacteria; phylum Bacillota; class Clostridia; order RUG12999; family RUG12999; genus JAAWTG01. The sequence continues at coordinate 12,721 of CAMNSU010000073.1, read as the reverse complement.
CATGATTCTTTTATTATTCTGCAGGTGTCTGTGTTCCTTCTTCCGGCGTCTGTTCTGCTCCTTCTACCGGCGCTTCGCTCTCGCCCGCTTCATCGGTACCACCTTCAATCGGCAGCGTTAAATTACCGTCATCGCCAATCGGCAACGAATTTTCTATGCCTGTACCGGTGCCGTCTGTGCCTTCCACTTTATTGGTAATTGCAAAATTATATGCCAAAAACAAAGAAGTACATAGGAATATAATCGCACATGCTGCTGTTGCTTTTGCCAACATGCCGTCTTTCGTTCTTCCTTTGTTTCTTCCATAATAAGAATTATCCATGTTACCGCCCAACACGCCGGACATTCCCGGTTTTTTAGCCTGCTGCAGCAGAATCACGGCGATAATAATTAAGGCTACAATAATATGCAAAACACCGACAATTTTCACTGCTATTTCCATTCTTTAATCAGCTCCCACTTCACTATTTTCTTGCGTTTTGACTTAATCACCATAGTATTTTACCATATTTTTTCACATTTATCAAGTCTTTTTTTCATTTTTTTATACAAACAAATAAATTGGCACAAAAATCACAACCGCAATCAACAAAATTGCTCCAACCAATTTTGTATATACATTTGTTTTCGCGTTCATAAAAACAGTAACTAGCCGAAACGCCGCAAGTGCAAATGCCGCACAAACAACAACCTCCAGCAAATCCACTGTTCCACAGACACTGTGCATTAAATATCCTACCATAGCGCTAAGCGCTATAAAAAATATTCCGGTATCCAGTTCCATGTGAACCGCAAGCCGCTTTCTGCCGGAAACAATCAAAACCGCAATCAATGCGCTGCCCAGTCCAAATGTACCGCTCAGCAAGCCTGCCAGCAACATCCACCACACATATCGCCATGGTCGGTACGGTACAGCCGCTTCTTCCTCTTTTTGCCCAAACATGTTCTTCCCGCAAACAAACATCACAATACCTGCAATCAACGTTGAACCAAACAAAATCCACTGGAATATCTGTTCCGGAATCTCTTTGGAAACATAGCCGCCCACTACCGTTCCCACAATCAGCGGCACCGTTCCCACAATCAACGTTTTCCAGTTCGGACGGCAAGCGCTGCCTTTCATGCAAAACAAAAATAAATATAAAACAAATTCAACTGCGAGGGAAATACCCACCGCATCATATGCCTCTAAATGTCTGGCAGCTAGCAAAAAAAAAGGTGCCAGAATCCAAACAGTACTAGCTCCCCCCGCTGCAACTAACCCAGTCAATGCACCTGCTACCAAGTACAAGCCGAACAACTCCTTTTCTTCCCTATCCTCGAAAAAACAGGAACAGCTTCTATTTCTATCAATTTTCTATACCAATATTATACTGATAAAAAAAATGTTTGTCAACTACATTGTCACGATTTATCCCCTGAGCTGTCCCGCCAAAGCACCTGTTGAAAAAGCAATTTGCAGGTTATAGCCGCCGGTGTAGGCGTCTACGTCCATCACTTCTCCTGCAAAATAGAGCCCTGCTATCCGTTTGGACTGCATGGTTGACGGATTGATTTCTTTCACATTCACGCCGCCCGCCGTGATAATTGCTTCTTCGATGGGGCGCAGTTTACTCACCGGAATCCGCATTTCTTTCAATGCTTTTACAATACTTCCGCGCTGCTGCCGGCGGATTTGATGCACTTTTTCATGCGCTCCTATGCCACTTTCCCGTAGCAGATAGTCTGTTAACTTCTGCGGCACCAATGACGGTAAATAGTTGATAAAATCCCGATTGGCATATTCCGCAAAATCACGCAGCAACCGTTCTTCCAGTTTTTTTTCCTCTAACGCCGGTTTTAAATCAATGACGATTTCATATTGCCGCTGCGGCAAATGCCGCATATGGCAACTCGCACTGAGCACCAACGGACCGGAAAGTCCGAAATGCGTGAACAGCAGTTCTCCCTGTTCCTCAAAAATCTTTTTCCCATTTTCAAGCAGCGACAGCTGAACATTTTTCAGCGACAGTCCCTGCATGACATGAACCCATGCTTCCTCCGTTTCCACAGGCACCAGCGACGCGCGCGGCGGCACAATGGTATGTCCCAGATTTTGCGCCATGTAGTATCCGTCGCCGGTAGAACCTGTCAGCGGATAACTTTTTCCGCCGGTTGCAAGAATCACGCGGCGGCAGGGAATTTCCATTCCGTTTTGCAGCCGCACTCCACATACTATGTCATGCTCTGTTACAATTTCTTCCGCCTGTCCCTGCACATATTTCACGCCGCCCGTCCGGCAGAACCGAATCAGCGCCTGCACAACATCAATTGCTTTATCGCTCTGCGGGAACACCCGACCGCCGCGTTCTGTTTTCAGCGGCACGCCCTGCGCTTCAAAAAAAGCGACAGTATCTTCGTTGGTGAATCCGCGAAAAGCACTAAATAAAAACTTTGCATTGCCCGGTATCTGCTGCATCATGTCCTCCATGCTGCCTGCATTTGTCACATTGCAGCGGCCTTTTCCGGTAATACGCAGTTTGCGTCCCAACATTTTATTTTTTTCTAGTATTGCCGTTTCCACTCCCGCCGCAGCAGCGGTTCCCGCCGCCATCATGCCTGCTGCGCCGCCGCCAATTACGATACATTCCGGCATAACCGCCCTCACTTTCTCTCCTGCGCATCCCTTGATTTTTCATAGACCTCATATTCGTCCCAAATATGTTCCAAATGCTCAAATGTTCCGGCAACTTCCTCTTTTTTTCGCATACCGATTGCCACAATCAATGCATTGATAACGCTCAGCGGCGCCACCAAAGAATCCACAAACGACGCCATATCGCTGCGCGCCGTCAAGCGGTGCGTTGCATATTGGTTGATGGGAGAAGATTCGCTGTCCGTGATTGCCACAATATTACTGCCGCGGCTTTTGGCATATTGCACTGCCTGCACTGTTCGTTTGGAATAGCGCGGAAAACTGAGGGCAATCATCACATCTTGTTCATCAATACGCATAATCTGTTCAAACACTTCGCTTGTGCTTGCCGCGCCGACCATACAAACATCTTTAAACAGCAGATTCATGTAAAATCCCATGAACTGCGCCAATGCCGCACTGCTGCGCGCGCCCAAAATATATATTTTACGCGCGTTCACCAGCACGTCCACCGCTCTGTGAAACATTTCAACATCAATTTCTTCCATGGTCTGTTTGATTTTGCTCAAATCGCTTTCCATGACCATTTTCAACGTTTCCTGCTCGCCGATTTGGTTATCCGCCACCTCCATACGCTGCACTGCGGTCAGCTTATTGCGGATAATTTCCTGTAGTTCCTTTTGAAAACTGGCGTATCCTTCACATCCCAGTTCCGTTGCAAACCGTACCACCGTTGATTCGCTGGTGAACACCATTTGTCCTAATTTATACGCCGTCATAAACGCCGCTTTGTCATAGTGTGCCAAAATATAGTCCGCTATTTTTTTCTGCCCTTTGCTAAATGTAGGATACCCCAATTGAATGCGAGATAAAATATCCTGTTCCATGTTTTCCTCCATCACTGCGGCTTTTGTGCCACAAAAAATATTTTTTCGCTTTGCCGCCGCGGTGCATCCAGTGTTAAATCGTCATATTCCCCCAACAATTTTAGACCTGCCCCGCGCAGCGCAGATTTTATTTCCGCACGCGTATATGCTTTTTCATAATGCACTTCTTCAAACCTTTTATACAGCCCGTTTTCCTCTACAAAGAAATTCAAATCAAACATGCAAATTTTTTCTTCTTTATCGTAGGCGTTTTCCCAAGTATAGTAGGCGCCCTCCACTTCATCGGTAAATACGTTGCCGGGCAGCAGCGTTTCCAATTTATACTTTGTATTGATATCAAAAATAAAAAGCCCGCCGGGATTCAAATAATTCTGCACCCAATGCAAACATTGTTCCAATTCTTCTTTATCCAGCAGGTAATTCACACTGTCCAGCAAACACAAAATGACGTCAACCGTTCCATATAATTCAAATTCCTGCATGGTCTGGTTCAAAAACAAAATGTCTAGCTGTTCCGCTTTTGCTTTTCGCACCGCAACGCCAAGCATTTCCTGCGACGCGTCAATGCCCGTCATATCATAGCCCCGTTTTGCCAGTTCCACAGCAACTGTGCCCGTGCCGCATGCAAGGTCTACCACCAATTCCGGCTTTTTTGCCAAAAACTTTTGCATGAGCAGTTCCACATAATCGCAGCGTTTTTGATATGCCACATCTTGCGTCAGCACGTCATAAACCTCCGCAAAAGAGCGATATGCTTCCCTCGTATCACTGTTTGCCGCAATCAATGACCGGAAATCTGCGTCCTCCTCCAGCCGGTTTTGCAAACATTTCAGCACAAACGCCGGCACGTCCAGCTCCCGCACAATATCACTGTAGCGCATTCCTTGTAAAATACGTTCCGCACCCACCAGCCGCTGCGCCACCATTTCCAGTTCTGACGGTCGGCACAGCCCGTCCAGCAATATCCAAAATTCATCTTCTGTTTTCAGTTCCGAAAGCTTTTTCATCAACTGCTCAATCAAGCTGCTATCCTCCACTAATGTTTTTCTTTATTATACCATGTGTAAAAAAAATTTGCAAGCCGCATTGCGCAAACTTGCAAATTTTATTTTTTCTATTATTTATATCTGCTTTTTTTGATTCCTTTATCCACCTATGACAATCAAATCTTTTGTTGCATGGTTTAATATCACCGGCTGTCCGTCCACCATTGTCACCGTGTCCTCAATGCGCACGCCAAATTCATCATTCAAATAAACGCCCGGCTCCACGCTGAACACCATACCCGCACGCAGTTCCTCCGCCGATTTGGAAGAAACCGCCGGTGCCTCATGGATTTCTATGCCAACGCCATGTCCCAGCGAATGTCCAAAATATGCGCCATATCCAAATGTATCCAGTGTCTCTCTTGCCAAACAATCCAGTTCTGCCAGCGGCATTCCTTCTTTCAAATGGTTCAGCGCTTTCAGCTGCGTATAAAGCACCATATTATAAACCGAACGCTGTTTCTCGCTGATTTGTCCGACTGCAACGGTACGCGTCATGTCACTGCAATACCCCTCATAGACACACCCGAAATCCATCACTATCAAATCGCCTTCTGCAATGGGACGGTTTGTTGGCTTTGCGTGCGGCATCGCGCCATTGGGTCCGGCAGCTACAATGGTATCAAACGACGGACGCTGTGCGCCGTGTTTTTTCATGGCATATTCAATTTCTGCTGCCGCTTCCAGTTCTGTCATGCCAGGTTTCATCACGGAAACCACATGTTCAAACGCCAAATCGCCAATGTGCGCCGCCTGCTGCATACGGGCGATTTCTTCTCCTTCTTTGCAAACACGCAAAGAATCTATCATATCATGAACACCGCGCAGCATGGTACGCGGCATTTTTTGTTTCATACCGGTATATACCGCATGGGATACCTGCCGGTCTTCAAACCCCAGCAGCCCTATGTTGTGCCGCCCAACAATCTGTTCCAAATGGGAAGCAAAATTTTTTGTAATATCAATTAAAATAAAATCGGGGCTTTCTATCTGCGCCTGTTTCAGATAGCGGAAATCTGTCAGAAGATAGCCGTTTTCCATGGTGATAATCAAATCTCCGCTGCTGCCGGAAAATCCGCTCAGGTAGAATACATTTTCCCTGCTGGTGACTATCACGGCATCAAGCTGCTGCTCCGCCATTCTTCTTCTCACATTGCCAACTCTTGTTGCAATACTCATGGTCAATTCCTTCCTTTCTAAAAAAACGTCCTCCCCCGTTTTTTTCATTCCGTCTCAAACCCCAATAACGCCTGTAACCCCAACAGATAGCTGTCCACGCCAAACCCGCTGATTTGTCCCTTGCAAACCGGCGCCAGTACTGAAGTATGCCGAAATTCTTCCCGTGCATGGATATTGGACAAATGAACCTCCACCACCGGCAGCCGCACTGCCGCAATCGCGTCCCGCAGCGCATAGGAATAGTGCGTATATGCACCCGCATTCAGCACTACGCCGTCCACTTCCTGCCGTGCCTGATGCAGTCTGTCAATCAGTCCGCCCTCGCTGTTGGACTGAAAAAACATTGTTTCCACACCATATTTTGCTGCATACACTGCAATCCGTTTTTGGACAGATTCCAACGTATCTTTTCCATAATGGTCCGGTTCCCGTTCACCCAACAAATTCAAATTGGGTCCATTCATAATCAACACTTTTTTCATTGCCCGCCATTCCTTTCCTTACGCTGCTTTTATCATCTGACATAATGACAGCTATCTATTACGCATACATGCTTCATATTTCTGTTTCATCTCCAAAGCGTCCTCTGCCTGCGTTCCCGCCGATTCGCATAAAATGACCGGTTCCAGATTGCGCTGTGCCAAAAGTTCCGCCAATGGGTCAAAATCCGGTCCAAACTGACTGTCACGAAAGCACCAATGACGTTTTTCGCCGCCTTTGGTATATTCAATGCGGCTGAAATGACTGTGAAACCGCTTTGCCCGCTCTTTTCCCAGTTTATTTTCCACTGCGTCCAACACTGCCGCAAAATCTTCTTTCGTGTTTAAACACCCCAATCCGCGCGTATGCAAATGACCAAAATCAATGGTCGGCAGCAACCGTTCATCTAACCGGCAAAGCTGAAGCACCTCGTCCAGCGTCCCCAATTGATTGATTTTCCCCATTGTTTCCGGACAAATATGGATTTCTCCAAAGCCCGCCGCGTCTGCTTCCTGCATTGCCATACGAAGTGTCTTTTCCGCCCAGCCCATCGCTTCCTCACGCGTCATCTTAGCGCAGGCACCGCTGTGTACCACAATGCGCTGCGCCCCCATCCACTGTGCCGCCTGCAAGGTCTGCATGATATAATCAATACTTTTCTTTCGTTTGTCTTCGTCATCTGTTGCTAAATTAATGTAATACGGTGCATGGACACTGAGCGCAATATCACGTTCTTTTGCTTTTGCACCTAATGTTTTTGCCATCTTCTCTGACAGCCGCACCCCTCTTGTACAGGGATATTCATAGGCGTTCAACCCCAAGTTTGAAAGCCACTCCGGCATCTCAAGCGATGATTTATGTCCTTCTTCATAAAATGCCTGTGCATTTCCTTCCGGTCCAAATCGAATCATAGTCATTCTCCTGTTTCTGCTGTACCTGCTGCCGGCACGCACCAATATCCTTCAAGACAGTTATGCCTGCCCTTTTCAGAGCAATGATATAGGTATAGTTTATCATAATTTTTCCCATAATACAAGTGAATTTTGTAAACATACGGTGAACAAAGTTTCATCAAAGAAAGAAGGCTGCTTATGCTTGTCCGCCTCGGTTTCGTTGCTATGAGTGTCCATTTGAAAGACGCTTCCCCCTCCAAAACCATCACCCGCACCCGTTTTGAAGCATTGGGCGACTCACAGCGCGCACTGAACGCCGTCCGTTCTCTAGTAGAAATCAATGCACAAAACACTTTGCGCCTGCTGCGCTACTGCGGCAGTCGCGGTATTCATCTCTACCGGCTGACTTCTAAACTGGTTCCGCTTGCAACCATTTTGTTGCAAACCCACGAACTGCAAGAACTTGTTTCCGCCCGCGCTTTGCAACTGTTTTCCGAATGCGGTGAAACTGTGAAAGAACAACATATGCGCATATCTGCCCATCCTGATCATTTCACAGTACTTGGCAGTACCAATCCGTCAGTTGTTGAAAGCGCTATATTAAATCTACGCTATCACCATGAAATTTTGGAGCTTATGGGGCTTTCGGATAGCTGTTATCAATTGGTATTGCACGTCGGCTCTGCTGCCGGCGGCAAAGAAGCTGCCATAAAACGTTTTGCTGAAACTTTTGAAAAGTTGCCTCCTATGTTGCAGCGACGGCTCATATTAGAAAATGATGATAAAACATATACTACCAGCGAAACTTTGTCTCTTTGCCAACAACTGAAAATCCCCATGGTATTTGACGTCCATCATATGATATGCAATGGCGTGCCGGATGATACCCTGCTGCTGCCGGAAATTTTACGGACATGGGACGGTCAAACATTCCCACCAAAATTTCATTTTTCCTCGCCGCGCAGTCCACAATCGCCGCGCGCCCATGCTGACTATATTGACCCTTGTAGTTTTTTGGAATTCCTCATGCAGCTAAAAAACGCCGGCGCACAGCAAGCGGATATCATGCTGGAAGCAAAACAAAAAGATGAAGCGCTCTTCACATTGATGCGCTTTCTATCAGACCGCAAAGATATACAACCGATAGACGGCGGTAGTTTTATGGTATAATAACTATATATCACGAGGGGGACTCCTTCTAGAACGTAAAACAATTCTGTCAAGCCGCCCCCTCGTGGACACCCCCAATTATCGCTACGGATATTTCGCCCCCTAAATGTCCTCCGACTTTGTGCAAAGCATAAAGTCTCCCCCTCTTACTTTTCTTGGGAAAAAATATCCTCCGCTCTTTCGCCCCCCCCTTTTTTTGCAGCGTCCTTCACTCGTACGTCGCGTCTCATTCTTCGACACTCCGGACGCTGTATGGTATGGAATATCTGGCACGCGCGTGCCCCAGAGGGTATGTCCGAAGATTTCATGAATGAAAATTTCAGAATTCTCTATATTTTGGTACTTTTTGCGTCAAAAGTACATTATGATATTATAAAAGCCTTTCCGATTTTGCTTCAACCGGAAAGGCTTTGCTATTTTTTAATTTGCCGACAATGCAAACAATTCTTTTGCCATCTGTACATCACGGATACGCATACCTTCAAACTTGTTATATGCTTCTGACCCTTCCTCCAGAGGATTTTCTTCAACAACACTAATGCCATAAATAATATTTTTGTCCGCGGAACGCGCAATCACTTCCGGCATAGTCATCATCTGGCTTTTTTCCCATGTCTCCCAAGTCTCTTTATCCGCAATAACAATTTTCCCCAAAATCTCTTCATTGCCTTTAAAGGTATACATCAAGCTAATATATGCCACTACGGCATCTTCGTTTGTCATATCCAAAACGTCCGCACGGTAATTACCCTTCCACACCTCTGGTACATGCAAAACAAACTTGTATTTATTGTTAATATATTCACCGTTTTCCGCAATTTCTCCCTGTCCATTTTGCGTAAAATCAATATATTTGGAGAATCTTTCCATCTTGTTTTTCTTTTCCGAGCCTTCGCCATTCTCCTGCTGTCCATCTCCATTCTGAGAAGATTGAGATGTATTAGGGCGCGCACCATTTTCCTGCGACACAGACGGTTCTTTGTTCAAAAAATATGCCGCCAGTATGATTCCAATAACGATAAGCCCAACCAATAGCGCGGCAATCAGTATTCCTTTCCTTTTCATTTATCCGGCTCCTCTCCATTTATCCCTATCGCCCTTAGAGAATTTGTTTCATCTTTCTCCATTCAACTACCCCGCACCATATTGAATATCTTTAGCATACCATAAGAACCTGTTCCTGTCAATAACATTCCCATGATAATTCTTTAAAATACAGATATCGGTTATCTTTTTGCACCAACAGAAAAATATTGAAATAGTTCTTGACAAACATAATAGGATATGATAGAATAAATATTGTATGAAAAATGAAATATAGGGGTATAGCTCAGTTGGTAGAGCAGTGGTCTCCAAAACCACGTGCCGAGGGTTCAAGTCCTTCTGCCCCTGCCACACACAAAAGTCTTGAACACGTTGTATGGTCAGCGGTTCAAGGCTTTTTTCTTTTGTCTTTTTATTCTTCTTTCTAACCGTTTTCCCTTGATTTTCTAACCGTTTTCTAACCATTTTTTATTCAAAATATTTTACTCTATCGTCAAACAAGTATCAATCGCTAATATGCGGTCGTGTATTTCATCCAACCTTACTTAAAATGGGCATTAACATCTTATCCGTTTTCATCTGTTTTCAAACATTCCGTTTGTTACATCATCAAAAAAGCATCACTATTTACAGCGATTTCCAAACGATATGTTATTCATGCAGATTAATTTTTGACTCAATTTCGCTTATGCTATATATACAAATAATCTGAAAAGAACTTTTCCTTCTCTTTGTTTACAGCGGCTCAAAATTTGCACCGCCTTAGAACAATTCGCAGGCGGGGCTTGCTAAACTCGAAATCGTTTTTTCCAAAAGGGCACATAGGTTCGAACCTCGCCATCTCCTCCAAAAAAAAGGACTGCAATTTTGATACAAAGTCGCAGTCCTTTTTTCATGTTTGAAATAGTTCGATTTCAGGTCATTTATGTCTTTCATACAAAAATAAGCCATATTAGTCTTCTTCAAAGCAGCAAAAACACTTGACGGAAAGTTTACTACAAAGCATAACATTTCATGTTAAAAAATCAAAGATATGTGTCCTACACTTAATGCTCTCTATAAATAGACACTTAATAAATTTAAACGACATCTCCCTCTGTGAAAGCGTTGTTTATGCTCCGTGTTTACTATACCGATTAAAGGAGATTTCCTATGAAAAATTTAATCACTTCTCAAGTCGACCCAACAATTAATACAAATACAATCAATAAAGAGATTAACCAAATTTTAAAAGAATTCTTCAAAAGCAGGATAAACGGAAGCTTTTTAATAAAAATCAAAAATAGAGTCATCGCCAAATTTGGCTTACAGCTATTTGAATGCTATCCTAATATTTTTAATCTTTCAACAGTGGTTACAGGCAATGAGGAAACCATTGAATATGATATATGCCGAATAATTATTGGAATACATCGTCATCATTCTATATTTCTCTCAAAAGAAGAAATCTCAGGCAATGAAAAAAACGAAACCTATCAACAACAGTTGGTTGAAGAAACAATAGAAAAAATGAAACTTCATCAATACGGAAGCACATTTTATCGAAAAAAGCAACTGTTAACCGGTGATGAATTTCTATATTTTCCTGTACCATATGAACTATTTGCCCTGTGCATGAAATCTATTGAATTGCTGCATAGCAGTTCTAATGATTTAGCTGTTCATTACGGCGATATCATAAATACCGCTTTATCCGCACTAACCTTGATGGAAAACAATTTTTTCAGCAATGCATATCCTTTGTGCCGCGTAATGATTGAGTTATACATAAAAACGCTTATTTTGCAAAAACATCCTGAAGCCATAGAATCCTATTTAACATTTATTAGGTATGAAATTGAACAATCTTGTTGCCGTCAAAAATATCCCGATGAATTCAATAATCTATATAACCAAAGAAAATATCAGTCATCTAAAAACAAAGTTCACTTTCTTCATTATGGTTGGCTTGACAATATAAACGCTTACAATCTTCAAACAAAAAACAGATATTTGATAAACGGAATTTTTGATTATCTAATGCGCGAAACCAACAATGTGCCGTCTGATACCTTGCAGAAGATAAAGCAATTATATAAAGTGTGTCATGGATATGCTCACGGACGTGTCAAACATGTTAAATATCCCTTACTGCAATATTGGGAGATATCTATGATGATTTACAGTCATTTTTGTATTTCGATTTCTTCAACGGAATTAAGTATAACGATATCCCTAACAAATGCAAAATGCTCCAATCCGACAAACCTCCAAAACAACGTTTCGGGTACCGGCAGCGAATACAGCGTATTGCCGCCGGCGCCACAAAAGCATCCGTTTTCTCGTCTCAATATTTATTGCAATAGTGAATTGGGCGCTTCCGTAATACATGCAATCCCTGACGTTGGAACGGCAAGTTCAATCAACAAACGATCTTTCGGTAAATCAAACTTTTGGGCAACATTGCCCATACAGTCAAAAATAACACACTTTTTGCCGCCCCAACGCTCCGCATCTTTCAAAATGATTCCGCGTTTTCCCAATCCGTTCACTAAAATTAACTTTTCTGCGTTTTCTTTTGGCTCAACCACTTGATTCTCATACGCCGTAATAATCATTGTCCCATTCTTTTGCGTACAAACAGATGAATAATTCGCCCACGGCGCGGCCGCTTCGAAATTTTCACTGAGTAAAACATCTCGATACTCACACCAGAACTTAAGATAAAACGCAAGCATTTTTTTATGTTTCTCATTTATTTTTTCCAGCCGCACCGAAATCTGCGGTACTGTATATAAAATACTAATCATCTGCTGTGCAGCATTTTCCGGTGTATCCTCATAATTCCATTCGAGCATATCCGAATGTACTGCTGTGTTTCCCGAAAGCATACGCAAATCCACCATACCGATACGATTTTTCAGACCATCTGCCGGACAATCGGATACTCTCAGCATGTTTCCGTATGTCTGCATCAACGGTCCCATATATTTCTGTCTGAATTCAATTAAAATATCAGGATTGATTTCCCGCAATTTCGTCATCGTATCATACAGCAATTTTTCTATAGCGTCTTCCAGAGAATCAAAATCTCTCCCGTTTCCGCTTTTGTGCAAGGAATACTCCGTCAGACTAAATCTATCGATAAAATCAAGCTTAAATCCATCTAACTTCCATTCCGACGCGGCTCTTATGTATAAGCCAATCAGATATTCTCTGACGCGCGGAAACCTCGGGTCAAGGCAACACCACTCTTTTCCTTCCGGATTATCCAGAAAACAATTTTCAAACTGTTTCCACGCCTCGGAATTTCTACCCACAAACGGTACAGAATACCACAAAATGACTTTCATATCCAAATCATGTATCCTTTTGATTAGCTGCTTCATATCCCCAACTTTCTTTTTT
>CAMNSU010000072.1 GCA_946555455.1 uncultured Clostridia bacterium | reverse complement strand
CTACACTTCAAGAGACACTCTTTCCCTACACGACGCTCTTCCGATCTCTTGCTGGCAATGGCGATTGAAAGTTTGGGATATCCGGTTGTTTCTTTGACAGGACGGCAGGCGGGTATCAAATGTGATTCCAACTATGGCAGCGCCAAAATTGACAATATTCAGGTGCAGCGGCTGAAAAATGAACTGGATTCCAAAAGGATTGTGATTGTAGCAGGGTTTCAGGGCGTCAACAAAGCGGATGATGTTGTGACCTTGGGGCGCGGCGGCAGCGATACCACAGCAGTTGCGCTGGCGGCGGCGCTGGGCGCAGATGTGTGTGAAATTTTCACAGATGTGGAAGGCGTTTATACGACAGACCCCAGAATTGTGAAAGAAGCAAAAAAACTGGATGATATTTCTTATGATGAAATGCTGGAATTGGCAAGTTTAGGCGCGAATGTGCTGCATAACAGGTCGGTGGAAATGGCGAAAAAATATAATGTGAATTTGGTGGTACGTTCCAGTTTTAACCGGGAGCCGGGAACAGTTGTGAAGGAGGTAAACAGTGTGGAAAAAATGTTGGTAAGAGGGGTAACAAGAGATAATGATGTGGCGAGAATCGCATTGCTTGGAATTGAGGACGCACCGGGCGAGGCGTTTAAAATATTTTCACTGCTGGCGAAACATGGTATCAATGTAGATATCATTTTGCAGTCCATTGGTCGTGACACAAAAGATATCAGTTTTACAGTGACAGAAAGCAATTTGGACAAAGCAATCAAATTGCTGGAAGAGAAAAAAGACTATATCGGATATCATGAACTGAAACAGCGTAGCGACGTGTCTAAAGTTTCTATTGTCGGCGCGGGTATGGTGAACAATCCGGGCGTGGCGGCACAGATGTTTGAGGCGCTGTATGACGCGGGCATTAACATCCATATGATTTCCACCTCGGAAATCAAAGTGTCTGTGCTGGTAAATAGCAAAAATGCAGAGCGCGCGGTTGCGGCAATCCATGACAAATTCCATTTGGCAGACTAAAATTTGAGAAAAAGCGTATAGATAAACTGACCTTCCCAAGGTGGATTTTTTAAATCTACTTTGGGAAGGTCAGTTTTTGTTTATGTAGTATCTATTCATGACGTGGCATGGGTTTTGCGAAGGATAAACAGTCCAAACAGCATGATGATAGGAAAGACCAGTGCAAAGCCCAGTCCCAGTTTCAACGCGCCGCCGGCAGTATCGGAGATAAGTCCGACAAGACCAGGGCCGCCGGCACAGCCGATATCGCCTGCCAATGCCAGAAATGCAAACATTGCGGTACCGCCGGTGGGACAGGTCTGGGAGGAAAGACTGAGCACGCCGGGCCACATAATGCCAACCGAAAAACCGCACAGGGCGCAGCCTGCCAGCGACAGCAGCGGGTGCGGCGCAAAAATAGCAATCAGGTAGCTTGCCACACACAGCAGAGCGCTGCCGCCAAGCAAAGATTTTAAAGGACAGGAACTGCCGAATTTGCTATAGAGCAAACGGGACAGACCCATGAGCACGGCAAACAAGCAGGGACCGAGGAGGTCGCCGGTTGTTTTGGAGATGTGAAGTCCGGTTTCAGCAAACAAGGAAGCCCATTGCGCCATAGCCTGCTCGGCTGCACCGGAGCAAAGCATGAGCAGCAAAAACAGCCAAAACACTTTGATACCAAAAAGCCGGCGGAAACTGTGCGGCTGTTCACTGCCCGGCAGGGGGTAGAGCGGTACTTTGGAAAAGGCAATGCAATTCAGCAGCGGCAAAATTGCCCAAAGTAACGGCAGCAGGTACCAATGCTCCAGCCCAATGCAAACGAAGAACAAAGTGGACAATAAAACAACGCACACATGTCCAATGCAGTAAAAAGAGTGCAGCAGCCCCATGGCGGCAGCTTTGTTTTCCGTCGGCAACGCTTCCATAATGGGACTAATCAACACCTCCAGCAGTCCGCCGCCAAAGGCGCAAAGAAGAACGGACGCAAGCAGACCGGCATAGGCGTTTGGGAATAGGAATGGGAAAATGCCAAGCCCAACCAGCCCCAGAGCGGAACAGGCATGTGCAAGCACCACGGAAGGGCGGTATCCAATGCGGTCAGCAAATTTTGCCGCAAAGAAATCCGTAATGATTTGAATGGTAAAATTAAAGGTCACTAAAAATCCGATTTGCTCCAAAGAAAGCTGAAACTGCTGCTGAAATGTTACAAATAAAAGCGGCGCTAAATTGATATTGGCAGCTTGCGTCATGGAACCTGCATAGCAGGCAGTTTGTGTATGTCCTGTATGTAATTTCATGAATCAATTCCCCCGTTGATTTTTCGTAATGTGTCCATTATAAATTGTTTTGCTGTCAAATGCAAGCGTTTTCTAAAAAAACAAAAAGATTTTGAGGGAATAGTCTTGTGAAACAAAGCGGATTGTGATAAAATACTATCATGACACAACGAAAGGGAGAAGGAAAATGGATTTTTTTAATGAAAATTTAGTGCAGCGAAAAAAAACAGGAAAAGATGTTGCTATTATCATTGGAATTATTTTGCTTGGTATTATCCTGACATGCGCATTGCTGCTGTTTTTACTTGGAATGCCTATTGTGGGACAATTTTTCTTGCTGCTGATCGCCGGCGTCTGGTTTTTGGCATATAGACTGATTTCGGGCAGAAAAGTGGAATTTGAATATATTGTCACCAACTCGGATATGGACGTGGACAAGATTGTCGCAAAACGGAAACGTACACGGATACTTTCTTTGAATGCAAAAGAGATTGAAATCATGGCACCGGTGAACGACCCTGATTTTCAGCGGGAGCAGCAGAATGTGAACATTGTGGAGCGAATGGATATTTCTTCCGGCAATCCGGAGGCGCGGCGTTATTTTGCTGTTTTCATGAGAGAAGGAAAACGGACGATGATTATTTTTGAACCGACGCGTAAAATGTTGGCAATTTTCAAACGTTACCGCCCGCAGGATGTTCATTTGGCGCCGGAGGATGTGGCGGAACTATGATAGCGGGTCTTGGGACAGATATTGTAGAAATCAGCCGAATTGCGCACAGCATGGAGAAAAAACGGTTTTTGCAGGACTATTTTGGACAAGAAGAACGCGCCATGCTGCAAGACCGCGGGTTTCCTGTGGAATCCGTGGCGGCAAATTTTGCGGCAAAAGAAGCGTTTGCCAAAAGTCTGGGGACGGGAGTGCGCGGCTTTTTGCTGCGGGAGGTGCAGGTGCTGCGCGGCGATTTGGGTGAAGTGATATTACAGCTGGACGGAACCGCGGCGGCACTTGCGCAAACACATGGATTGACGCGTTTTCATGTGAGCGTGTCCCATTGCAGGGAGTATGCAGTGGCAACGGTGATTGCAGAATCGTAGCGGTTGCCGCAGAATAAAAAAATGACGGCGGAGAAGGTGAGAAGCGTGAAACGGCTTATCACAGCGAAACAAATGAAACATCTGGACGCCCTTTGTACCTCGGAGGCAGGCATCAGCGGCTTGCTGTTAATGGAAAATGCGGCGCTGGAAGCGGTTCATGCGATGGAACAACAGTTTGGAAGGCTCAGCGGGCGGCAGTTTATCATTGTTTGCGGCAAGGGGAACAATGCCGGAGACGGATTTGCCATGGCGCGCCATTTACAAAACCGTGGCGGCAGAGTGGAGATTGTATTTTTGAATGATGCGGAGGATTTGCCGCCTGACGCACGGACGAATTATGACATCGCGCAAAATATGGAAATTACTGTCAGCGGGGAATTTCCGGCGGAACTGGAGACAGACGCGGTGATTGTAGACGCCATCTTTGGTATTGGCGTGCACGGAGAGATTACCGACCGCACGTACCGCAGTGCGATAGAATGGATTAACCAGAGCGGCACGGCGGTGGTGGCGGTGGATATCCCAAGCGGCATTGACGCAGACCGCGGCAGTGTTTGCGGATGCGCCGTGAAAGCGGATTTGACCTGCACGTTTGCATTTTGTAAGCCGGGTCTGGCAGTACTGCCCGGGGCAGCATATGCGGGCAAAGTGGCAGTCTGCCACATATCTACGCCGGACTATGTGGCAAATATGGAGCCGGCAGATACATTTTTGCTGGAAGAAGATTGTTTGCAGATTCCGCCCGCCGCGCTAGATGCAAATAAAGGGAGCATGGGACGCGTGTGTATCGTTGCGGGCAGTACCGGCATGACAGGGGCTGCCTGTTTGGCAGCGGAAGCAGCGCTGCGGACGGGTGCAGGGCTGATTCGCGTGGCAGCACCGCGAAATTTGAATGCGGTTTTAGAAGTGAAATTAACGGAACAGATGACGGTTCCCCTTCCGGCAGACCATCGGCTGGACGAAACGTGTCTGGATATGGTGCGGCGGCAGTGCAGACAGTCGGACGTACTGCTTTTGGGACCGGGGCTGGGGCGTGCGCCGGAAACGGAACGTGCGGTGCAGCAATTGGTGAGAGAAACAGAAATTCCAATCATTCTTGATGCAGATGGCATAAATGCAGTTAGCCGGAATATAAATATACTACAAGAAAAACAGGCACCTGTGATAGTAACGCCCCATCCGGGCGAATTTGCAAGGCTTACAGGATTGCCGGTGGCAGAAATTCAACAAGACCGGCTGAGACTGGCGCGTATGTTTGCAGTGCAGCATGACGTGGTTTTAGTCCTCAAAGGAGCAAAAACCGTTATTGCATATCCCGACGGGACAGCATATGTAAATCCGACGGGGAATCCGGGCATGGCAACGGGCGGCAGCGGCGACGTACTAGCGGGCATCATCGCGGCGCTGGAAGCGCGCGGCGCCCTGAATAGTGCGGCGGTTGGAACATTTCTGCATGGCATGGCGGGTGACCGTGCGGCGGCGGAACTGGGAATGGCTTATATGGCGCCAACGGACATCATTCGTCATCTATCCGGCTGTTTGTAAGCGGGAAAGGATTGCTGGAATTTGATGCGAAAAGCAGTATGTGTATCGTTACTAATGATAATGCTGGCTTTCAGCGGATGCTCAAACATGAAGATAAGCTATGATGTGTATGAACGGCTGTATCAGGCGTATAACAGTATGGTCTCTTACGAGGCGGAAGTGGAAGTCACATCATTTTCCAATCATTCCAAGAATGTTTATGTCGCAAAACAATATTTCAAAGACCCTGGTAAAATGCGCAGCGATGTTCTTTCGCCGCAAACGGTGGAGGGCGTGCAAACCGTGATTAACGGAGACCGTGCGCAGATTTTACAACCGGGAAGCGGCGGGAATTTAACATTGTCGGAACTGAAAAATGGAGATTCCAATTTTTTGTTTTTAAACACCTTTTTTTCGCTCTATTATAAATCGGAAAGCACTTCTGTCAGTGTGAACAACACAGCGGAGGGAGAAATGATTGTTTTGGAGACGGAAACAGGTTTATCGAATCCATATCGCAGCAATATGCGGCTGAAAGTCAGCAGCAAAACGCTGAATCCTGTTCAGATGGATATTTTGGGCAAAGACGGCGAAGTGTATATGACGGTCATCTATAAATCGTTCACGCCGAATAAACCAATGGAAGACAGTTTGTTTGAAATCAAGGAGTAGTTAGAACATGGAAACGCAAATGATAACAAAAGGCAGCAGAACATGGGCGGAAATAGATTTGGACGCAGCAGCATACAATATGAATCAAATCCGCGCGATTACGAATGCAAAGATTTTGGCAGTTGTCAAGGCGGATGGCTATGGACATGGCTGCATTCATATGGCAAAGACCGCACTGGAATGCGGCGCGGCATATTTGGGGGTTGCGTGTATTGATGAAGCGCGGCAGCTGCGGCGGCATGGTATTTCAGCGCCCATTTTGATTTTGGGGTATACCGAGCGGGAGGATTTGCCGGAAGCGGTGAAGTATGACGTGACAGTAGCGGTCTATTCCTACGAAAATGCGCAGGCGCTCAGTCATGCGGCGGCGCAGCAGGGTAAAACCGCAAAAATTCATTTGAAAATTGATACCGGAATGAACCGTATCGGACTGATGGCGGAGCGGGAAGAAGCGGTGGAGGAAGCCGTGAAAATTGCGGCTTTGCCGTGCGTGGAAGTGGAAGGGATTTTCAGCCATTTTTCCTGTTCAGATGAGCCGGATAATCCATATACGCAGTTGCAGTTTGACCGATTCATGGTATTTTGCGCCAAGCTGGAAGCGCGCGGGATACGTCCCGGTCTGCGGCATATCTGCAACAGTGCGGCAACGATTTTATATCCGGAAATGCATTTGGATATGGTGCGCCCCGGTATTATTTTATATGGTTCCTATCCGTCGGAGGACGTGCGGCGGAAAGGATTCTCTCTGCGTCCGGTAATGAGCGTGAAAGCGCATGTGACGCGGGTTGAGACAGTGGAAAAAGGAAGCATTGTCAGCTATGGTGGCACCTATGAAGCGGAGCGGGATGTGAAAATTGCAACGGTTCCGATTGGATATGCGGACGGATATCCGCGCATTCTCTCCGGTAAGGCGCATATGATTGCGGGCGGAGAGCGCGCGCAAATTGTTGGAAGAATTTGTATGGATCAATGTATGATTCGCCTTTCAGAAGGGAATACTGTTTGTGTAGAGGATGAAGTGGTTATCATTGGCAATCAAAACGGATTGTCTGTTCAGGCAGAGCAGCTCGCACAGCAGATGGGGTCAATTTCTTATGAGTTGTTTTGCATGATTGGCAAACGTGTTCCCAGAATTTATCTGAAAGGAGGAAGCATATGCGATGTGGTCCGCTTTTTGGCGTAAAAAGACGGTGGAATTGGTGTAAATTGCATTTGCAATTTACATAAAGATATAGTATACTATATACGGGCGATAAGTTGGAGGATAAAATACAGACGGAAAGGCGGCGTGGGTCGTATTTGAAAACTTTAGACCGTATTACAAAAAAAATAGGATACAATTTCAAATACAAGCATATACTATAAAAGGAGCACCCATAAGGTCCGAGGTTGGTATTTTATTCAAGCTTAAAATATCCACACTGTAAAAGGTATGGAGCGAGGGGGCGTAATGATTGCCGCAATTAAAGAAAATTTTAATCACCCTTCCGAATTCTCTGCTTGAAGAAGTAGATGCGCTGGCATTACAAGAAAATACAAACCGTAGCGAATTTATTCGGGAAGCTATGAAGTATTATATTAAATACAAAAAAAATTTAGAGATTAAAGAAAGATTAAAAAAGGGATATCAGGAAATGGGCGAGATAAATCTTGCCATTGCCGAAATGTGTTTTGAAGCCGATAACAAACAATTAGACGGATATGAGGAAAAATTGGCGGAGTGTGAATAATTGTGATAGTTAAAAGAGGAGATATCTATTATGCAGATCTCAGTCCTGTTATAGGTTCAGAACAAGGAGGCGTCCGACCTGTGTTGGTTGTGCAGAACGATGTGGGAAATAAGTATAGCCCGACCATCATTGCGGCGGCGATAACGTCGCAGATTAATAAGGCAAAACTTCCGACGCATATCGAAATCAGTGCAGAAGAATATGGTCTTACCAAAGATTCTGTGATTCTGCTGGAACAAATCCGCACGATTGACAAACGGCGTCTCAGAGAAAAAATCGGTCATTTAGATGAAACTTTGATGGAAAAGGTCAACGAAGCAATTAATATCAGTTTTGGTTTAAATGATTAAAGGGAACAAACAGACAAAAAGGAACTACTTTAAAGGGGGCAAAACAAATGAAGAAATCGTTTTTTGCAGGGATGACGCTATCATTGGCGATTATGATAGTGTTTGCGGTGGTGGTCATTGCCGCGCCAGGTTCTGAAGAGGACCCTGTGGTGTCCGTTAGTTATCTGGAAAATATTTTCATGACAAAGGTGCAGAGTTACATAGATCAAAAAGCTGTACCGCAATATGACGTCGTGACGCTGAAAGAAGGACAAACCCTGATGGCAGAAAAAGGGACAGAACTGATTCTGCGTATGGGAACAGCAAACGTGATTGCTTCGCAAAAAGGCGGTCTTTCTGACGTGACGGGCGGTGTGGACATCGCAGATGGCGGGCAAATGCCGTCGAATCATTTGCTGATTGTACCACTCGGCGATGGTCGCGGTGTGAAAGCAACCGCGGCGGAAGTATTGGTGATGGTACGCGGCGGGTACACGATTCAATAGCAGAAATAAGCAGGTGAGACCACTTCGGTAAGAGGTGGTCTTATTTTTTAGCATAGAAGACTTGCAATGGAGAAAAAATCATAGTAGAATAGAAGAAGAGAAAATATTGATAAGGGGATTGGCAGCTATGCAGAGTGATTTGACAAACATTCCGGGAGTGGGGAAAAGTATTGCGCAGGACTTGATGAATATTGGCATATCATGTGTGGCGGATTTAAAAGGAAAAGACCCGGAAGAACTCTATCAAAAAAGCTGCCTGTATGAAGGGTCTGTGCAGGATCGCTGTCTGCTGTATGTTTACCGGTTGGCGGTATATTATGCGGAGAATGAAACCTATGAGGCTGAAAAGCTGAAATGGTGGAATTGGAAAGACAAATAGGCAGGTGAACAGAATTTCCTGAAAAATAGGAAAAAAGATTTGATATATCTTCCATTATGTGGTATAATATACGCAGAGCGCTTTCGAAAGGGGGACTAATTCCGGCTTGTTTTACTCGCCGTCATATCGTCCCTCTTGTCGGAATCCCCCTAAGCAGCGTTCTGCGCTCGTACGTCGCGCCGCGTGATGCGACACTCCGGACGCTGTAGGGTATGAAATCTTCGGCACACGCGTGCCCCAGAGGGTATGTCCGAAGATTTCATGAATTAGAAAGCACGGGACTCCCTGCGCTTTTGGGTAACATTGCGCCAAAAAGTATATTTATTATGGTATAATAGTCACAGAGCGACTATTCATATAGGAAGTTCCTCGTCGGGATACGACTCGGAACCACCCCTGTGCGCGGGGGCGAAAAGTGCCTTCGTTTCAACGCTTCACTCGGAACTGGCGATACGATTATGATAGAATGAAAAAATATGAGATTACATAAATCATGGACTACAGGAGGTTTGATGCATGTCAACACAGCTACTTTTGCCGGAGGGATACCATTCCACGCTTAGCTTGAGGGATACGGTATCTGCAATTAAATTGATTAAAGACTATTTTGAAGCGCAGCTTGCCGGCGCATTGCGTTTGCAGCGGGTGTCGGCGCCGCTGTTTGTGCGGCCGGAAAGCGGTTTGAATGATAATTTGAACGGAAGCGAACGACCTGTGTCGTTTGATATACCGGCGGTGGGGAGTAATGTGGAGATTGTGCATTCGCTGGCAAAATGGAAACGGATGGCGCTCAAACGATACGGATTTGAGCCTGGTTATGGATTATATACGGATATGAATGCAATCCGGCGGGACGAAGAGACGGATAACCTGCACTCTGTTTATGTAGACCAGTGGGATTGGGAAAAAGTGATTGAGAAATCTCAGCGTAATTTGGAAACGTTGAAAACAACTGTTGAAACAATATATGGCGCGATGCGGAAAACACAGCAATATGTTTGCGACCGCTATCCTTCTGTGAAAAACAACATGCCGGAGCGGCTTACGTTTATCACGGCGCAGGAATTAGAGAACCGCTATCCGGAATTGACGCCAAAAGAACGAGAGAATCGGGCGGCAAAGGAATATGGCGCGATTTTTGTCATTGGAATCGGCGATAAACTTGATTCGGGAGAAAAACATGACGGACGTGCGCCGGACTATGACGACTGGACGCTCAACGGAGATATTTTGTGCTGGTTCCCATTGTTGGACTGTGCATTTGAGTTGTCCTCCATGGGAGTGCGTGTAGATGAAGAAGCGCTGCGCACGCAACTGGAAAAAGCAAATTGTCAGGAGAGAATGGAGTTGGATTTCCACAAGCAATTGTTGGAAGGAAAGCTGCCGTATACTATTGGCGGCGGAATAGGACAGTCACGGCTATGTATGTATATGTTATCAAAGGCGCATATCGGTGAAGTGCAATCATCTGTGTGGCCGGACGAAACAATGGAGCAGTGCGCCGCACATCAGATAAATTTACTTTAATATTTATGAAAAGGATTGATTAGTAGCTATGAAGCGGACAGAAATCAAACAACTATATCGGAATACACAGGAATTTGCAGACCAAACTGTAACCATTGCGGGCTGGGTAAGAACGATTCGTTCGTCAAAAGCATTTGGATTCATTGAACTCAATGACGGAAGCTTTTTCAAAGGCTTGCAGGTGGTGTTTGAAGCGGAAAAAATCAGCAATTTTGCAGAAATAGAAAAACTGAATGTAGGTTCTGCGCTGGTGGTAACAGGGAAACTGGAACTGACGCCGCAGGCAAAACAGCCGTTTGAAATCAAAGCAGAATCCATTGAAGTGGAGGGAACCTCCACGCCGGACTATCCGCTACAGAAAAAACGTCACTCTATGGAGTTTTTGCGTACCATTGCGCATTTGCGTCCCAGAACCAACATGTTTTCTGCGGCGTTTCGTGTCCGGTCAGTGGCGGCATATGCTCTGCACAAATTTTTCAATGAGAAGGGTTTCGTGTATGTGCACACGCCGATTGTCACAGGAAGCGACTGTGAAGGGGCAGGAGAAATGTTCCGTATCACAAAGTTGGATGCAAAAAATCCGCCGCTGAAGGAAGATGGCAGCGTGAATTTTGAAGAAGATTTCTTTGGAAAAGCGGCGAACTTAACGGTGAGCGGACAACTGAACGCGGAAACTTTTTGTATGGGATTTGGTAAAGTCTATACATTTGGACCGACATTCCGTGCGGAAAACTCCAATACGGCGCGCCATGCGGCGGAGTTTTGGATGTTGGAGCCGGAAATTGCGTTTGCAGACTTGCAGGACGACATGGATTTGGCAGAATCTATGCTGAAATATGTGATTGAATATTGTATGGAAAATGCAAGAGAAGAATTGGAATTTTTCAACCAGTTTGTGGACAAAGGATTGCTGGAACGCCTGAATCACATTGTCAGCAGCGATTTTGGACATGTGACCTATACGCAGGCGATTGAACTGTTGGAGAAGCAAAAAGACAAGTTTGAATATCCTGTTTATTGGGGCGCGGATTTGCAGACGGAACACGAACGGTACCTAACAGAAGAAGTGTTTCAAAAACCTGTGTTTGTGACAGACTATCCGAAAGAAATCAAAGCGTTTTATATGCGCCAGAATGATGACGGTAAAACCGTTGCGGCAATGGATTGTTTGGTGCCGGGCATTGGTGAAATCATTGGCGGCAGTCAGCGTGAAGAACGACTGGACGTGTTGCTTGCGAAAATGAAAGAATTAGATTTGCATGAAGAAGATTATAGTTGGTATCTGGATTTGCGCAAATATGGCGGTACAAAACATGCCGGATTTGGACTGGGATTTGAACGGCTGATTATGTATTTGACAGGAATATCCAATATCCGTGACGTATTACCGTTCCCAAGAACGGTTGGCAACTGCGAATTTTAAATAAGAAAAGGGGTGTCGTGCCAGCGCGGCACCCCTTTTGGAAATTGAGCGAAGAGACTGATTAGCTAAAATAAATCAGGGACAGGACAAAAAAGTTCCCCCAAATGAGAATGGTTTGTGCTAAGCGGATTTGCCTAGTCAATGCCAAAATGAAAAGCAGATAAGAGCGATAGGAGGTGCAGCCGGTGATTGAAAATTTAACGAATCTAACATTTTCACGCTATGGGTATATTGAACGCGGCGGTATGCAAGTTGCAATGCAGAACCATCATTATACTTTGATGAAACAGCGTGACGTGCAGGAGAAACGAATGCCGTTTTTATATATCAGCCGTAGTGCGCCGGTTCTGCTGGATATTTTGGAGGGCAGCGCTGTTCTGCTATGTGGTACATCACCGGAAGAATTGGAAACATTTCTGTTAGATAAAACGGTTGTCATTCAGCCGGATATCTATTTTTTTGTGATTCCGCTGCTCTCCTCCGCTCAAATTGCCATCGCGTCCGAAACAGATGCCATTCAGACAGAATCTATCGGAGAACAGCAAATTCAAACGGAAGTTACGCCGGTACTTGAACTCGGGCGGCTATATACGCTGCTGTATCATGAGAAAGAACTGGGATTTCATTTTAAAGGAGAACAGCATGACTGCTGGGAACTGACATATGTTGATAAGGGCTCTATGTATAATGTTGTTGGGGAGACGCAGGAATATTCGCTCCGGCAAGGGGAACTGATGCTTTTTGCACCGGGACAACGGCACAGACAATATGCTGATGAACATGTGTCGGTTTGTTATATGACGGTAACTTTTGACATGCAGCTTGGGGAGACGGAACTTCTGTCGGATACAGTGTTTCAAAGTGATTATGAAATCAAAAATCTTTTGGAAAAAATTATGCAGGAAAAAGAGGCGCAGCGCATATATAGTTATGATTTAATTTTGTGCTATTTGAAAGAAATTTTAATTCGGCTTTTGCGGGCGCAGCGGCTGGAGCACATCATTCATAAAACGGATACGGAAATAAAACATACCATTGAAAGTGATATTATTGTAGATGTGATGCAATATGTGAGAAATCATTTGGATAAAAAACTTACGGTGTCGGAGATTGCGAAAATGATTCCTGTCAGCAGCAGCTATCTGTCTACTCTATTTCGCAAAAATACAGGGAAGCATTTGGTGGAATATATTTCAGCAGAAAAAATGAAACGTGCAAAAGAGTATATACGGGAAGGAAAGTATACTTTTACGCAGATTTCCGAAATGCTGGGGTTTAATTCGATTCACTATTTTTCTAAGTTGTTTAAAAAGCAATTTGGCATTACGCCAAGTGAATATTCTAACGCAATTAAGAAATAAATCATCAATACGGTTCTACTGTTTATGAAATCAAATGTGGATGAGAATACTTAGCATAAGTTGTTTGAAAATTCGCGCAAGACAATAACATGCTTGGCACTACCGTTAGCATATTTTAAAGAAAAAGAGAAGGCGTCCGAAAACAGGTTCGGACGCCTTCTCTTTATGTAGAAAATAGGGAACTATTAGGAATTGGCAGAATGGTTTTGCTTCGTTTTTAATTGCAAACGAATTTTATCTGCAATCATAGCAATAAATTCAGAGTTTGTCGGTTTTCCTTTGGAAACTTGAATGGTATAACCAAACAATTTGTTAATGGTTTCTAAGTCGCCGCGCTGCCAAGCAACTTCAATTGCGTGACGGATAGCTCGTTCAACGCGCGAAGCAGTCGTATTATAGCGTTTTGCAATGCCAGGATACAACTCTTTTGTAACAGCATTAATAATTTCATTGTCTTTAATCGTCCAAATGATGGAATCACGTAAAAACTGATAACCTTTTATGTGTGCGGGAACACCAACAATTTTGATAATATTGCTGACGGTAACCTCCAAATCCTCACCAGGATTACCTTGAAGCATGGATTCTGCAGTTGGTGTTTTTGATATCACATAATGTTCTGTTAACATAACCATGCGTTGGTAGAAAGTGGGTAAGTCGATTGGCTTTGCCATGTAATAATCTGCACCAGCACAAGCTGTCTTGGTGATTAAATTGTCATTTCCAAAGGAAGAAACAACAATAATTTTGGGACGTTTTGACATATTAATACTGTTCAATTTGTCTAAAACACCAAGACCGTCCAAGGTCGGCAATACCATATCCAAAATAACAACGTCAGGTTCTGTCTCCAGAATCATATTGTAGCCAACTGCGCCATCATCCGCACACCCTACAACTTTTATACCGTTTTGGCTTTCCAGATAATGTTGCAGTTTATTACTTTCCTCCAAATTATCTTCTAAAATTAGTACTTCTAAACTAGATTTCATTCTAGCCCCTCCAATTTAATAATATTAGATTGATTAATATACAAACTCCATTTATAAATATCGTAATAGATTATTTTGTATTCAAATTTGTTAATTCTGAATACAAAAAGTAGTATATTATAAATTTTTGTAAAATACAATAGTAAAAAAACAGGTTTGGTAATTTCAATAAATTTGAACACAACGTGATGACTTATTTTAACCAACTTATAGAATTTTAGTCGATTTTTATCTTCTTGTTAGAGATTTGGAAAGAAGAAAATTTACTAATCTTGCAAGAAATTCAAAAAATGCATTTTTATATACATAATTTAACATTTAAGTAAATAAATGAATTACACATACAAGAAATTTGTATTATTGTAAAATATAGATAATAAAAACCATGTAAAACTAGTTGAAATAAAGCTGTCTATTGACAAAATAATGAAATATGCATATAATTATTAAGAAAGAAAAAGGCGAAGCTTGGAAAAAACCAGAAAAAAAGTTAGAATTGCCGTATGAAAGTGGAAAATGAGACGTTTTTTGGAATTTACTGTGTACGGCATCAAAGGAAGAGGGGAGAAGAGTTATGGAACTTAGGACAAGTATTTATGTGATTGCAACCGTATTCATACTATATGCGGGACTCATGCTGGTAATCGGCGGCATCACATATCGGAAAACAGCGGGTATTTCAGACTTCTTTTTAGGAGGACGGAATTTAAATCCTTGGGTTGGGGCGCTGAGTGCACAGGCGTCTGACATGAGTGGCTGGTTGCTTATGGGACTGCCGGGTCTCGCCTATGTGTCAACAGGCGGTATGGCAGAGGCATTTTGGACGGCGCTTGGTTTATTGATAGGAACATTGCTTAACTGGATTATTATTGCAAGACGGTTCCGGCGTTATACGGAAATTGCCGGTGATTCCATCACATTACCGGATTATTTTGCAAACAGGTTCCACAGCAATAAAAGTACGCTACGCATGATTGCTGCGCTGTTTATTTTGATTTTCTTTATTTTATATACAGCGGCACAATTTAATGCCGGTGCAAAATTATTTACAGTTGTGTTCCCAGGGCTATCCTATCAAGGTGCGTTAATTATTGGTAGCATCATTATTATCGGATATACTTTCTTGGGCGGATTTCTGGCGGTATGCTGGACAGATTTTATTCAAGGGATTTTGATGTTTGTTGCGCTGATTTTGGTGCCGGTATTTGCATTTCGTTCCATGGATACGGCGCA
>CAMNSU010000071.1 GCA_946555455.1 uncultured Clostridia bacterium | reverse complement strand
TTTCTCCTGCACGGTTCTGCGAAGTCCCTAGGAGCAGATTTTTTTGTAGGCAAGGAAAAAATACGCAGGAATACTGGCGTATTTCCAATATTTTTGACACAGCATACGGGAAAATCTGCCTTAGGGACCGCATGAGATTCGGCTCCCTTATGCCTTCCATTCAAATTGTTTTTTCACTTATCATACAATTGAGAGCGGGAAAATGTTGCAAAAAATGAAAAATCTTTTTATAAATTTTCTTGCCAGTGGTATAATAGATTGGTATAATAAATATAAAGCGTCTTTAGTAATCGGGGATTCTACGCCGGAAGATACGGTCGGAACTTGCCGCAAGAATGGAATATGGAGGGAACGGATATGGTATCTTATGCGCGGTCTACATACGAAAAAGCAAAACAGTTTCAGAAAAAATTAGAGGAACTGCAAAAAACGACAGACCTCATTACGGTCAGAACCTACCTTGCCGCAGGGGATATGCCAAAGGAAAAGGCGGCGGAAGTCTTGCAGTTGAGCGACAGCGAAATCGCGCAGATGGAGGAGTTAAAGGCTTTGAGAATGTCCGGCATTCAGGCTGAAATGAAATATGCACTTGCACAGGCGGAGAAACACGGTGTGCAATTGCCGCCGGAAGTCATCTCCGGCAGCGCGATACTGCCCGGACTCGGTAAGGAGATTTTAGATAAAGTGCCGTCTTTGGGCGTTTACGATCTTTTTATGCCGTTTACAGAAAAGGAATTGACGTGATTGCTTAGGCAAGACGGCAAGCGAAAATATTTCGTAATGATACGATATTGGAAGCGGCGCTTCCGGTATCACGAGACAGGTGGAGGGAAACAGAATGGATTTAACAAACCCGACAGTCATACGGGCAGTGATGCAAAAACACGGCAAACAGTTTGCCAAATCGTTGGGACAGAATTTTTTAACGGACGCGGGCGTGCTGGACGCGATTGTAGAGGGCAGCGGTATCGGCGCGGAGACGGACGTGTTGGAAATCGGGCCGGGTATCGGTGTGCTCACTGCGCGGCTGTGCCGGTCGGCGCGCCGCGTGGTGGCGGTGGAACTGGACGAAAAATTGCTGCCTGTTCTGGACGAAACGCTGGCGGAATTCGACAACGTGGAAATTGTGCAGGGCGACATTTTAAAGACGGACATTGGCGCGCTGGTGCAGGAACGTTTCGGCGGCGGACCTGTTCAGGTGGCGGCAAATTTGCCTTATTATATCACGTCGCCCATTTTAATGCGGCTGATTCATGCACGGGAGTGGATTTCCTCCATCACCGTCATGGTGCAAAAAGAGGTGGCGGAGCGCATTGCCGCGCCGCCGGGCGGCAAGGACTATGGGGTGTTGTCCGTTGCGGTGCAATATTATGGCAGTGTGGAACTGCTGACGGAGGTGCCGCCGGAATCGTTTTTGCCTCCGCCCAAGGTTTCCTCCGCGGTGATTCGCATTCATTTGCTGCCGCAGCCCAGCGTGCAGACAGACGAAACATTGTTTTTCAAAATCGTGAAAGCGTCTTTTGCGCAGCGACGCAAAACGCTGGTGAATTCGCTGTCTGCCGGTATGTCTTGCTATGGCAAAGACGTCATACGCGCGGCGCTGGAGCAAATCGGATTGCCTGAGACAGTGCGTGCGGAGCGGCTCAGTTTGGAGGAATTTGCAAAACTGACAAATTTGCTAGGAAATAACTAGAAGATTTGATATATTTTTCACAAATCGTAAAAAAGTTTTAGGAAAAAAAGAGGAATTTGACAGGCTGCTATAGAATAGTGGCAAAGAGGGCTACGATAGGTTTTTCACCATAACTGTTTTGGAGACGGCATTGTTTTCCATGTACGGCGTAGGAAGGTTCGACTTTTGTTTGCCTAGATTCGGCTTCCTTATGCCTAGCATGAGAAACATTTTTGGCTCCATAGCGGCAGATAGAAGCGTAACCCCCTGCACGCAATGTGCGACGGCAGCCGCCGGCGGGCAGGTTTCTATAGATAAAACCGATAAAACGAAAGGAGTTCATGAATCATGACCAATAACAAAAAAGTGTTAACTTGGCTGGAAGAAATGAAAGCGCTGGTAAAACCGGCGAATGTTGTCTGGATTGACGGCAGCGACGAACAGCGCGACGCGCTGCGTAAAGAGGCGGTAGCGTCCGGTGAAATGATAGAGTTGAATCAGGAAAAACTGCCGGGTTGCTACTATCACAGAACCGCTGAAAACGACGTAGCACGTGTGGAGGACCGTACATTCATCTGTACGCCGACCGAAGAAGAAGCAGGTCCGACCAACAACTGGATGGATCCTGCAAAATGCTATGATATGCTGAAAAAACTGTTTGACGGTTCCATGCAGGGACGTACCATGTATGTGATTCCGTTCATCATGGGTTCCAAAGGGTCTCCGTTCTCCAAAGTGGGAATTGAGCTCACAGACAGCATTTATGTTGTGCTGAACATGCTGATTATGACACGCGCAGGACAGTGTGCGCTGGACGAAATCGGTGAAAACGGCGACTTCACAAAATGTCTCCATGCGAAAAAAGACGTTGATCCCGAAAACCGTTATATTGTACATTTTCCGCAGGATAACACCATTTGGAGCGTTAACTCCGCATACGGCGGAAACGTGCTGCTGGGCAAAAAATGTCTGGCGCTGCGTATTGCAAGTTATCTGGGCTGGAAAGAAGGCTGGATGGCAGAGCACATGCTGATTCTGGGAATTGAAAATCCGCAGGGTGAAGTGCGTTATATCACGGCTGCATTCCCGAGCGCTTGTGGAAAAACCAACTTGGCAATGCTGATTCCTCCGGCTACTATGAAAGGCTATAAAGTCTGGACAGTCGGTGACGATATCGCTTGGCTGCGTGTGAATCCGGCAGACGGCAAACTCTATGCAATCAATCCGGAATTTGGATTCTTCGGCGTTGCGCCGGGCACCAGTTCCAAATCGAATAAAAATGCGCTGATTAGTACACAGAAAAACACCATTTTCACAAACGTTTGTGTGCGTGACGACGGAACCGTTTGGTGGGAAGGTCACGACGATCCGGCGCCGCAGCATGCGACGGATTGGCTGGATAAAGAATGGACGCCTGACAAAGAAACCAAAGCAGCGCATCCGAACTCCCGTTTCACCGCGCCGGCAGCAAACTGCCCGTGCATTTCTTCTGAATGGGAAAATCCGAACGGCGTGCCGATTTCCGCAATTATCTTTGGCGGACGTCGTGCAAAAACCGCTCCGCTGGTATATCAGGCAAGAGACTGGAACCATGGTGTGTTTGTTGGCGCAACAATGGCTTCTGAAACCACTGCAGCAGCAGCAGGCGCGGTTGGCGTAGTAAGACGCGACCCGATGGCAATGCTGCCGTTCTGCGGCTACCACATGGGCGAATATTTCAAACATTGGATTGAAATGGGCAAAAAGATTCCGCACCAGCCCAAGATTTTCCATGTAAACTGGTTCCGCCGCGGCGACCAGGGCGAATTCCTGTGGCCCGGTTTCGGTGACAACCTCCGCGTTCTGAACTGGATTCTGGAGCGTTGCGACGGTAAAGTGGACGCTGTGGAAACACCGATTGGTTACCTGCCGAAAAAAGAAGATTTGGATTTGTCCGGTCTGGATATCTCTGATGAAGTAATTGACGAACTGCTCAGCGTGAAAAAGGAATACTGGGTGGAAGACATTGCAGGTCAGAAAGAATTCTTTGCGAAATTCGGTGACAAACTGCCGCAGGAAATCAAAGACGAAATGGCAAAACTGGAGAAAAACTTCGCATAAGGAATTGCCGCTGAGAGGCAGCGCAGTTTTTTGATAGAAATAAAAAGGGGGAGACGCTTGGCTTCAGAAAGCAGTCTCTCCCCTTTTTGTTGCAGTGAGAGACTGCAGCAATTTATATCACAGCCGACAGGAAAAAAACAGGTAATCGCGAATGGACAGAGAAGGTGCGCAAGATATTCTATTCTCCATACATTGCAGCGCTGTGAGATAAGTGACCGGAATCGGGCTGTTTTGGGGTTCTCAAAAGTCGGGATATGCTACGCAGCAACACATACAAGGCTTTTCGCGGAATGATTGGAATAGGAGGGAAACCGATATGAAACTGATTTATGAAAATGCACTTTGCTGTGCGGAGGATATAAAAGGGTTCCGGCTGGAAGGCAGCGCGGAAATTTATTTTGAACAAAATAAAATGCGGATGAAAAATGCGCTTCCGCCGGAATTGGGGCAGAAATCAAATTTTGTTTTATGGTGTCCTGAGGATTTCCCGGCGGATATCAGAGTAGAATGGGATTTCCGACCAATTGAAGAACCGGGGCTGGCAATCTTGTTTTTCAGCGCGGCAGGGTGCAGGGGAGAGGACTTGTTTGACAGTTCTCTGCAAATGCGCGACGGACAATATCATCTCTATCATTCAGGCGATATCAACGCCTACCATATTTCCTATTTCCGCAGAAGATATGAGAGTGAACGCGCGTTTCATACATGTAATTTGCGAAAAAGCGCGGGGAACCATCTTGTTGTGCAGGGCGCAGACCCCATTCCCGACTGTGCGGACGCATTGGAAGAATATCATATTACGCTGACAAAAAAGAATGGAACAATAACGTTTATGATAAACGACCTCACTATTTTCACATGGCAGGACAACGGCGTGGAATATGGCCCTGTGCACGGCGGCGGAAAGATTGGATTTCGCCAAATGGCGCCCATGATAGGGGAATATTCTGATTTTAAGGTATATGAACTGTAAAACATGCGGTCCCTCTGGGATTTCATAAAACCAGACGTGAGAAAATTTTTTGTCAAGGGGTTCCTTTGCATACTGAGCGTACGTGTGCCGAGAAGGGTACGTGTGCCCCAGAGGGTGCGTGTGCAACGAAGTGGTACGCGTGCCGCGAAGTGGTATGAAAAGCGGTTCGCAGGCGCACATTTATGAGAAATTTTTCCTATATGGCGCAAACATATTCGCTTTTTTCCGGCAATACACGCTTGACTTCCCAATATTTTTCTGCTATACTAAATACTGTTTGAGGGAGTAGATGGCTTTAGGGTAAGCCGACAAATCCGAACTCCGATTTTGAAAGGCAAATTTCCGATTTCTCTGCGTTAAAATGCTCGGTAATCCACCAGGATTACCTCCGCTTTTGCCTTAATAAATCAAAAATTTCCTCTTTCAAAATTCTTTGACCTGAAATAGATGAAATGATGAGCAGATTTTGGTGCGGAGGATGCAGACAGGCTGACGCCTACGGGAGACGACAAGCCGAAAGATGCCTTAATTTTGCTATTTCAGGCGGGTTCGGATTCGTTGGTTTACCCTAATACAGAGCGGCAAGTCAACAGGCTGATGGCGTTTCGTCATCTGGTTTGTCTTAAATATCGAGACTCAGGCATAGTTTTGCTGTGCCTGGATTTTGTAAGCTTCAGGTACAGGAATGTATCTGAATTTTTTTTGTTTGGAGGACAAGTTATGATGGACGTTTTCATTACCTGTTTGCTGTTTGCAGCAGGCATTGCACTGGTGGTAAAAGGCGGAGATGTTTTTGTGGACGCGGCGAGTTATATCGCAAAAGCCTTCCATATTCCGCCGTTTGTAATTGGTGCAACGATTGTGAGCATTGCCACGACGCTGCCGGAAATGATTGTTTCGCTCATCGCGGCGGCAGCGGGCAAAACAGATATGGCAATCGGCAACGCCGTTGGTTCTGTGACTGCCAACACGGCGCTGATTATGGCGATTGCAATGATTGCAATGCCTATCGTTTGCGAACGCAAACGGTATCTGAAACAGATATCGCTGCTGATTGCGTCTGCGTTGGTGCTGTTTTTGTCCTGCCGGACAGGTGAATTAAATCCCATTGGCAGCTTGATTCTGACCGTCATTTTTATATTATTTATTGTGCAAAACCTGTTTTCTGCCAAAACGGACAGTCACAATCAGAGCGGACAAGCTGCGGTGGATAAAAAGAAACTGTTTATCAATATTGTGCTGTTTATCATCGGTGCGGCGGCAATTGTCCTTGGCAGTCAGCTTATGGTGGATCATGGCAGCAAAATTGCAGTTTGGCTTGGCGTTCCGGAGCGTATTATCGCCATCACGCTCATTGCCGTAGGTACTTCTCTGCCGGAACTTGTCACGACAATCAGCGCGATTGTGAAAAAAGAAGCAGCGCTTTCTGTCGGCAACATTATTGGCGCAAACATTATTGACCTGTCCCTGATTCTGCCGCTATGTGCTGTTGTTTCGGGAGAAACGCTGCCAGTTGCGGCGGGAAGTATTGCAGTGGATTTGCCGGTTTGTCTCGGCGTCACCTTAATAGCGACGGTTCCGTTGATTTTCAGACAAAAAGCGTCAAAATTGCAAGGCGTTCTATTGCTTGCGTTTTATGCGCTATATATGATAATGACGGTATTGTAGACAGTATTCGTACATAGGATAAAAGTTGTAATAAAATTAATAGGAGAAAACGATAAGAATTAAATATAAGGAGGAAACAAACATGGCATATAATTTGCTGATTATCATGCCCGACCAATTGCGTGCGGACTATTTGTCCTGCTATGGGCATCCCACCATTCAGACGCAGCATATTGACGCGCTGAGCCGGCAGGGGGTGCAGCTGAATCAGTGTTATTGCGCTGCGCCGCTTTGCGGTCCCAGCCGCATTAGTATGGTGACAAGCACTTATGTCGGAGAACATAATCACCGTAACTATGGTTCTACTATTTCGCCGGATGTTCCGAATCTAGTGTGTGAACTGAAACGAAATGGTTATCGGACGGGGATGTTCGGTAAGAATCACATGCTGACAGAGGAACGGCTGGAAGAAGTTTGGGATGAGATGGACAATATCTGTCTGGGAAATTATGACGGGCATCCGGATTATCTGCATTCTTTCACGGCGTTCACACTGGACAAAAGCCATCCCTATGACATCACCGGCAGATTAACGGATGAGACTGTGGATTTTATAGAACGTACAAAGCAGCCGTTTTTGGCATGGGTCAACTATCAGGACCCGCATCCGGCGTTTTGCTGCCCGCCGCCCTATGACAGTATGTTTGACCCGGCGGATATCCCGCTGCCGCCGGACTGGGAGGTGCGCGGCAATGGCGAACCCATCCGTAACGAGGTGTGGCGCCGGCATTCGGAAATGGAATTGTGCAGCGAAGAGGATATCAAAAAAGCGATTGCATTTTATATGGGGAAAGTGCGCTATGTGGATGATTGCGTGGGCAAATTAATGGAAGCGCTAAAAAAATGCGGCAAAGATAAAAATACCATTGTCCTGTTTATGGCAGATCATGGAGAGCTGCTTGGTTGCCGCGGTATGACACACAAGCTGCCGGCATTTTATGATTGTCTGACACGGATTCCTGTGATTCTCTATCATCCGGAGCGGAATTGGAACGGAAAATGTTGGGACGCGTTGGTTGAGGAAGTAGATATTACACCCACGCTATTGGAACTGCTGGAAATTTCAAAACCTTGTTCTATGGTCGGACATTCGTTTATTCGTTCGCTGGAAAACGGCGAAACCATTTTCCGTGATTCTGTGCTGTCAGAGGCAGGATGCGGTGCACCGACCTGCCGAGAGCCAATTGCAGGACATAAAATAAAAGCGCCCAGCAGTCCAACGCACTATGGTGCGGGAGCAATGGTGCGGCGCGGCGCATATAAATTATCTATTTATGCAGACGATCACGGCGAACTGTTTGATTTGGAACATGACCCGCTGGAAACAGAGAATTTATATGGAAATCCACAGTGGGCGCAGATACAAAACGAGATGACACTGCTATTGTTGAAACGTGTCCTAAGTGTCAAAATGCGTGAGGATGCACCCTATGATGTATGGAACGAGGCTTGGGGACCAATTGACCCGCGCGGGGAGCCGTTAGAGATGTAGAAAAATTTTTTGATAGATTTTAAACAAAGGCGGGTCGCCCCTCCTTTGTTTATGCTGTACGGCAGTCCTTCTACGGAGGACTGCCGCATTTTATTGTATATTTATGTTATTCGGAAATGATTCCTTCAAACAATTCGGCAATCTCCACATGAAAAAATTCGCTGAACATCAGCAGTTCAATATCTGTGATAAATCGTTCGCCGTTTTCAATGCGGCGAATGAAATGATTGTCCACATCATATCCGGCAAGCTGCAGTTTTGCCGCCATTTTACGCTGTGATAAATTCTGCTGTTTACGCAGGAATTCCAGCTTTTTTCCACACAAATTGTTTCTGCCGCCGGGCGCTTTCAATTTAAACATATGCATTCCTCTTTTCTTTTTTGTTAAATAGTATTTACAACAATTGTATTTTATGCTATAATTGACGCAAAAGTGTTGAACACTATTCAACACTTTTCGTCAAACGAACGATGTTCTGTAAAGGAAAGAAGGGGATAATCTATCGAAAACAGCAGAACAGAAAAACAAAAGTGATTTCAAATTTTGGGAGGGATTGTGATGAAAACAAAAACAGGAAAACGCGCGCTTGCAATACTGCTGGTATGTCTGTTGACAGCGGCGCTGACAGCTTGCGGCGGGGAAAAGGGCATTTTGGGCACATGGGAATATGACGAGGCTTCGGAATATAAAGAGCCGGACACCAAAAATGTTGTAATAGAAATTGAAGAGGACATTTTTCGTATCAAAAGAAGCGAAGAAGGACAAGAGGGAATTCTGGATTTTCATTGTGAAAAAGATGACGAAATCCTTTATATCACGGATTTGGTGCAGGCAACGCTAAACGGGGAAGATGTGACGGAGAAAGCAGGATTTGACAACGACGGGGAAATGATTGAAATTCCTTATAAAATGCTGGAGAAAAAAATGATGCTGGATATGACCGAACTTGGCATGGGTAAAATTATTTATCATAGACAAGGTAAATAAGAAAGGCGGGAGACAATGAAAAGAAAAGTAAATGTTCCGTTTATGATTGGCGTATCGCTGGTGGTCGTGGTTGTGCTCAGCATTGCGCTGGTGTTTGGGGCGATGATGCATGGTGGCGGAATTGGCATGAAGGCGGCGGCAAGCGACGAAATCAGCGTTTTGCTCAACGGAACTAAAGTCGAATTTGACCAGCCGCCCATTTTGCAAAACGGACGCACGCTGGTACCCATGCGGGCAATTTTCGAGGCGCTGGGCTATGAGGTATATTGGGACGAATATTATGAACAGATTGACGTCTACGACGGCGACGAGGATATCATGACGCTGTGGATTGGCGTCAGAGCCATATTGATGCCACCCAGAACCATAGAAATTGACGTTCCGCCGATGCTGGTAAACGACCGCACATTGGTGCCGGTGCGCGCTATCAGCGAGGGGCTGGGCGCGGAAGTGGACTGGAACGACTACAGCCAGACCGTTATCATTACCTATCAGCCGCAGCAAAGCAGCAGCCCTGCCACCAATCCAAACGACACGCAGCAGGACATATGCCACCATGAAACCACGAAAGAAAGCGCCTGGGCAGACAGCATTAAAATGGAAGATATCGGGTCGCCCGACGCGCACAATTATTCTTACATTGTGATTACGCGCTGCGCAGAGTGCGGAGAAGAACTCAGCCAGCGAGTGGTGGAAAAATTACAGGCGCATTCCTTTGAGGGCAATAGATGCAAATGGTGCGGATATGAGAAAACAGGTTCCGCGTCCGCAGACGATAACCGGCAAGGCGACCCACCCGCAAGACCGGAAAAACCGCCGGTGCAGAATATTGATGTGAATGCGGGAAATCTGAATATTGACGACGACGGAAACTATAAAACGCTGCATTTGAGAAGCGGTGAAAGCTTTATGGCAACAAACCGCAGTGAAAAAAGCATTAAAATCCTCGTGGAAAAAGGCGATTATGTGAAAAATTTCCACTACGTGATTTATAAACCGGACGGGAATGTGGAAACGACACACTATGACAGATCCATTTCAACCTACGGAAATCGGGAAATCAAAGCCGGATATTCTATCGGTATTTACAATCCTAATGAATATGATATTGACATTAAAGCACCGTCCGATGTGTTTTATCCCGAAGCGAAACCGGCGTTTGAAATCACCCGCATTCCGCTGAATCAGGGTGTGGAAATTGAAAATGACGGGCAAACGACATTCGGCGTTCGGGTATACGGCAATCAATATGACGCCAAATCGTTTGATTATGTCATTTATAAAGCGGACGGAAATGTGGAAGCTACATACTATGACAGATCTATTTCAACTTATGGAAATCGGGAAATCAAAGCCGGATATATTTTAGGAATTTATAATACGGATAACAAAAACAACGATTCCATCATGGTGATGAAACCGATGGAACAGGGGTTGCTTTCGCAGAGCAGTGTGTTTGACATTACAACGCTGGGTGTGGGCGAAAGCTGCCGTATTGACAACAATACCAAAACGGCGTTTAGCGTTCGGGTACGCAGCAATACCGGCGCAAAAAAATTCGACTATACTGACTATGACGCGAACGGAACCGCCGGTGCAACGCAATATAACAGGTCTATTTCAACTTATGGGACAAGAACCGTAAAGCCGAACTGTTCGGTGACAATTTCCAATTCCAGCGACGAGACAATTGAAGTCTATGTGCCGGAATATGTGGCAAATTGATAAAAGAAAGGACGGAACCGTATGAAAATCAAAAAGAAACTGCTTTCCATTCTGCTTAGCGCGGTCATGATGTTCGGCGCGGCGGCGGGCGTAATCCCGTGTTTTCATTCCACAGCCTATGCCAAGGCAATCTCGGCGGAGGACATGGCGCGCAAATTGAACGAATTGAAAGCCAAATATCCCGAAGGAAGCAAATGGACCGGCAGCTACAAAAA
Source organism: uncultured Clostridia bacterium (assembly GCA_946555455.1). Classification (GTDB taxonomy): domain Bacteria; phylum Bacillota; class Clostridia; order RUG12999; family RUG12999; genus JAAWTG01. Next base: position 4,362 of record CAMNSU010000071.1, on the reverse strand, counting down.
TCTTTCGTGGCAATGCATGGGCTGGGCAGAAACCGTGTGCGACTACCTGTTTGGCGAAAATCCACGTAATTGGGTGCAGCAGACCAACTGGAATAACTTGTGTGTGGGCGACCATGTCCGGCTTTACGGCTGGGGTGACAGCGACGGACATTCCATTGTGATTACCGATATGGTGGGCGATAAGGTATACTATGCCGATTGCAATGCGAATTTTGACGCGCGCGTGCATTGGGGAAAAAGCATGTCCAAATCAAAACTGATTTCCGACGCCGTTTGGTTCAAATCGCAAAACGACAACTGGGTCAGAACGCTGTCCGGTGCGGGCAGCAGTCAACCGGCACAGTCCTCCGGCGAAGAGGTCTATCATTTTGCCTGCGCGGCGGGCGGACGCTATTTGAATGTCTATGCCGGCAACGACAGCGACGGCGTGAATGTCTGCGTCTGGGACGCGGACGGTTCGCCGGAGCAAAAATTCAAAGCGGAAGCGCGCGGCGCAGGCAAATATGCCTTCTATCCCAAATCTTCGGGCGGACGCGTGCTGGACGCAAACCGCGGCAACTCCTATGATAACCCCTTGCGGGCGGGCAACAATATTGACCTGTGGCGCACCAACGACGCGCCGGCGCAGGAATGGTATCTGTGCGACAGGGGCGGCGGTAAATGCAGCATTGAACTGGCAAGCAACCGCAATCTGGTGATAAGCTGTGACAACCCGAACGGAAACAACGGCAATTGCAGTCTTCAGAACTATAACGGCTTGGACAATCAGCTTTGGTATGTGAAACGGTCGGACGGCGGCTCTGTGAACCTTCAAATCCAAAGTGCGCCCGCGCCGGTACAGGAACCGGAACCCACGCCTGTAGCCACACCGGAGCGGGCACCGGAACCGGAACCCACGCCTGTAGCCACACCGGAGCGGGCACCGGAACCGGAACCGACTCCTACGCCGACACCAGAGGCTGCGCCGGAATCCACACCAACGCCCACGCCGGAGCCAGAAGTGACGCCGGAACCGACGCCCAAGGCTACACCAACGCCACAGCCGGAAGTTGCGCCGGAGCCGCCGAAGGATAACACAAACAATCAAATCATTTTGCAAATCGGACAAACACGCGCCACAGTATTCGGACAAACCGTTTATAACGATGTCGCGCCGATTTTGCGCAACAACAGAACCATGCTTCCCGCAAGGTTTGTGGCGGAAAGTCTGGGCGCAGCGGTGGAATGGGACGAAAGTTTGCAGCTCGTGACTATTACCGACAGCAGTACGACCATTTTAATTTTTGTGGGTTCCGATAAGGCATATGTGAACGGAAAACCGCAAACGCTTGATAGTCCGGCGTTCACGCAGAATGACAGAACCTATACGCCCGTCCGCTTTATTGTGGAAGCGCTGCATTGCAGCGTGGATTGGGACGGTGCGACAGAAAAAATCATTATCACCAAACGCTGAAGCGGGTCAAGATTGATACATACGCCGATAGGCATAAGGAAATCGAATCTTATACGCCATGTAGGGAAAATTTTTCGTAAATACTGCGTCAAAGAACCGCTTTCCATACGCCCAGTATGCAAAGGAACCTTTTCCTTGCCTTACAAAAAATTTTCTCCTGCACGGTTCTATAAAGTCCCTAGGAACAGATTTTTCTGTAGGCAAGGCAAAAATACGCAGGAATACTAGCGTATTTCCAGTATTTTTAACATAGCATACGGGAAAATCTGCTCCTAGGGACCGCATGAGATTCGACTCTCTTATGCCTAGGCGCGGTATAAATATATGAAGTGGAGGAAACAAAAATGTATTGTGTAAATTGCGGAAAAGAAATGACAGAGGAAATGAATGTGTGTCCGAACTGCGGCAAAGCCAAAGGCGGTCAGCCAATGAATGCGGTGCGAGTGCAGCAGACGCTGGCTCGTTACATGCCCAAGGACGTGAAAGGCTGGACGGGATTTTTAACCGTCATGAGTTTCATTAAACTCATTATGTACGTTATCGCTTTTACGGCGGGCGGCGCGGGAATCGGCAAACTACTGGGAAGTCTCTCCCGCTACGGAGGTTCCAGCGACTACGACTATATCATTGCCATTGGATTTTTCCTTGGGCTGATTCTGGGACTGGGCAACATTGTCAAAGACATGATTTTTGCGAACATTGCGGAGAATGTAGCGACGCTTGGAAAAAATGTGGCAAACAAATAATGGCAGAACGCCCTGCCTGCGCAAAAAGGACGAACGCATACGGCGTTCGTCCTTTCTATGCAACAGAGGAGGAAAAAACATGAAAAAAATTTTATCGGTTTTGGTTAGTGTAGTTCTCGTGGGACAAATGCTTGTCCTGCCCATAAACGCCGCGGCATATGGATATGATGTTGAAATGTTGCCTGTCGGCGACCTCTATGACGAAAACAATATTTACGGCAGCGCCATCTATGAAGCGATGGACTGTCTCTATATCTATCCATTTGCGGGAACTAGTTATTTTGGAAAAACATATTGGGACAGCGAAGTAAAAAATATGGATTCGTTTTTACAATTAATTTTACCTACGTTTAGAAATTTTGCGGAGCCGCCGTATTCGGACGCGTTCCGTGAGACAATCCGCAGGGCGAATTTGGAAAACTACGATACAACGCTGATGTTGGTCTACCGGAGAAAAACGCTGGAGACGGCAATTGATGCAAAGTTCGGAAAGGGTTTTTCGGCGGTACTGAATCCTAACGATTATATGATTCAATATATGGACAATGATTATGTTTTAACATGGGAGAGCGCCAGAGGACAAACCTATCCGGGAAGTGATTATGTTATAGATGATGTGTCGTTTTTAAATGATACAACGCTATATTGCAAGTGGCATGTTGAAAATATAATGGATAAAGCCGTTTCCGAACCTATCTACAGCATTTTACAAAACAAAACCTTGGAAGGCAAAACGATTGTCGGTTATGAATATCTGTCGGTGCTTCCGCCGTCTGAGGAATTGCTGCATTCGTTTTTGCCGATATCCGTTACCTGCGACGGCGTAAAAATCGAATTCGACGTTCCGCCCGTCACGCAAAACGACCGCACATTGGTACCGCTGCGCGCTATTTTTGAAGCGCTGGGCGCGACGGTGGAATGGGACGACGCTGCGCAAACAGTCACGGCGCGCAGAAACGGTGTTACCATCAAACTAACCATTGGCGATTATTGTTTCTATAAAAATGGCAGCCGGATAGACATGGACGCGGCGGCAATCCTCATGAACGACCGTACGCTGGTGCCGGTGCGCGCGGTCTCCGAAGCCTTTGGTTGCAAAGTGGACTGGGATGAGAAAACAAAAACGGTGGGAATTCAAAAAGCGAATCTTTCTGATTCCGGTGACATACTTATGGAATTTCTGCATACGCGTTTTGAACAAACGCCGCTTACCATGCAGTCGGACGCTTATAGCACCATAGAAGAGGATAATCAATACAGCGCCAAAATGCAGACGGTTATTTCCTACAAATTTTTGGATATTGATGATGACGGAACAGAAGAATTATTGATAACCTCTGAGCCGGAAAGTGGGGATACCTATGTCCCGCAGTGCTTTTCTGTTTGGGACTGCGACACGGAGGGGAATGTAGTTTGTGCATTGGCAAAATGCGGTCAGCAGTCAAGAGGCGCATATCGGTATTTTGTCATTCAATATCAGAATGAAATCTATTTGCTTGAATCGATGGGCGTGACAAATTCGGCAGCGCATACAAGCATTCGGAATTTATATCGCTACAACGGTGAGAAGTTACGTTTTGAAGCAAAAGATAAGATTTTTTTCAGAATGAGTTACGATTTGTCTTTTGATTCCGATGAAATCTTTATAGTGAATGGTGAAAATCAATCGAAGGAATCTGTAGGAAACTATATTGATGAAATTGACAGTTCAAGATTTTTATATCGGCAGTTTGATGATGAAAAATGAGGAATATACCTTAGGAGGGTTTATGACAATAAAGAAAAAAATATTAATTTTTCCTGTCATGCTGACAATATTCCTGTCGTGCATGTCAATGCTTGTGCCTGTAAGCAGTACGCTCAGCGGCACAAAGGCAGATATGGACGGCATTTTGGGAATCGTTTGGAACCATAGAACCGCTATGTAAAGCGAGTATAACGGTTCCATAGACAGAAAACCGGACAATAGAAAACACCTCCTATGGAAGATAAAATGGAAAACCATAGGAGGTGTTTTCTATCCAAAACCGTAGCATTTTTTGGTATAGAAATTCCGGCGGGAAACCGTCCAAACAATGCTGTATGCCTACATGGTACGCTTTGCAGACTGTTTCTATCCCTTCTTATTATCAGATGAGTCGGCGGTATCTGCCAAATGTTCCG
>CAMNSU010000070.1 GCA_946555455.1 uncultured Clostridia bacterium | reverse complement strand
CTGGAAGAAAAATTGGAATTCTTTCAATTTCTGGTAAAACTCGGTTTCAAAGAAATCGAAGTGGGATTCCCGGCTGCTTCTGAAACAGAATATCTGTTTTTGAGAACATTGATTGAGCAGGATTTAATTCCGGACGATGTCACCATTCAGGTGCTGACACAATCCCGTGAACATATTATTCGTAAAACGTTTGAAGCGCTCAAAGGTGCAAAAAAAGCGGTAGTACATTTATATAATTCCACTTCTGTTGCACAGCGGGAGCAGGTGTTTCGCAAATCCAAAGAAGAAATTATTGATATCGCTGTGTTTGGTGCAAAATTGCTGAAAGAAATTGTTGCGGAAACGGAAGGGGATTTCCGTTTTGAATATTCTCCCGAAAGCTTCACCGGAACAGAAATGGAATTTGCGCTGGAAATCTGTAACCGTGTCTTAGATATCTGGAAACCGGCGGCTGACAACAAAGTAATTATCAATCTGCCTGTCACTGTTCAGCTTTCCATGCCGCATGTCTATGCCAGTCAAGTAGAATTCATGTGCAAACATTTAAACTACCGAGAAAATGTTATTGTATCGCTGCATCCGCACAATGACCGCGGCTGCGGTGTAGCTGATTCTGAACTGGGACTGCTGGCAGGTGCAGATCGTATTGAAGGCACGCTGTTCGGTAATGGTGAACGAACCGGTAATGTGGATATTATCACATTGGCGCTGAATATGTTTTCCCATGGTGTTGACCCGCAACTTGACTTTGAAAACATACCGGAAGTGACACAAATGTATGAAAAACTGACAGGTATGAAAGTCTATGAACGTCAGCCCTATGGCGGAAAGCTTGTCTTTGCTGCATTTTCAGGTTCGCACCAAGATGCGATTGCAAAAGGAATGAAATGGCGTCAGGAAAAAGATTGCCAGCACTGGACGGTTCCTTATTTGATGATTGACCCGCAGGATATCGGACGTGAATACGAAAGCGATGTTATTCGTATCAACAGTCAGTCCGGCAAAGGCGGCATTGGCTATTTGATGGAACAAAACTTCGGGTTTGACCTGCCGCCCAAAATGCGCGAAGATTTTGGATATGTGGTCAAAGGCGTGTCCGACCATCAGCATAAAGAACTCATGCCAGATGAAATCAAAGATATTTTTGTACAGGAATATGTCAATCTTACAGCGCCTGTTCAACTCATTCACCACCGTTTTGAACATGCAGACAATGATATGATGCGTGTTCAGCTGGAAATTGAAAAAAATGGTCAAACCTTCCAAATTGAGGCGCTTGGGAATGGACGTTTAGATGCGGTTAGCAATGCCCTTCAGGAAAGTCTGCATATTTCCTATTCCGACTTAGTCTATAAAGAACATGCATTGTCTATCGGTTCCAGTTCTCAGGCGGTTGCTTATGTGGGTGTGACCGGCGCCGATAAAAAGATTACTTGGGGCGTGGGTATCCATAATGACATTATTACAGCTTCCATCTATGCGCTGCTCAGCGCAATCAACAAGCTGACAGACTAAAAGAAACGTAAGTATTTCATATAAAATGAAAGGTATCTTGATGTATAGACCTATCTACATATCAAGATACCTTTTTTATTTAAACACCACGCACGTCGCTCTGCATGGATTTGTTTAATTTTTCCAGTGCTTTTTTTTCAATTCGCGATACATCAGAACGCGGTTAAGAACAAAAATGTGGTCTTGAAAAACGGAAATTAATTTGTATATGTTGCTCCGGTGTCACTTCAATCCGGTCAATGAGCAACCCCCAAATCCCTTTCTCTGTTTGCGCATTTTCCCAGAAATAATGAACAAGTTCTTGCGGCGTCCACTGTTTTTTTGTTTTTTCGTCGTCTGCCAGGCGTCTCTCCAATTGGCTTTTTTCTTCTTTTTTTTCCCGATACATCTGCTTAAAATCTTCTGTTTCAAGAATTCCGGCTACTCTGTCTGCATAGAGTTGTTTCAAAAAAACTTCTAACTGCTGTAATTGTATTGTAATTTGCCGTTCTCGGCTTTCGTTTTGGCGATTGCTTTCTGTTTGAAGTATTTGCCGTGCATAATCTTCCCAATCAAAACATTGCTCCGCCAGTTTCCGCACTTGTTCTATGACCGCGCCCCGCACCACTTCTTCCCGTATCATGTGATGAGAACAAGGCGCGGCACCTTTTCTTTTGTGATGGGAACGACACCCCAAATAAAGCGTAACCCCAGCTTTAAGCTGTCTTGGAACTGCACTCAGTCCCATGCCGCAATTTTGACAAACCATCAATCCTTTGAATAAATAGTCATATTTTCTAACGCGTGTTTTGGTGCGCTGCTGTAATAGATGCTGCACGCTATAAAAGGTTTCTGTATCTACAATCGCCTCATGGGTTCCTTCCACCACAGTCCACTGTTCCACCGGTTTTTTTAGAATTTTTTTTGATTTATAACTGGCTTTTTGTACGCGTCCTTGTACCATATTTCCAATATATACTTCATTTTTCAAAAGAAAAGAAACGCGCTCTGCCCGCCATCTTCCGTCATAACATTCCCACGTTGCCGCAGGCTGTAGTCCTGCATATATCAGCGGCGATGGAATTCCCCTGCTATTGAGCCATCTTGCAATTTCGCTGCATGTTTTTCCTTCCGCTGCAAGTGCAAATATTTGCCGTACAATATTTGCCGCGGGTTCATCTATGATAATCTTATTTTTTTCTTCTTTCGATTTTTGGTATCCATAGGGCGCTTTGCCGCCAATAAACAGCCCTTTTTGCTGCTTATCCCGTTTAACGCTTTTAATTTTCTTGGAAATATCTTTTGCATACATGTCGTTGACGACCGCCCGAAACGGCGTCACATCGCTCCCATAGGAATCTTCTTCTCCGGAGTCAATCCGGTCCAGCAGGGATATATAACGTACGCGGTGTTCCGGAAAATATTTTTCCAAATAATATCCGGTTTGAATATAGTCCCGTCCCAATCTGGATAAATCTTTTGTTATTACGGTATGAACGCGCCCTTCTTCAATATCTTGAAGCATTTTTTGAAATGCCGGACGGTCAAAATGCATTCCGGAATATCCGTCGTCTACATATTCTTGATAAATTGAAATTTGATTTTCCGCCGCATATTTTCGCAGCAAACTTCGTTGATTACCGATGCTGGAAGACTCTCCTGTTTCTCCGTCCTCTTTGGATAACCGTAAGTATAAAGCTGCACCCGGCACACCGCCAATTGTTTTTTCTTCCCGCACCATTATTGCTCACCGCCGGTTTGCTGCTCTTTGAGCCTATTTAATATCACTTTTCTAAAACTTTGCTTTAAAATCGTCTGAAGTTCTTCGCCATCTTCGCGATAGAAACAGGTGATTTCCGGTTTTTTTTGTTGTTTTTCCGCCATAGAGTTTCCCTCCTTTGTTCTATATCTATGATGATGTTGCCTTCCGTTTGCTTGTCAACCCCAAAAATGACAGATTACATTTATATCACAGCAAAACAATTTTATTTCCATAAAAAAAGACCGATTCAACATTACATTGAACCGGTTTATATTGGGCGGGGGAATAGGTAAATAGCAGCGCCTAAAAATAAATTTCTAACGCGTATGTCTATCATCTTTGATAGAAGCGATATATTCTTTGGGAGACAGGCGCATAGCATTTTTAAATACTTTAGAGAAATATAAAGGGTCTTTGAAACCGGAGAGTAGGGCAATATCCTTCACATTTGAAAGTCCTTCGTTCATTAGCATATGGGCGTGCTGAAGGCGCAGTGTGCGCAGATATTCGGAAAATCCCACATGCAGCAATTCCCGTAATGCGCCGGAAAGATATTTTTTATTATACGGAAAGACCGTACAAATTTTTTCCAGTGACAAATCCGGCATGGTAAAATTATCGTCAATATATTTTTTGATTTTCAACAGATTATCCGCTGCGCCGGAGAGTTTTTCCTCCTGCTGACCTCTGTGGCTGATGACAGACAAGGTATAGAGCAGTACAGATTCAGAAAGCATATCCAGATTGTTTTGGGTTGCAATGCCGAGTGCCTGCCGCCAGAAGGATTCCAGAAAACCATAGTCTTCCAGTATACAGTTTCCGGAATTGATTCTGAGTTCATCCAGAATTTTTCCGGCGCGGATTCCTAAAAAAGAGATATAAATATATTCCAGACCGCCGGCGTCTACCTCAATGGCAAAGGGAGAAGCCGGAAACGTGAAAAAGATGTCGCCTTGTTTTAGGGCATAACTTCTTTGCGTATAGCACAATGTTCCGCTGCCGGAAGTAACCAAATACATGATGTAGGTGGATTTTGTGATGAACTGATTCCGGTCGGGAATTTCTGTTTCGTAGACAAAATTGATGGCATTGATTTGGTCATAGTTATTTTTTACCGGAACAAACCGGCAAATGTTTTTGGTCATAGTGCAGTCCTCCTGATAAGTAGACCTCAAGTATAATTTTATTATAACGCAGCAGAGAAATTTGTCAAGAAAAAGAATGGAATAATTCCATATTTAAATGGATATTTTCCATTTACAGAATAGGACGGATAGATTATAATGAACGTAAAGAATAAAGGAGACTTTGGCAGAGAAATCTAAAAAAGTAAGGGAGCGAGCGACATGAAAAAAGTAAAAATCGGTGTGCTGGGCGTATTCCGCGGAAAGAGCATGATTCGGTATTGTGCGTGTGCGGAGAATGCAGAGGTTGTGGCAATTTGTGACAAAAATGAAACTTGGCTGAACAACACGAAAGAGGAAATGGGACTGGATTCCGTGACCTACTACACTTCTTTTGATGAATTTTTGAAGCATGATATGGATGCAGTGGTTCTAGCAAATTATGCAACAGAACATGCGCCGTTTGCTGTGCGGTGTATGGAGGCGGGCAAGCATGTATTCAGCGAGGTGCTGCCTATGCAGACAATGAAAGAAGCAGTGCAGTTAGTTGAAGCGGTGGAACGCACCGGAAAGATTTATGCTTACGGAGAAAATTATTGCTACATGCCGGCGCCCAGAGAGATGAGAAAATTATATCGGGAAGGTGTTATTGGAGAATTTGAATACGGCGAAGGCGAATATGTCCACAACTGTGAACCGATTTGGCCGCAAATTACCTATGGGGAACCGGACCACTGGAGAAACAATATGTATGCAAATTTCTACTGCACACATTCCATCGGACCTCTCATTCACATAACGGGACTGCGACCGGTGAAAGTAACCGGATTTGAAGGTACAAAAATCGAACGGAATTTGCGTACAGGCGCTAAAAGCGGCAGCTTTGGCATTGAGATGATTGAACTGGAAAATGGCGGTATTATTAAAAGTATTCACGGCGGTTTATATCGGGATTCTATCTGGTACAGTGTGTACGGTTCAAAAGGCAGATTGGAAAGCCGCAGGGAAGACGAGGACAAAGAGGGCGTATCCACAATTCATGTCAATACGGACAGCTACTCCGGCGAATATGGAGAATTAAATGTCAAGACCTATCAGCCGACAGATGAACTTAGCGAAAAGGGAAAAGCGTTTGGACACGGTGGTTCTGATTTTTATTCCATGTATCATTTTGTAGAAAAAATTCGCGGGAACGATGAGGCGGATATCATTGATGTATATGAAGCAATGGATATGTTCCTGCCCGGCATGTTTGCCTACCGCAGCGTGTTGCAGGGCGGCGTACCGCTTGAGGTGCCGAATCTGCGGGAAAAAGCGGTGAGAGACCAATATAGAGAGGATACTATGTGCACAGACCCCAAGGTGGCGGGAGATATGCTGATTCCGGTATTCTCTAAAGGAAATCCTGATATTCCTGACGTGGTATATGAAAATATGAAACGTCTTTGGGATAAAAAAGCGGCGGAGCAGGAAGCGCAAATTGCACAGAAAACAGCCAAGAGAGAATACGGTGATATGTGGAAAGACTGGGTGAAGAAAGACGAGGAATAAGGGAGGAAGCGGAATGCTGTATATACTGGACACAGGGAATTTAGAAGATATCCGCCATTGCAATGCGTTTTATCCGTTGGCGGGCGTGACCACCAATCCTTCCATCATTGCGCGGGAAAAAACGGATTTTTGGAAATTGGTGAAAGACATTCGCGGCATCATTGGAGCAGAAAAAATGCTGCATGTACAGACAGTGCAAACAGCGGCAGAAAAAATGGTGGAGGAAGCGCAGCTTATCAAAGAGCGGATTGGCGGGAACTTATATATCAAAATTCCCATTGGCGAAGAAGGGCTGAAAGCCACAATGGAATTGAAGCAGATGGGAATCGGCGTGACCATGACGGCTATTTTCACGCCGGCACAGGCGCTGATTGCGGCAAAAGCGGGAGCGGACTTTGTGGCGCCCTATGTGAACCGTCTGGACAATATTATCGGTGACGGAAGCCATGTGGTAGCGGAAATTGTTCAGGTGCTGGAAACACACTGGCTGGACTGCAAAGTGTTGGCGGCAAGTTTTAAAAATGCAGAGCAGGTACATAAGTGCGCCATGGCAGGCTGCCAGAGCGTGACGGTTTCGGCGGATATTTTAAAAGCAATTATCACGCACCCCATGACGGACGCGGCTGTGGCAGGATTCCAAAAGGATTGGCAGGCAGCATATGGTGAGCAGACCATTCTGGAACTATAGGGAGGGAGAACCCATGAAGGAAGAATCCCTGCGTATGGCGCGGCAGGTCTATGAAATTGAGCAGCAGTGTATTGCAAAAATGGCGGACTATTTTGACGAAGAATCCTTTTGCAAGGCAGTGTCGCTTTTAAAAGAAGCGGAGCGGATTGGCACGAGCGGCTGCGGGCACTCGGGCATTATGTGCCGCCACTTTGCGCATTTGCTTTGCTGTGTGGAGCAGCCCGCACGTTTTATATCGCCGGCGGAAGCGGTGCATGGTGCGACAGGATTTTTGCAGAAGGGCGACGTGATGGTGTTTGCTTCGCGCGGCGGCAAAACAAAAGAACTGCTGCCAATCGTGGATATCTGTAAAGCAAAAGGGGTACATATCATCACAATCACCGAAAATTTAGAATCGCCGCTGGCAATGCAGGCGGATGTTGTTTTAAAACAATATGTGAATCGGGAAACAGACCGGTATAATGCGCAGGGAACGACTTCGTCCACGTCGTTATGCGTGATTTTTCATACGCTGCAAACGGCGTTGATAGAAGAAACAGGATTTTCCAATGAACAGTTTGCGCGCATTCATCCGGGCGGCGCTGTGGGCGAGAGACTGAACCGAAAAGGGGGAGCGGACAATGAATATCATAGATGAACTCATGGGAAGTGAAACGGAAAAACCGCTGGAACGGCTGGTGAATGACGGCGGATTCTGCGGTATTTTCAGAACAATAGGCTGTGTGGGAGACAGTCTTTCTTCGGGAGAATTTGAGGCAACGAAACTGGACGGCACAACCGCCTATATTGACATGTATGACTATTCCTGGGGACAATATCTTGCGCGTATGGCAGGCTGTCAGGTGAGAAATTTTTCGCGCGGCGGCATGACAGCGAAAGAATATTGTGATACATTTGCAGCAGAACAAGGGTTCTGGGATACGGACAAGGCATGTCAGGCATATATCATTGCATTAGGCGTCAATGATACCGCGAACATAGAGAATCTGTACAGCGGTGAGGTGGGCAGTGCACAGGATGTCTGCAAAGAGGATTACAGCAAAAATAAACCGAATTTTGCAGGTTACTATGCACAGATTTTGCAGCGGTTGAAACTGATACAGCCCAGAGCAAAGTTTTTTCTCATGTCAATGCCGAGGGACGGGCGCACCGGACAAAAGAAGGTTTATGCGGAAGCGGTGACAAGGCTCTTATATGAGCTTGCGGAATTGTTTGAAAACACCTATGTGTTGGATTTTGAAAAATATGCGCCGGAGTATGACGAAGCGTTTAAACAAAACTTTTATTTGTCGAGTCACATGAACCCCTGCGGCTATATTGTGACGGCGAAGTTGGTTGCGTCTTATATTGATTACATCATACGACACAACATGAAAGACTTTAAGCAAGCCGGATTTATCGGAACAGGATATGTATGCAGAGAACCGGAGCAATAAAATTTCATCAACAGAACAGGGCAAAAAAATAAAAGGAGGAAAAAAGAATGGAATTTAAAGTGTATCAAAAAGAATTAGAATTGCAGTCCAGAGGTTGGATTCCCACATTTCATGACGTATCAAAAGAGGTGCTGGAAATTGTGAAAGCGTCCGGCATCAAAAACGGTACATGCTGCATTGCATCCCATCATACGACTTGCAGCGTAATGATTCAGGAGTGCTCGCACGACATTGATTCCTTTGATTTGGAATATTTGCAGCATGACCTTTTGGACATCATGCGGAAAATGATTCCTGATTTTGCGGAGGAACATCAATACCGCCACCCGGGACCAATTCATGCGCAGTTCGGGCGTTACGTGAACGAGCCGGGCGACTATACCAGCATGAACACGGACGGGCATTTGCGCAGCGTGTTTTTCGGACGCAGCGAGACCATGACCATTAAAGACGGAGAATTGGACGGCGGCGAATTTGCCCATATTTATTTTATCGACTGGGATCATGTGCGCGCACGCCACAGACAGTTGAATGTCACGGTGATGGGAACCACGGAAGACGTGGGCGACCGCAAATGGAACGGCGGCGAAACGATTGATACGCTGCGGAAATATACGGAAGAAGAAAAAGCGTTTGATGTGCACTACACATTGCAGCAAGAAAGATAAAGGTGTGCGATGAAAAAAACAATCAGAACTCCATATTTTGAAATCGGAACCAAAAACTACATATATGGCGACACTGTGCTGGAATATGCAAAAGCGGCGGATGCGGCGGCGGAAAAATATGATATTGATGTACTGTTTATCACTCCGGCGGTGGAAATCCGGCGGGTGGTGGAAAACACCAAACATTTGATTGTGCTGGCGCCTTACATGGATACATTGCGCCCGGGACGGGGCATGGCGGATATTTTGCCGGAGGCGCTCAAAGCTGCCGGTGCGCAGGGCGTGGTGGTGAACCACTGCGAAAAACCCATGTCTGTTCCGGCGATTCGTGAGACCATAGAACGTGCGCGGGAACTGGATATGCTGGTGTTTGCCTGCGCGGATACCATTGCGGAAGCAAAAGCCATTGCGCAGTTACACCCGGACATTATCAATCCGGAGCCGTCGGAGCTTATTGGCGGTACCGGAGGCGGCGTCAGCGATATGGGATTCGTGAAAGAATCCATTCGCGCGATTAAAGAGATTTATCCGGATATTTTGGTGGAACAGGCGGCGGGAATTACCAGCGGACAACAGGTATATGACTTTATCATGGCAGGCTCAGAGGCTGCGGGCGCGGCGTCCGGTATTGTTAATGCCGAAGACCCCATTGCCATGATTGACGAAATGATTGCCGCTACCCGCCGCGCGGCGGACGATTTGAAAAAGAAAGGATAGGGGCGCAAAATGGTATATAAAGAATCTTTTCAGGTGCAGTCCAATGATAAAATGTGCACCTTTCATAATGTGACCAAACAGGCGAAAGAAATTCTGGAACGCTCCGGTATTCAGAACGGTATTTTGGTGGTATATTCCCATCACACGACCTGCTGCGTGATTACGCAGGAATGTGCCTTTGATATGTCCATGACAGGACTGGAAACGCTGCAGCAGGATTTGGTGGAGGTCTTTGAAAACACTATACCCACTTGCCGAAAAGAAGGCATGTATCTGCACCCGGGCCCCAAAGCGCTGAAATTTGCGGAAGAACACGGAGAGGACGCGCGCGGCTGTCACAATACGGACGCCCATTTGCGTTCTTCTATCATTGGGCGCAGTGAGACCATTGTCATTGACGACGGAGCATTGGATTTGGGGGAATTTGGGTTCATTTATTTTATTGATTTTGACCACACCAGAGCCAGAACACGCACGGTGCAGGTGATGATTCTGGGAGAATAGGAAGGGGTGGTGGAACATGAAAATCGGATTGCTGCCTCTGTATGTCAAGCTATATGACGAGGTACTACCCCAAATGCGGGAGCGGCTGGAAGAATTTTATGGAGAAATTGCAGAGCAGTTTGAAAGCCGGAAGGTTCAGGTCGTGCGTGCGCCGTTCTGCCGGTTGAAAGCGGAATTCGGGCAGGCAGTACAAGAATTTGAAAACCAAAATGTAGATGCGTTGGTAACGCTGCACATGGCATATTCGCCGTCGCTGGAGTCCATTGACGCGTTAGCGGAAACGGCGCTTCCCATTGTGGTATTGGATACAACGCAGACACTGGAATTTACAGGAGAACAGAACCCTGATGAAATCAGTTATTGCCATGGGATTCATGGCGTGATGGACATGTGCAGTATGCTGACGCGCAGGGATAAATGTTATGCCATTGCCGCCGGACACTATTTGGAATCGGACTGTATCGCGCGCGTGTGCGGCTATGTGCGTGCGGCGAAGGCGGCGCGGGCATTACAGGGAATGCGGGTAGGTATGGTAGGCGGCGCATTTGAAGGCATGGGAGATTTTGCGGTTTCTTTTGAAGAATTGGCGCAGCGGTTTGGGATTCAGGTGCTGCCGCAGAACAGAGAAACATTGCAGCAGTGCCGAAGCAGCGTGACAGAAGCGCAGGTGGAAGCGGAATTAGCGCGGGATAGGGAACAATTTGATTTTGACGGCAATGTCGATTGGGAGGAGTACCGGCAATCCGTGCTGGCATGTCTGACCATGCGGCGCTGTTTGGAACAGGAAAAACTGAACGCGTTTTCCGTCAATTTTACGCAAGTGGGCGAAGCGTCCGGCTTGGATACCATGCCGTTTATAGAATGCTGCAAGGCAATGGAGCGTGGTATCGGTTATGCAGGAGAAGGCGATGCGTTGACAGCAGCGTTGACAGGCGCGCTTATGCAGGGGTGGCAGGACACTAATTTTGTGGAAATTTTTTGTCCGGACTGGCAAAACAATTTGCTGTTTTTAAGCCATATGGGGGAAGTCAATTATCGTGTGGCGGCAACGAAACCGCAGGTGTGCAGGGCGGGCGTGAACTATACGCCGGGACCGTATCCCTATATGGGCTATACGCGTATGAAAGCAGGACAGGGCGTATATGTCAATATCAGCCGCGGACAGCAGGACTATAAGCTGACACTTGCGGCGGCGGAAATGATAGAACCGCAGCGGGATAATTTCACCGCCAGTATGCGCGGCTGGATGAAACCGCAGATGAGCACAGCGCGGTTTTTGGAAGGGCTTAGCGAAAACGGCGCGACACATCACAGCGTTTTTGTCTATGGCGCAAAAACGGAAGAATTGATTTATTTCGGCAGATTGCTGGGACTGGGAACGGTGGAATTGAACGGCTGAGAGAAGAATTTTAAAACGGCAGGAACAGAAGGTGCATATGTTGAAAGATATCATTGGGCTGGACATTGGGACGTCATCCGTCAAAGGAATCAGAATCAGTGAAAACGGAGAGAAGCGAACCACAGGAAAAGAAGGGTTTACATATCGCCGCGGTGAAAACGGTCAGGTGGAGATTGACGTGGAACAATATCTTGCTGCCTGCTGCCGCTTATTGCGGCGTTTAGCTGCCGCAGAAGGCGGAGAAATCGCGGCAGTATGCGCGGCGTCGGCAAGCGGGAACCTGTTGATTTTAGACCGGCAGGGCAAGCCCGCCACGCCTGTTTACAACTGGCAGGATACGCGCGTGCAAAGCGAAGCAAAACAAATATTGCAGAATATCTCTGCCGAAGAAATCTATGAAGCGGTCGGCTGGCCGTTTGATTATCAAACGTTTCCGCTTGCGCAGCTTTGCTATTTGAAATGCCACAGTCCCGAAACGCTGAAAAACTGCGGAAAAATCTGCATGAGTACAGAATATTTATATTGGCGGCTGAGCGGCGCATGGGGACTGGGCAACTCGGCAGGCACGCCTTTCTATTTGCTGGATCAGCGGACAGGGCGGTATCATCAAACGCTGTTGGAAGCTTTGGAACTACAGGAAAATATGCTGCCGCCGCCCGGAAAAACAGGGGGAATTGCGGGCGGTGTGACAAAAGAGGGCGCGGCATTGTCCGGTCTGCCGGAAGGAACGCCGCTGGTACTCGGCACCTTTGACCACCCAAGTGCGGCGCGCGGCGCGGGCGTGTTACAGGAAGGACAAATGCTGTTGTCCTGCGGTACATCATGGGTAGGATTCTATCCGGTAGAGGACAGGAAAAAAGCGATTCGCTGTCAACTGTTGGTAGACCCGTTCCGTGCGCCGGAAGGCTGTTGGGGCGCTATGGCTTCCGTCCCTTCTGTGGCGGAGCGCATTGAATATTATATCAAAAAATATGTGGCGGACGGCAAGGATATGTTTGAACAGTTTGCAGCTTATGCCGCAGAAAGCGATTTCGGTGCGGGAGGACTGGAGATTCATCTTTTGGAACAACCAAAGGAAGCGGAAATCAAACAGTTTCCCAAAAAAGATATTGCGCGCGCTATTATGGAGGGTACGGTTCGTTTGCTGAAAGAAAAAACAGACCTTCTGGCGCAGCAGGAAATCTGCGCCAAAGAAGCCGTTATGGTGGGCGGTCCGTCGGAATGTCCCCTGTGGGCGGAGGTCATTTCCCAAATGACAGGACTGACGGTGCGTGCGGCGCAGGGCGCATACACAGGCGCCATGGGCGCGGCAATTGTCGCGGCGTCGGCAGTCGGGTTATATGAAAATGAAACGGCGGCATATGAAGGATTGCGGCAACAATAAGGAGGCATTATGCATGTATGAATTAAAATTAACGGAATATGACCGGAAAGTGTATGAAACGGAACTGAAAGATTTTCTGCCGGAAACCTTCATTGATATTCATACGCATATCTGGAAAAACACATTTCAGCCATATGGCAGTTCCAACGGCGGGGCTACCTGGACGAAAATGGTGGCAGACGAACAGACGGCGGAGAATTTGATGGAGGGACTGACAGAACTGTTTCCGAAAAACAAAGTGATTCCGTTGGTGTTCGGCGGCTGCGACCATGATGTGCAGCAGTGCAACGACTATGTGAAAGAAAGTGCGGAAAGGTATGGGTTCCCGACACTTCTGCGGACGGATTATTCCATGAGTGCGGCGGAGGTGGAGGCGCAAGTAAAGAAAAATGGGTGCTTGGGGCTGAAACCATATTTGACCAATTGTCCGCCCTATGTGCCGCCTGCGGAACTGCGGATTTTTGATTTTTTGCCGCAGGAACATCTGGAGGCGGCGGACAGAAACGGCTGGATTGTCATGCTGCATATTCCGCGGGCAATGAGACTGCGTGACCCGATGAATGTTGCGCAGCTGATGGAGATTGAACGGCGGTATCCAAACGTGCGGCTGATTGTGGCGCATATCGGCAGAGCCTATTCCAAAGAGGACATTGGAGATGCTTTTGAGGTGCTGGGGCGCACGGAAAACATGCTGTTTGATTTCACGGCAAACCTGTGTGACGACGCTATCAAAGAATGCATAAGAGCCGTTGGAACGCGGCGTCTGATGTTTGGTTCCGATTTGCCTATTGCGTCCATGCGAATGTATCGGGTGACGGAGGGCGGCGTTTATTATAACGTCGTGCCAAGAGGGCTATACGGCGATGTGTCCGGCGACCCACACATGCGGGAGACGGACGAAACAGATGTAACACTGATGATTTACGAACAATTGCGGGCGCTGAAACGCTGCGCTGCAGAATTGCATTTGACGGACGGAGATGTGGAAAACATCATGTATGAAAATGCCCGCCGGCTGTTAAAGCTGAGATAACAGAAGAAAAGCTGTCATGAAGTTGACATGTTACCTCCGTTTATGCTACAATAGGCACAAATGGAGGTGACAGCATGATGAATGATGTTGCAGCAGGTTTGATGCAATTGACAGCAATGGCAGTGGTAATATTGGCGGCGTTGCTTATTCTGGCGGCAATTGCCTGTGCAGTGATAGCAATGGTCAAAGCAAAAAAGAGCGGAAACCGCATGAGAGTGCGGTATGACGTCATTTCGATTGTCTGCGTCTTGGTAGCGGCGGCTTCATGGCTGTTGAATTTCGGGTGGATTCGAGTTATTATGACATGGACGGCGATGCCGTTTATCCATGCTATCCTATTCTTCTTTGTGAACCATTTTGCAGCGGCGTATGTAAAGAAATCACGTGCGCTGAATAGTTTCGCTGTGTTGTCCTATGTTTTTTATATGGCGGCATATCTTTGTCTGCCTGATTATGGCGATGCCCCACCGGCATATGTTTTCTTCAGTCAGTTTCACAGCGATTGGGTCATAGGCGTATGTAATACGATTGCGGCAATTGGATTTGCAGGGAGCGCTGTCTGCTTGGTATTGCAGCTTATTTTTGCTTTGAAAACAAGAAAACGAACCCTTCAAAGTGAGAATATACCTACGGCGGAAACTGAACAGGAAGAATGAACGGGAAGTTTATATGAAAACAGAAGATAGGGTGATAAGCCGCCCCCAAGCGTCAGATTCTTTGTCTGACGCCTGGGGGCGGCTTATGTTTTGGTATCTGTAACCTCTCTTGAAAAGCATAAGCATATGTGTTTTTGGAGGCGAAGTAATCTCTAAAGTAGTAGGGGCAAAAAAAGAAATCCGCAGCAAGTGGGGCCTTAAGCGTGCGGATTTCTTTTTTTATTCATTGCATAATCTTGTACCATTCTTCCACAGACACATATCCTTTTGCAGAAATGCATTCCGGGAGAAAGGCGGAGTGCGATATGCAAATCATACAAATATAATTAGCTGCAAACAGCAGTCATTATCGTTTGTTTCACGAACCAAACAGTGTGAATGGGATTCGGTAAGAAATTCCATTCTGAGCGGCGAAAACATCTCATGATTTTATGTTTTGAAAAAACTATTTTGATACATGTTTTGCAAAGCGGGAAATTCGCCGAATATTGGAGCCGCTCTATCGCGAAATAACGCTTGATAAAAGGCATAAATCGTAATGAATAGGTATCCGTAAATATGCTGTATAGCTGTGCAAAAACTATACTTTTTGCAAAACTATAGGTTCTGCAACTTACAGAACAAAAAACAGGAAGAAAGCAAAAAACGTGTAGACAGAATATCTAAAATATAGTAAAATAATAAATGATAAATGGTTATAATGGATAATTAAAATCGTGACAAAAAGTATAGTTTTTACAAAAAAGTAAGTAAATATTTTTACAAAATGTACAAAAATGAAGAAATATATGGACAAATACGCTGAAAGGTGATAAAATAATAAAACAAAAAACAGGTGGAGAACAGGTAAAACAGAGGCGTTTTCCATCGGTTTTTGCCGCCATGTTTGTCACATGATGATGTGGGGTATTTGTGACGGACACGCGGCAATATGAATTTCATAGTACATATTAAAAAGGAGTGTTGAATTCATGAAGAAAAGAATGGGGTTGTTTTTGGCGCTTTCTA
>CAMNSU010000069.1 GCA_946555455.1 uncultured Clostridia bacterium | reverse complement strand
AAACAATACCCTTTTCGTATGAAGGGAAAAGAATGAATAGAAATGTGTGAGGACGTTTGAAAAAGGGAATGCGTTAAAATCGATTCCTTTTTGCAGCAAGGGGACTCATGCAAACAAAAAGGAACGGGTGGGAGGCCCGTTCCTTTTTGTTTGGACTTCTTTAAAGGGGTAAAACAAATGAGATACCGTATTACTTAAATGAATAGGTATACGCATATTAGACGGAAAGCGCGGCAGAAGAGTTCCTGAAACGAAGATGAAATGATTGGAAAGCATCAGAAGAAAAACAATGGTTTTTCTATTGATTTTTTTTGGAAATAGTGATATAATACCAACGTATAGAAAAAATGAGAGATGGTAAACAATAATAGTAAAATAAAACAAAAATGTGAAACGGAGGGCAACCTAGTATGGAACAGAATAACCAACCTCAGGTAGCGCAGGAACCGAACGAAGACGGCGTGATTAAAATTTCAGAAGATGTTGTTGCAATTTTAGCAGATAAGGCTGTGCGGGACGTAGAAGGTATTGCGGGCATGAGCGGCAGTCTTGCGGATAGTTTTGCTGTTGTGATTGGCAGAAAAGTCAGCACCAAAGGAATTGCGGTTGACATCAAGGACAATGATGTTGTGATTCACTTGCATACAGTGGTGAAATATGGCGTGCGTATTCCGGAAGTCGCATGGAAAGCGCAGGAAGCAGTGAAAACGAGCGTGGAAAATATGACAGGCTTGAATGTGCTGAAAGTGAACATCAGCATCGAAGGCGTGGAATTTGAAAAACAGGAAAAAGAGCCGCCGGTTGATTTGGATGAAGAATTGGCAGATATGCAGATAGAGGAAGAACCGGAATTTACAGTAGATGAAGCGGATATTACGGACTAAGGAATTTGCAGCAGCATAGGAGAAACCTCCTATGCTGCTGTCATACTACTTGTCTAGGTGGGCGGAATGAACCAAGATTATTATATTGTCCTTTTAAAACATGATAAACATGCAAAGAATGCAGTATTTTGTAGTTGAGAAGGGTCAAATATAAAATATTGCATTTTTTTGTGAAGGAGCGGGTCGCATGGAGGAACAGATGAAAAAAGAACTGGAGTTTTTGGTGGAGGACGGAGAAAAAGCGGTCTATAACCGTGGATATGCAAGAGATGTTGTGTTTAAATTTGTGTTTGAATATGAGGTGCTGGGAGAAGACGTGCTGCAGCGGCTGGATATCGTGAAACAGATTCCGTTCCAGAGACGCGACAGCGACTATATTGCAGAAAGTGTGCAAGGCATTGTACAGCACATCAAAGAAATTGATGAAACCATTGCGCAGTATTCGGAAAAATGGGATATTCGCCGCCTGTCCAAAGTGGCAATGGCGGCAATCCGCGTGGGCGTTTATGAAATGAAATATTTAGACGATATTCCGCCGCGCGTGTCGCTCAATGAATGCATCAATCTGGCAAAAAAATACGATGTGCCGGCAAGCGGAAAGTTTGTCAATGGCATTTTAGCGAACTTATATCAGGCGGCGGAAGAAAACAAAGCAGCGGAAACAGAATAAAAAGCAGATAAGAAGGTGTGGGGGATTGGAGAATAAAATCGTATTAACCATTACAGAAATCAGTGAATATATCAAAACGCTGATGGAGAGCGACCCCATGCTGGGACAGGTGTGGCTGAAAGGGGAAATTTCCAATTTCAAGCGGCATTCATCGGGACATTTATATTTGACGTTGAAAGACGGCGGCGGCGTTTTACGGGCGGTGATGTTTCGCGGTGCGGCGGGGAATCTGTTGTTTGAACCCAAAGACGGTATGAAAGTGATGGTGCGCTGCAAAATTTCAGTGTATCCTGCATCGGGAAATTATCAAGCCTATATTTCAGAAATGGAACAAGACGGTGTAGGCGATTTGCACGCGGCGTTTGAAGCATTGAAACAAAAATTGCACGCCGAAGGGCTGTTTGCGCCGGAGCATAAAAAACCGATTCCGCGGTTTCCTTCCCGCGTGGGGATTGTAACCTCGCCGACCGGTGCGGCGCTGCAAGACATGAAAAATGTGATGGGGCGGCGGTTTCCCTATGCGTCGTTGACCATTTATCCGGCGTTGGTACAAGGGGACGGCGCGGCGGAACAGGTGATGGAAGGTATCCGCTATTTTAACAATACAAAGTCGGCGGATGTGATTATCATTGGACGCGGCGGCGGGTCGATTGAAGACCTTTGGGCGTTTAACAGCGAAGACTTGGCAAGGGTTATTTATGATTCGGAAATCCCCATCATTTCCGCGGTGGGACATGAAATAGATTTTACCATCAGCGATTTTGCGGCAGACAGGCGCGCGCCCACGCCCTCGGCGGCGGCGGAATTGGCGGTGCCGGATGTGGCGGAAGTGCGGCAGCGGCTGGAGAATGCACAGCGCAAATTGACGGCGCTGTTTCAGGCAAATATTCAAAAAAAGCAAATGCGTTTGGAACAGCTATCGGCGCAAAAAGTGTTTGCACGGTTTGCGGATACGCTAAACGAGCGGCGGCTGAAGATTGATGAAATGATGGCGACGATTCACAAGGACTGCAAAACGGGGCTGCAATTGCGGCGGCAGACGCTTGCCAAATGGGCAGCGGCGCTGGAGGGCTATAGTCCGCTTGGCGTTATGCAGCGCGGATATGGTATTTTGCAGGACGAACAGGGGAATCTGGTGCGGAAAAAAGCTGATGTGAAAAGCGGAGATACTTTGACAGTTACCGTGACAGACGGAAAAATTCAGACGCAAGTTTTATAGAAAAGGAATGAAGTGCCATGGAAGAAAAAGCATTGACATTTGAAACGGCGATAGGGCAGCTAGCGGAAATTGTGAAAAAAATGGAACAGGGCGAAACGCCGCTGGACGAGTCGCTGCAATTGTTTGAACAAGGCGTGCATTTGACAAAAGTATGCAATGACTTGTTGGACGGAGCACAGCAAAAAGTGGAAGTGCTGATGAAACAGGAACAAGAGTGAAAGTGGGAAGCAATATGACTTGGAAGGAAAAGATGAACGCGCGTGCAGCGGCGGTGGAGGCGGCATTGGAACGGCTGATACCGCTGCCGGAGGGCTATAACCGACCGGTGTATGAAGCGATGCGCTATAGCTGTCTGGGCGGCGGGAAACGGCTGCGCGGCGTTTTAACGCTCACAACGGCGAAAATGGGCGGTCTGGATATCAAACAGGCGGAACCGTTTGCTGCTGCGGTGGAAATGATTCATGCCTATTCACTGATTCATGACGATTTGCCGGCAATGGACAATGACGACTTGCGGCGCGGTAAACCAACTTGTCACCTTGCTTTTGACGAAGCAACGGCAATCTTGGCGGGCGACGGGCTGCTGAATCTGGCGTTTGAGACAATATTGGAGCATAGCGCGCTATCGGCGGAAACGACGCTGGCGGCCATGCAGCTGCTGGCAAAATGCAGCGGCTGCCGCGGCATGATTGGTGGACAGACAGCGGATATGCAAGCGGAAAAAGTGCAGGCGGACGCGGCGTTGTTAGACTATATCCATACGCACAAAACGGGAGACATGATAGAAGCGGCGGCGGGCATGGGCGTTCTTATCAGCGGCAAAACGGAATATATGGAGCCGGTAGCCACTTATGCGCGCTGTGTCGGGCTGGCGTTTCAAATCGTAGACGATATTTTGGACGTTGTGGGCGACAGCAGTGAACTGGGCAAACCGTCTGGCAGTGATGCAAAAAACCATAAATCTACATATATAAGTTTATATGGCATGGAACAAGCGAAAGAGCGCGTAGTGCATTTGACGGAATCCGCACAGGAAGCAGTCCGTTCGTTTGGTGAGGAAGGGGCATTTTTGGCGGAATTGGCAAACGGTTTAGCGCTGCGGACGAAATGATAAAAGCGGCACGGCAGCCGCGGAAAGGGCAAGAAACATGGAGTTGATAAAGCAATTTTTCGGGAATCCGGTGGTGATTGCCACGGTGGTTGCGTGGTTCACAGCGCAGGTTCTGAAGGTAATAATTGAATTGATTACGGAGCGGGATTTTGAACTGTCCAGATTGGTGGGCGCGGGCGGTATGCCCAGTTCCCATGCGGCATTTGTGACCGCGCTTGTGGCATCGGTTGCGCGCGTGGATGGTCTTGGTTCCACCACGTTTGCCGTTGCAATGGCAATTGCGCTGGTGGTCATGTATGACGCGGCAGGCGTGCGGCGCGCTTCGGGACAACACGCAAAACTGCTAAACTGGATGTTGGACAACTGGTATGGTTCCAATCCGGAAGATGAATTCAGCAAAAAAATGAAAGAACTCATTGGGCATACGCCGCTGGAGGTGCTTGCCGGTGCGGCGCTGGGATTGGTGATTGGATTGGTATTACCCATGTGACCCACAAATGGTTGGGAGGAATGTAGATGAAAGCGGAAATTTTAGCGGTTGGGACAGAGATTTTGCTGGGACAGATTCTCAATACCAACGCGCAATATTTAGCAAAACAACTGGCGGAACTCGGTATCACGCTGCACTACCAGACGGTGGTAGGAGATAATCCACAGCGGTTGACAAAGGCGCTGGATACGGCGTTCAGCCGTGCGGAATTGGTGATTATGACAGGCGGATTAGGGCCAACACAGGACGATTTAACAAAAGAAACAGCAGCGGCGTATTTTAATGCGCCAATGGTGCTGCACGAAGATATTTTGGCGGAAATCAAAGCATATTTCCGGCGCATGGACCGCCCATTTACGGATAACAACATCAAGCAGGCGGAGTTTCCAGAGGGCAGCTTGATTATCCCTAATCACAACGGAACGGCGCCGGGCTGTATCATGGAAAAAGACGAAAAAATTGCGGTTGTCTTACCAGGGCCGCCGCGGGAAAATATCCCCATGTTTGAGGATACCGTGAAAGCGTACCTGCGGGAGAAATCGGGAATACAGATTTTTTCGCGTACGGTACACATATTCGGTATCGGTGAAGCGACGCTGGAACAAATGCTGCTGGATTTGACGGAGAGTACTGACCCGACGGTTGCGACTTATGCTAAGGACGGCGAAGTGGAGGTACGCGTTTCATCAGCGGCGCAGACGGAGAAACAGGCGCAGGAAAAAATAGAACCGGTTTTGGATATCATTCGTGCGCGCGCAGGCGATGCGATTTATGGATATGATGATACGAGCGTTGCGAAAACGGTAATGGAAGCGCTGAAAACCCGCGGCTGGAAACTGGCGACGGCGGAATCCTGTACCGGCGGAATGATTGCTTCTGCGTTGGTGGATATCAGCGGCAGTTCAGAGGTGTTTGAAGCCGGATTTGTGACTTATGCAAACCGCGCCAAAATGAATATGATAGGCGTAAAGCCGCAGACGTTGGAACAATTTGGCGCAGTCAGCACGCAGACAGCGCAGGAAATGGCGGAGGGCGCACGAAAAATGGCGGACGTTGATATCGCGGTATCCGTCACAGGGGTTGCAGGACCGCTTGGCGGAACGCCGGAAAAACCGGTCGGATTGGTTTATATTGCAGTGGCAACCAAGGAAAAAACGGTGTGCCGGGAATTTCATTTCCCGGGAAATCGTTTGAAAATACGGACATTAACCATGAAAAACGCACTGAAAATGGTCTTAGACCAAGTGAAATAGGAGGGAACATACGATGGCGGTAAAAAAAGCAAATGATGTGGATAACAAAAAGGCGGAAGCGCTGGATAGTGTATTTGCACAACTGGAAAAACAGTATGGAAAAGGCAGCGTTATGCGCATGGGCGACCAGAAATATCAGCAGGTGGACACCATTTCTACCGGCAGCATTGCGCTGGATAATGCGCTGGGAATCGGCGGGATTCCACGCGGCAGAATTGTTGAAATCTACGGGCCGGAATCTTCGGGGAAAACAACCATTTCACTACATATCATCGCGCAGGCGCAGAAAAACGGCGGCGAAGTGGCGTTTATTGACGCGGAACACGCGCTGGATCCGATTTATGCAGGAAAACTGGGCGTAGATATTGACCGGCTCATTGTGTCCCAGCCGGACAACGGCGAACAGGCGCTGGAAATTGCGGAAGCGCTGGCGCGCAGCGGCGCGGTAGACGTCATTGTCATTGACTCGGTGGCGGCATTGGTGCCCAAAGCGGAAATTGAAGGTTTGATGGGCGATTCCCATATGGGACTGCACGCGCGGCTTATGTCACAGGCGCTTCGGAAAATTGCCGGCGTGCTGAACAAAACAAATACGGCGGCGGTTTTTATCAACCAACTGCGTGAAAAAGTCGGCATCAGCTATGGTCCGTCGGAAACGACAACGGGCGGTCGTGCGCTGAAGTTCTATGCTTCTATCCGCATGGACGTGCGGCGTATTGAGACGCTCAAAGCCGGTACGGAGATGATTGGCAACCGGACGCGCGTGAAAATTGCGAAAAACAAATTGGCGCCACCCTTCAAAGAAGCGATTTTCGATATCATGTATGGCGAAGGCATTTCACATGTGGGAGAAATCCTTGACATGGCAGTGGAACGCAATTTGATTCAAAAGAGTGGTTCTTGGTTTGCCTATAACGATGAAAAGATTGGGCAGGGACGCGATAATACCAAGAAATTCTTGCAGGAACACCCTGAAATTGTGGAGACGTTGGAAACAAAAATCCGTCAGGATTTGGGAATGATTCCGGCAGATGAACCGGAGAACGCGGAAAAACCGACGGAAGATGCGGCTGAATAAGCATGAAAATAACCAGAATCAAATATACAAAGAATAAACTGTTTGCCATCTATATAGACGATAACTATACGTTCAGCGTAGACGAAAATCTGTTGTTTTCTTACAAACTGAAAGAGCAAATGGAACTTACCGAGGAGAGTTATGAAGCTTTGTTGCATGACGCGCAGCTTTTGATGGCGCGGCTGCAAATGCTGCGGATGCTGTCAAGCAGCAAAACGCGGCGGGAAGTGGAGGATAAACTCCGCGCGGCGGAGTTTGCGGAAGATATCATAAAAGAATGCACAGATTTTGCAGAGGAATATGGTTATCTGAATGATGAGGAATATGCGCGGCTGTATGTGCAGGAAAAAATGAATCTGCGCCAATGGGGGCCGCTCCGTATCCGGCAGGAGTTGCAGCGCAAAGGCGTTGCGCGCGAAGTGATAACGCGTGCGCTGGAGGAACTGCAAGACGGCGAAGAAGAAAATCTGCGCGCGCTGGCGGCGCAGTTACTGGGCCGCGTGGATTGGCAGGACAGAAAACAGGTGGATAAATGCAAACAAAAATTGTATGGCAAGGGATATACGTTTGACAGTATCAACCATGCTGTGCGGGAAGAAATCGATAGGCGAAGGTGTGAAATGATTGAAGATTAAAATAGGGTTTGTGTCGCTGGGGTGCCCCAAAAATTTAACAGATACAGAAACCATGATTGGACTCTTGCAAGGAACGGGAGAGATTGTGACAAATCCGGCGGAAGCGGATATCATCATTGTCAATACCTGTGCGTTTATTGAAAGCGCAACGCAGGAATCCATTGACACGATTTTGGAGATGGCGGAATATAAGCAGGCGGGGACGCTCAAAAAGCTGATTGTGACAGGCTGCATGGCGCAGCGGTATTGCGACGACGTTTTAAAGCAGTTTCCTGAAGTGGATGCCGTGGTAGGAACCGGCAGCTATCATGAAATTACGCAGGTGGTACGCGAGGTGCTGCGGGGACAGCGCAGCGTGCACCGCGGCGATATTGATACGCAAACGCCGGAGGGATTGCCGCGCGTACTTGCTACGCCATCCTACAGCGCGTATCTGAAAATTGCGGACGGCTGCGACAATCATTGCACCTATTGTATCATTCCGAAACTGCGCGGCGCTTACCACAGCCGCAGCATGGAGGATATTTTGCAGGAGGCGCGGACATTGGCGGCGCAGGGGGTGAGCGAACTGAATTTGATTGCGCAGGACACCACGCGTTATGGAGAGGATTTCTATGGAGAAAACCGCTTGCCCGAGTTGCTGCAAAAACTGGAAGAAATAGAGGAAATCCACTGGATTCGGCTGCATTATGGATATCCGGAACGTATCAGCGATGCGCTGATAGACGAGATGGCGCGCAACAAAAAAGTGTGCAAATATATTGATATGCCGCTGCAACATGCGTCGGATAGCGTGCTGCAACGTATGGGACGGCATATCACGCGGCAGGAAGCGGCGGAATTGATTCGGAAACTGCGTGAAAAAGTACCGGAAATTGTGATTCGTTCCACGTTTATCACCGGATTTCCGGGCGAAACCGAGGAAGATTTTGCACAGTTAAAATCGTTTGTGCAGGAAATGCAGTTTGACCGTATCGGCGTGTTTGCCTATTCGCAGGAAGAGGGAACCGCGGCGGCGCAGCTGCCGGAGCAGGTGGAAGAATCGGTGAAAGAAGCGCGGCGGCAGGAAATTATGGAATTGCAACAGGACATTTCTTTGGCAATCAACGAAGGAAAAATAGACCGGCGAATGGAAGTATTGTGCGAGGGACAATTGCCGAGTGGAAAATATTTGGGGCGCACCCAAGGGGATTCGCCCGAGATTGACGGCAGTGTGATTTTTGACGCGGACGCCACCGTTCCAGGGGAGTATGTGGAAATTTTGGTGACGGACGCGACGGAATATGATTTGGAGGGACGCACCCTCTATGAAGAAGAAAAAATATAGGAGGAACCGCATATGAATCTTCCCAATAAACTAACCTTGTTTCGTATTCTATTGATTCCTTTTTTTATTGCGTTTGCGTTGATGTCCGGCACAGTTTGCCGCTGGATTGCTTTGATTTTGTTTATCGTGGCGTCCCTGACGGATTTGCTGGACGGAAAAATTGCACGGAAATATCAATTGGTGACAGATTTTGGAAAATTTATGGATCCGCTGGCGGATAAACTTTTGGTCTGCGCCGGTTTGGCGCTGCTTGTAGACCAAGACATGATGTCTGTCTGGGCGCTCTTTATTATTATAGCACGGGAATTTATTGTGACAGGACTGCGGCTCATTGCGAGTGGGAACGGCGTTGTGATTGCGGCGGGCAAAAGCGGAAAAGCCAAAACCATGCTACAAATGATTGTGCTGATTTGGGCGTTGATACCGCTGCCGCTTGGACTGAGTTATTCGTTTGGTAGAATAACTGTCATGGACATCTTGGTGTTTTTGATGGTACTCATCACGATTATTTCGGGGCTGGAATATATTATAGTGAACAGAAAATTATTGTTGGAATCCAAATAATTTTATATGGGATGGGGGCGCTGACATGGAAACAATCAGAAAAGCCGCTGGGTATATCACTGCCAGAATCGGAGAAGTGCCGCAAACGGCGTTGGTGCTGGGGTCAGGACTGGGCGATTTTGGAAAACAGCTGACAGAAAAAACGGAGATTCCATATGTAGAGATTCCGGGATTTCCATCGTCTACGGTACCGGGACACGCAGGAAAACTGATTTACGGCAATCTTTGCGGAAAGCCGCTGCTCTGTTTGTCGGGCCGGTTTCATTTCTATGAAGGCTACGAAATGAAAGACGTCGCGTTTTATGTTCAGGTACTGCGGACTTTGGGCGTACAGCAACTCATTTTAACCAATGCGGCGGGCGGCATTCAGACCGCTTTCAAACCTGGCGATTTAATGCTAATCACCGACCATATAAAATTTTTTGATACCACACCGCTGCGTGGGAGCAATGTGGAAGAATTGGGGCCGCGCTTTTTTGATATGAGCCGCGCCTATACGCCAGAATTGGCGGAGGTTGCACGAAAAGCAGCGAACGAAACAGGCGTTGCACTGCGCGAGGGCGTTTATGCATTCATGCCCGGACCTTGCTTTGAAACGCCGGCGGAAATCCGTATGCTGCGGACGCTGGGAGCGGATGCGGTCGGTATGTCCACCGTGCCGGAGGTGATTGCGGCAGCGCATTGCGGCATGAAAGTGCTGGGAATTTCCTGTATCACCAACATGGCGGCAGGGATTTTGAACCAGCCGCTCAGTCATGAAGAAGTGATAGAGACGGCGGATAATGTGAAAGAAACGTTTGAGACGCTGGTGAAAGCAATTTTAAGACAGCTATAAAAGAAAAAACAAATTTTGGGTTGCAAATTTCAGTGGAATGTAATATAATATAAAATACATGTGAGAATATATCGTATAATTTCATAAAAGAAGCGCTGGGAACCGGAAGAGTATCCGGTGGAAATCATGACAGAGAGCGGATATCGGGTGGCTGGAAATATCCGTCATGAACGCCGCGGGAGAAGTGCGCCGGGGAGCGCGGCACGGGGAATATAACAGTATCCGTGTCCGGCAGCCTGCCGTTATCAGGCGTTGCCGCCGTAGAAGCGGCAAATCGAGTGAGAAACAGAAGTGGAACCGCGGAATGTCCGCCTTCGGTATTGCAATGACTGCAAACCGGAGGCGTTTTTTATTGGCAAGGAAGGAGGAGAGGAACCGTTGTCACTATGGGAAGATATAAAATCTGTGCGCGACAGAGACCCTGCCGCACGCAATATGGCGGAAGTGATTTTACTGTATCCCGGGCTTCATGCCGTATTTTGGCACCGCCCTGCCCATTTTTTATACCGGCATAAATGCTATTTTTTAGCAAGAATCATTTCGCAGATTGTTCGTTTTTTCACCGGAATAGAAATCCATCCGGGCGCCAAAATAGGAAAAGGACTGTTGATTGACCACGGTATGGGTGTTGTCATAGGTGAGACGGCAGAGGTGGGTGATTATTGTACCATCTATCAGAATGTGACGCTGGGCGGAACCGGAAAAGAGTGCGGCAAACGTCATCCGACGCTTGGCAACAATGTTATGGTGGGCGCGGGCGCAAGGGTGCTTGGACCGTTTAAAGTGGGAGACAATTCTAAAATTGCGGCGAACGCAGTCGTATTAAACGAAGTGCCGGAGGACAGCACTTGTGTCGGCGTGCCGGCGCGGGTGGTACGAAAAGGCGGGAAAAAGATTGCCGATTTGGATCAAATTCATATTCCCGATCCGGTATCGATGGAACTGTGCCAATTGCGGCATATGATAGAACAATTGCAGCATAAAATGGATAGCAAAGGAGAAGATGGAAATGAAATTATATAATACGTTGACGAGGGAAAAACAGGAATTTGTGCCGCTGGAAGAGGGAAAAGTGAAAATGTATTCCTGCGGTCCGACCGTATATAACTTTTTTCACATTGGTAACGCGCGTCCGTTTAT
This sequence comes from uncultured Clostridia bacterium, assembly GCA_946555455.1. GTDB lineage: Bacteria > Bacillota > Clostridia > RUG12999 > RUG12999 > JAAWTG01. The sequence goes on along the minus strand of CAMNSU010000069.1, from coordinate 4,220 downwards.
CATTTTTGACACGCTGCGCCGCTATTTGGAATACCGTGGCTACAAGGTGAAATTTGTACAGAATTTTACGGACGTAGACGACAAAATGATTCGCAAAGCGGGTGAGGAAGGTATTACCGTGAAGGAACTGGCAGACCGGTATATTGCGGAATATTTTACCGACGCGCAGGGGCTTGGTATTGAAAAAGCAACGGTACACCCGCGGGCAACGGAAAACATTGACAGTATTATTGCGCTGATTCAAACATTGGAGGAAAAGGGATTTGCCTACGCGGTAGACGGCGACGTCTATTTTGCGACAAAGAAATTTGAAGGCTATGGCAAACTGTCCCACCAACCGCTGGAGGATTTGGAAAGCGGCGCGCGTATCGGTGTGGACGAACGCAAAGAAGACCCAATGGATTTTGCGCTCTGGAAAGCACAAAAACCAGGGGAACCTGCGTGGGAAAGCCCTTGGGGCATGGGACGCCCAGGCTGGCATATTGAGTGCTCGGCAATGGTGAACAAGTTTTTGGGCGAAACCATTGATATTCACAGCGGTGGAGCAGATTTGGTGTTTCCGCACCACGAAAATGAAATTGCCCAGAGCGAAGCGGCAACGGGCAAACCATTTGCGCATTATTGGCTGCACAATGGATATATCAATATCAATAACCAGAAAATGTCTAAATCGCTGGGGAACTTTTTCACCGTGCGCGAAGTGGCGCAGGAATTTGACTATGAAGTGATTCGTTTCTTTATGCTCAGCGCGCACTACCGCAACCCCATCAATTTTTCCAAAGAACTTATGGAATCGGCACAAAACGCCCTGCAGCGCATGTATACCTGCATGGAACATTTGGCGTTTTTGATGGAAAAAGGAACAGAGGGCGGCGTGCGTGCGGAGGAACAGGAAAGCTATGACCGCATGATGAACTACCGCCGGAAATTCACTGACGCAATGGACGACGACCTGAACACCGCGGACGCAATCAGCGTTTTGTTTGAAATCGTGCGCGACGTTTATAATGATACATCGGTAGAACATACGTATTCTAAGGCATATTGCGGGGGGATTTTAGACTTAATGCGCGAACTGGGCGGCGTTTTGGGATTGCTTGGACAGGAAAAAAAGCAAGACATTCCGGCAGAAATTGTTGCATTGGCGCAGCAGCGCGCGCAGGCGCGAGCGGAGAAAAACTGGGCGTTGGCGGACGAATTGCGCGACGCTTTGACAAAACAGGGGTATCAGGTGAAGGACACGCCGCAGGGACCAAAAATCAGCCGCATTGAAGCGTAGGCAAGGGGACTCAAGCCGCATGAGCGCGGGCTTCCTTTGCTTAAAACATGGAGGGATGGACAATTGACCAATCTTTTGGTGCGTATCTTTGTGAAAGACTATGACAAAACGGGAAAACCTGCCGTGCGCGGACGCTATGGTCTGCTTGCCGGTTTTGTGGGACTGGCGTGCAATGTGCTGCTGTTTTCGCTAAAGTTTTTGGTTGGTATGGTGTTTGGCAGCATTGCCATCGTTGCAGATGCGGTCAATAACCTTTCTGACGCAGGTTCTTGTATTGTGACGCTCATTGGCTTTAAAATGTCCGGCAAACCGGCGGATGAAGAACACCCCTATGGTCATGCGAGAGTGGAATATATTGCCGGACTGGTGGTTTCCTTTTCCATTTTGCTGCTGGGCATTCAGTTGATTGGTTCGTCGGTGCAAAAGATTTTTAAACCGGAAGCAGTGGAATTCAGTTGGCTGTCCGTAGCGGTTTTATGTATGGCAATTTTGGTGAAACTCTGGATGGGACTGTTTTATCGAAAAGTTGGAAAAACCATTGATTCTATGGCAATTTTGGCAAATTCGGCGGATAGTATGAATGACGTCTATGCCACAAGCGCAGTGCTGGTTTCAGCGCTGGTAGGCAAAGTGACAGGCTGGCAGTTAGATGGATATGCAGGAACGCTGGTCGCTGTTTTTATTATTATTTCGGGAATCGGATTGGTGCGTGAAACGTTAAATCCATTGCTTGGCACTGCACCGGCACAAGAGTTGGTGAATAAAATCGAGGACAAACTGCATGGTTATGAAGGCGTGCTGGGGACGCATGATTTGATGGTGCATAACTACGGGCCGCAGCGTTGTTTTGCGTCGGTGCATGTGGAGGTCTGCGCCAAAGAGGATATTTTAAAAAGCCATGATATGATTGACAATATTGAAAAAGATTTTGCGGAAGACTTGGATATTCATTTGGTGATTCATTTGGATCCTGTTGTCACTGATGATGAAGAGACGAACCATATGCGGGATGTGGTACAAAAGATTTTGCAGGAACTGGACAGCCGCTTGTCCATGCATGATTTTCGTATGGTGAAAGGAAACACGCACAGTAATTTGATTTTTGATGTGGCGGTGCCGCCGCGCTATCAAATGAGCGATAAAGAATTGCGGGAAGTGATTGATACGCAGGTGAAAGCCGATTATCCGGATTATTTTACGGTTATCACGGTAGATCGCAGTTATACTTCCACAACCGGCAGAGCAGACAGTGATAATTCATAAGTGGGTTGACAAACGGAACAGGGTATAGTATCATTAATAGTATACTAATTAAGTGTGCAATAGGAGGAGAAGCACATGCTGGAATTAAGCAATATATCATTTTGTGCTGAGGCAGAAAAAGAGATATTAAAAAATATAAATATGACGGTTCAAGACGGCGAATTTTTAGTCATTACAGGTCCGAACGGCGGCGGGAAATCTACATTGGCGAAGGTGATTGCCGGAATTGAAACACCGAGCGGCGGCAGTATTTTGCTGGACGGAAACGACATTACAAAGGAATCCATTACCGCGCGGGCAAAAGCGGGAGTCAGTTTTGCATTTCAGCAGCCGGTACGGTTCAAGGGAATCACAGTGCGGGATATGGTGCAAATGGCAGCACAGCAGCCGCTGAGCGACCAGCAGATTTCATCTTATTTGTGGTCTGTTGGACTGTGTGCAAAAGAATATCTGGACAGGGAAGTGAATGCGGAACTGTCGGGCGGAGAAATGAAACGCGTGGAGATTGCGGGCGTGATGGCGAAACAGACGAAGCTGGCGATATTTGATGAACCGGAAGCGGGCATTGATTTATGGAGTTTTAAGAATTTGATTGATATTTTCCAAAAAATGCGGGAGAACATGGACGGTTCGATTATTGTGATTTCTCATCAAGAGAGGATTTTGGAGATTGCAGATGAAATTATGGTGCTCTCCGGCGGAGAGATTACCGCGCGGGGAAAACGGCAGGAGATTTTGCCGCAGCTGCTAAAAGCAGAAGGGGACTGCCAGTTCTGTGCGAAAAAGGAGCGTGGATGCTGTGAATAATATTACGAAGAAACTGCTGGAATCGGTGGCGGATATGTTCGGCGCGCCGACAGGCGCTTATAATATCAGAGAGGACGGGCAGTGTGCCGGACGGCAATCGACGGAGCACATTGTGATTGAACCGAAAAAGGACAAGCCCGGTATCAATATTATCGTCGATTCGGCAGCGCAGGGTGAAACTGTCTATATTCCGGCATGTGTCACACACAGCGGCGTTGACGATTTGGTATATAATGATTTTTATGTGCATAAAAATGCGGACGTTGTCATTGTTGCAGGCTGCGGCGTGCATACGGATGGGGAAGAAGACGCGCAGCATAATGGGATTCACCGATTTTTCATTGAAGAAAACGCCCGCGTGAAATATATGGAAAAACATATTGGGATTGGCGAAGGCACCGGCAGCAGAATTATCAATCCCGAAACCTATATTGAAATGGCGGAAAATTCTTATATGGAAATGGACACGGTGCAGATTGAGGGAGTTGACAGTACGAAACGCACCTCCGGCGCAGTGCTGCAAAGCGGCGCGAGTTTGGTGATAAAAGAAAAAATTATGACGCACGGAACCCAAGTCGCAGAAACGAACTTTGTTGTGGATTTAAACGGAGACAACGCCGGTGCGAATCTAATTTCACGTTCCATTGCCAAAGAGCAGTCCAGACAGCTGTTTCGATCGCGCATTAACGGCAATGCCGCATGTCATGGGCATTCGGAATGTGACGCCATTATTATGGACAAGGGGATTGTCAGTGCAATTCCGGAACTGACGGCAAACCATGTGGATGCTTCCCTGATTCATGAAGCGGCAATTGGCAAAATTGCAGGCGAACAGATTATTAAACTTATGACGCTCGGTCTTTCGGCAGAA
>CAMNSU010000068.1 GCA_946555455.1 uncultured Clostridia bacterium | reverse complement strand
TCACTCACTCCAATTCAAAATTTCATCTATCCTTTATTATATAAGAATTCTTTGGTAAAAGTCAAGTTTTTCCTGTGATTTTTTTAACATTTTAGCAATAATGTATTACAAAATGTCATTACGCAGCAAATCTTCATAGCTTTCCCGACGTACAATTTCTTCTGCCTGACCGTCTTTTACCATAATCACAGGCGGATTTGGAATGCGGTTGTAATGACTCGCCATAGAATAATTATACGCGCCGGTTGCAAGCACTGCCAAGGTATCACCTACTTCAATATACGGCATTTTGATATCCTTAATCAGCAAATCACCTGATTCGCAGCATTTTCCGGCAATGGTGACAACGTTTTCCCGAGGTGCAGTCGCTTTATTTGCCAATACTGCGTCATATTTTGATTCATACAAAATATAACGCGGATTGTCAATCATACCGCCGTCCACGGAGACATAGGTGCGGACGTCTTTGATTTCTTTCACGCCGCCCACTGTATACAGTGTAATACCGGCAGGCGCCACAATGGAACGACCTGGCTCCATCATGATTTTCGGCAGGTTTACACCGCGCTCCTGCGCCATTTGTTTTACAACTTCAGACACTGCCTGAATATATGCGTCATAGTTAATTGGTTGATCCTCTTCGGTATATTTAATACCATATCCACCGCCGAGATTCAATTCTTCTATTTCAATATTCAATTTATCGTGCAAATCACCGATGAAATTCATCATCACTTTTGCCGCCAATTTGAATGGTTCCAAATCAAAAATCTGAGAACCAATATGGCAGTGAACACCTATCACTTTCAAATGAGAGTATTCTGCTGCGCGCCGGTATGCTTCAAACGCTTCGCCGTTTTCCAGCGCCACACCGAATTTAGAATCAATTTGTCCTGTCTGAATAAAGCTGTGTGTATGTGCATCAATACCTGGTTTGATACGGAACATAATGCGGACAACAACATCTTTTTCAGAAGCAATACGGTTCAACCGTTCCAATTCGTCTACGTTGTCCACTACAATGGTTCCAACCTTGTGTTCTACTGCCAGTTTTAATTCATCATCCGTTTTGTTATTTCCGTGGAAATAGACACGGCTCATGTCAAATCCGGCTTTCCAAGCAGTATATAATTCACCGCCGGAAACGACGTCCAGCCCCATGCCAAGGTCGTTCATCAGCTTGCACATATACATACAGGAAAACGCTTTACTCGCATAGAGAACCAAACCGTTTCCGTCATAATAACGATTCAGCGACTCCTGATAGAGTTTACAATTTTTAATAATGTCACTTTCATCCATCACATAAAGCGGCGTTCCGAATTGTTTTGCCAGTTCTACCGTATCGCAGCCGCCAATCATGAGATGCCCGTTCTCGTTCGCCGATAAACATTCTGATACAAACATAAACACACCCATCCTTTCTTCTGTCTTTTATTTAAAATATGCAACCCCTGCTTTAAATATTGGTTGTTCCTTGTTGCCGTCTATATTTTTATACAAATTCGCGCCTTTCCGTTCACTGTGACCCATTTTTCCAAGCACGCGCCCGTCGGGGCTGGTGATACCTTCCACAGCCTCGTAAGAGCCGTTGGGATTGAAATAGATGTCATAGGTCGGATTGCCGTCAAAATCCACATACTGCGTTGCAATCTGTCCGTTTTCGTATAGCTGACGGTATAAGTCAGGCGGACAGATAAACCGTCCTTCCCCATGAGAAATCGCAATGGTATGTTCATCTCCCACTTCACTAAATTGGAACCATGGAGATTTCACAGATGATACCCTCGTACGAACCAGACTTGACGCGTGGCGTCCAATGGTATTAAAAGTCAATGTCGGACTTGTTTCATCTAAGTCACGGATTTCACCATATGGCACCAAACCGAGTTTAATCAATGCCTGAAAACCGTTACAAATTCCCAGCATCAATCCGTCGCGCTGTTTTAATAGTTCATGTACCGCGTCTTTCACATAAGGATTGCGGAACGCTGCCGCAATAAATTTACCGGAACCTTCCGGTTCATCTCCGGCACTAAAGCCGCCTGGAACCATGATGATTTGAGACTGTCCAATCCGTTTTGCCATTTCCTGCAGAGAATCTTCAATTTCTTTTGCAGAACTGTTGCGTACGACAAAAATATCCGCCTGTGCGCCTTCTTTTTCAAACGCGCGCGCGCTGTCATATTCACAGTTGGTTCCTGGGAACACCGGAATGAATACCTTCGGCTTTGCAATCCCTTGCGGTTTTATCACCGTCCGCTGTCCATATGCCGCTTTTTCAGGCGTTTTTTGATATTCACAATCAGCCTGTGTTGGGAAAATGGGTTCCAGCGGTGCTTCCCATTTTGCAATCAGTGTATCCAACTCATAGGACTTTCCGCCTAATGTAATCACCGGCTGCGGCGTCGTTTCACCAAGCAATTCAAAACCGTCTAACGTCTGTGCGGATTCTATAATGAAGGATCCATAATACGGTACATACCATTCTTTGCTGAAGGTATTGTTTTGTGAAAAACCGATTTTGTTTCCCAAACTCATATTTGCAACAGCACCGGCAATACCACCGGCGCGTACTGTGCCGACTGCCAATGCCTTTCCGCTTTCAATCAACCGGTATATGATATCATAGTTTGCTTTCAGCGCCTCCCAATCCGGCAGACCGTCCGCTGTAGGCGGCGTATGTAAATACCAAACCTTATGTCCAGCACCTTTCCATTCCGGCGAAACAACTTTGGAAGCACGCACTGCGTCAATTGCAAAAGAAACCAAAGTCGGCGGCACATCCATATCCTCAAAACTGCCGGACATACTGTCTTTTCCGCCGATTGCGGCAATTCCAAGCTTTGTCTGCGCTAAATATGCGCCCAAAAGCGCTGCCAACGGTTTTCCCCAACGAGAAGGTTCCTGATAGAGTTTTTCAAAATATTCCTGCAATGTCAAATAGGTTGTTTTATAATTTCCGCCGCCCGCGACGACTTTTGTAACAGACTCTACAATTGCAAGTGCTGCGCCATGGAACGGACTGGAAGCAGAAAGATATGGATGGAATCCAAATCCCATAATGCTGGCGGTATCCGTTTCGCCATGCAGCACCGGAATTTTTGCCGCCATAACCTCCGGTCTTGTCAGCTGATATTTTCCGCCCAGCGGCATGAGCACCGTACCAGCGCCAATGGTGGAATCAAACCGCTCTATCAAACCTTTTTGACTGCATTGCGACAAATCTTCCATCAGTTCATACAAATCGTTTTTGACGTTCATATCCAGTTCTTTCACGCCGTCTACAACCGCGGTCATTTGCTTTTTGGCGCCATTGGAATTCAAAAATTCACGGCTGATATCCACAATGGTTTTGCCGCGCCACTCCATCACCAAACGCGGCGTTTCGGTCACCTGCGCAACAATGGTGGCTTCAATGTTTTCCAGATTTGCCTGCTGCACCATAAAGTCAGCGTCTTCTTTTGCAACAACAACCGCCATACGTTCCTGCGATTCGGAAATCGCCAGTTCCGTACCGTCCAAGCCTTCATATTTCTTCGGTACTTTATCTAAATTGATATGTAAACCGTCCGCTAATTCACCAATCGCAACGGAAACGCCGCCTGCACCAAAATCATTACAACGTTTGATACGGCGCGTCACTTCCGGTTTGCGGAACAACCGCTGTATTTTTCTCTCTTCCGGCGGATTCCCTTTTTGCACTTCCGCACCGCATTGGTCTAAGGAGTCTGCTGTATGTGCTTTGGAGGAACCGGTCGCACCGCCGCAGCCGTCCCGCCCTGTCCGTCCGCCCAGCAATACCACAACGTCTTCCGGCTGTGGGCGTTCGCGCACAACAGAATCCTTTGGAACAGCGCCGACTACCGCGCCAATTTCCATATGTTTTGCTACATAGCCAGGATGATAAATTTCCTCTACCTGTCCTGTTGCAAGCCCAATCTGGTTTCCGTAGGAACTATATCCGCTGGCGGCAACCGTGGATATTTTCCGCTGCGGGAGTTTTCCGGACAACGTATCTTTCACTTTTTGACGCGGGTCGCCGCAGCCGGTAACACGCATTGCTTGGTAGACATAACTCCGGCCTGATAACGGGTCGCGAATCGCGCCGCCCAAACAGGTTGCCGCGCCGCCAAATGGTTCAATTTCCGTCGGGTGATTGTGTGTTTCGTTTTTAAACATCAACAGCCATGTTTCCGGCTTTCCGTCAACATCAACTTGAATTTCAATGCTGCATGCATTGATTTCTTCACTTTCGTCCAATTGCTGCAATTTGCCTTCGCGTTTCAATTTTTTTGCCGCGATTGTCGCAAGATCCATTAAGCACAGGTCTTTTTGTTTCCCGACATATAACGTTTCGCGCGTTTTTTGATAGTCCTGCCAAACGCTGCGAATGGTATCGCTCGCAAGCCCCTCTTTGATCTCCACCTCCGTCAGTTCAGTCATAAACGTCGTATGACGGCAATGATCCGACCAATAGGTATCAATCATACGGATTTCTGTCAGCGTCGGATTGCGTTTTTCCGTTTCTTTAAAATAGTTTTGGCAGAATAAAATATCTTCATGGTCCATGGCAAGTCCAAGTTCTGTGCGGCAGCCTTCAAGCGCAGCATCGTCCATGGTAATAAAGCCGTCAAGAACAGCAACATCTTCCGGCACTTCCGCCTCTTCACGCAAATTCTCTGCCGGTGCAAGACTCGCTTCCCGCGCTTCCACAGGGTTAATCAAATATTGACGGATTGCCGCAAATTCTTCTTCTGAAAGCGTTCCGCACAAGGCAACAATTTTCGCATAACGAATATTGGGACGCGCTTCGCAGGTCAAAATCTGCATACATTGTTCCGCGGAATCAGCACGCTGGTCAAACTGTCCAGGCAAAAATTCAATGCCGAATATCCGGCTGTTTTCCAGTTCCGGCAATTGTTCATAACAGTTATCAACCGGCGGCTCCGAAAAAACAGAATATACCGCCTGACGGTACTGCTCCTCACTTAAGCCTTCCACGTCATAGCGGTAAAAAATTCTAACATTTTCCAGCCCTTGAATCAACAGATTTTTCTTCAAATCTGTATAAATCCCCTGTGCTTCCACGTCAAATCCACTTTTTTTCTCCACATAGATTCGTCTTACCATTTTTCTGCCTCCTATAGAATGAAACGCAATCAAAAATTGCATTTACTTTAATTTGCCACAAAAAGAGTACCTGTTTCCTTGCCGTCCAAAATATCATATAAGATTTCAGGATGTTTTCCATTATTAATACAAGTATGTATTCCGGCGCTTGTTGCAATTTTTGCCGCTGATAATTTTGTAACCATGCCGCCGGTTCCGTTTTTAGTACCTGCGCCGCTGGCGGTCTGTAAAATATCTTCATCAATATCTTTCACAATACGAATCATTTTGGCATGTTCATTTTTGCGTGGGTCGCTGTCAAACAGACCGTCAATGTCGCTGAGCATAATTAATATATCAGCTTCTACCAGCGTTGCAACAATGGCGGAAAGCGTGTCGTTGTCGCCGCAGTCCGTCTCCTCAGTCGAAACGGTATCGTTTGCGTTCACAATGGGTAAAACGCCGTAATCCAGCAGCGTCTGGAAGGTATTTCTTGCATTTTCTTTGCTTTTCGCCACATCAATTGTGTCTTTTGTTAAAAGAATTTGGGCGACATTGTGACCGTATTTATGAAACAACTGTCCATAATAATTCATCAATTCACATTGTCCCACCGCTGCCGCCGCTTGTCTGTCTTTTGTATCAGAAGGACGGTTCATCATTCCCAAAACGCCGGCGCCAACGCCAATTGCGCCGGAGGACACCAATATAACTTCTCTTCCGGAATTTTTAATGTCCGAGAGCACCTCTGCCAGCCGCTCAATGCGCCGCAGGTTTAAACCGCCCGTGCCATATGCCAACGTTGACGTGCCCACTTTTACAACAATTCTTTTGGCTTGTTTGATAGTTTGGTAAATCACAAAAGCCCCCACCTTTTATTTCTTTAATTTTTGTTTGATTTTTAGGACTGCTATTATAATCGGAATGGAAATCACCACTGCAAAAACGGCTTCAATACTGCCATTGATCAGACAAACGGAAGCAATCACACCGCCTGCCGCCGCGGGGTCAATTCCTTTATTCATGGCAAATTCACCAACATAGAGCAAATAAATCATGCCCATCACGCCGCAAGTATTGACAAGCGAACCGACAGCAGCGCCTGTTCCCACTGCTAAATATTGATTGCGGTCACGAAAAAGTCGATATCCATAGTAGGAAAGTATGCCAATCAAAATTCTGGGCAACACAGAGACCAATGGATTTATCAAGGCAAATGACAGTGCAGAAGGCGCTGTCATATTCTGAAAAATGCTGAACAATCCAAAAATCAGTCCTAAAATGCCGCCAACAACAGGTCCTTCCAAAATAGCGCCTATCACAACCGGAATCTGCATTGTTGTTGCTTTGATGGTCGGAAGCTGAATAAATCCAAGCGGTGTTGTCCCCATCACAACGGTAATAGCGGAAAGTAACCCAATTGTTGCCAAACGCTGCGCTGAAAAGAAATGTTTTTGCTGTCTCATTGTTATTTTTGTCATCCCTTTCCGAAACATGTCCACGCAGCGCTATTGTTTCATTTGTTTTGATTCCAACAGCAAGTTTTTTGCTGCTGCATATTGGTCATCTATCACAACTTGTTTATCCTTACAAACATTTTCAAGACGAATCTGTGTGGTAATATCACAGACACCGGTCTGCGGCAGTCCCATTTCAGCCTGAAATTGTTTTAAAGCATAAACGGTATTTCCGTTCCAAGACTTATCTTGATAATCTCCTGTATAATAACCAAGCAAATCCAAACGTTCTTTCACAGCTTTTATCTCCGGTTCTGTGCTTGCTGCACCGATTTCCTTTTTCCCTTCCAGCGGCGTACGCTCCGGATGCTGTTCATAAGAAACCACTCTGTTTTCCACCACAATATCCGGCGTGATACCGACATGGTTCACTTCATTTTTATGTGGTGTTACATAGGTACCTACCGTTAATTTAATACCGCCGCCATAGCGCAGCGTTTGCGTAATTTGCATACTACCCTTTCCAAACGTTTTCGTACCTATGACGGTTCCTGAATCTGTATCTTGAATCGCACCGGCAAACATTTCTGATGCGCTGGCACTGTTTTCATTGACCAAAACCGCCAATTGATATTTCCCAGGCGTTTCATTTACCACCGTATAAGTTTCGTTCAGTTCCGGATTGATAAATTCCAAATGCGTCACCGGTCCCGTTGGGATAAACAGCGACGCCATCCGCATGACAACATCTGTTCCGCCCGGATTGTCGCGGATATCAAAAATAATTTTATCTACTTTTGCTTCATCAAAGGTTTTCAGTGCCTCTTGCAGCGCAGGATAAGACATTTCATTGAAGGAATTCAAAACAATCACGCCAATTCCATCCTCAATATGGCTATATAAATCCGGCGAATTAACAGGCGCTTTTGTTAACTCGAATTTCAGCAACTGCTCTCCCGCTGTCCCAAATCGTTTCACGACAAGCGAAACATTGGGGCGGTCTGCTTTCAAAAGTGCTGTCACCTCGTCAAAGGTCTTTCCGCTGATAAGCGTACCGTCCACTTCCCATAACATATCGCCCACCTGAATACCTGCTTTTTCTGCCGGAGAATCCGGAAAAATTTCGCTGGCAAAAAAATCTGAATGGGACAGCGTAACCCCTACGCCAATACCGCCATAGGAGCCTTCGCTTGATTCGTTCCATTGCTGGTAGATTTCCGGTGCAAGGTAGGCGCTATACGGGTCTAATATACTGGTCATACCGGTTACTGCTGCTTCAAATGTCGTATCGCCGGTTTGCGCCATATATTTTTTCGCTGCATTGATTAACTCTGTTTTTGTCACACCGTAGCGGTAGTTTTCTGATATAAAATCTACAACACTGTAAAAATAGGAATCTTGAATCTGTACATTGCGTGCAAATCCTTGCAGCGGAACAAACAATAAAGCTGCCGCAAAAAAAGGTAAGATTCGTCTATATAATTTTGTTTTCAACGCAGCGTCATTCCTTTCTAATCATTTCTCAAAACTTGTTTAACCAAAGACACGGCAAGATTTTGCTGTCAGCAAATCCTTTTCATAGCGCATAATTGCTGATACTTGTATTGTTTTTCCATAATATTGGCATAAATCAACGGCAGCAATCGCCGTATCGTCGTTTGTAATAGATACATTTTCCGCCAAAAAGACAGGTATGTAACCGGACGCCGTTTGTATCGCTGCCATCCGCATGTCAGGGTCGTAATAATATAATGTTCCCTCCACCTGTACTTCCGTATTTACTAAAGGGTTCGGTAATGCATTTTTCACTACGATAAACGAGACTTTAGCATTTTTGATATAATAAGAAATGGTTTCCCCCGCAGTCAGACACGCTGTAATTTGGCGCCCCCCTGCCCCGAGCACCGCAATATCTTCTGCCAATTGATTTTGTGTTTTGGACAGCGGTACTTCAATCACATCTTGTCCGCCACCGGAAGTCTCCACAACAATTTTCCGTATTGCTTCGTCCTGCAACACTTCTATGACGGTGCCCTCTCGTTTTTGATAGCCCAATGTTTCGATAAAATATGGCTCCATGCGTTCCAATGTATTCAAAAACCATTCACGCGATACTGGAAAATATAAGCCGAGTGACGTTTTTTCTTCCACAAGTCCCTGATTTATCAACGCCGCAAAATATGGCTTGTCCGCTGTCTGAATCCTGTTACCGTCCGAAAATCTGATCAGTTTCCCAAAATCTGATTCCGGCTGAATACCAAATAGCTTTGCCATCCACAAATATACATCATACCGCATTGCCACCGTGTTGCGCGATAATGCATATGTAAAGAAGTAGCCGTCAAACTGTTCTTTGGAAATCAAGCCACTTTGATATGCATATAGATATAAACCATCGCTATTAGAGGCTGCATCACGTTCACCGAGCCCCATTTCCGTGCGGTAAGCATTGTTTTCGCCCATCTGGTCGGCTTTATCACGTACGCCGGCGGCATAATACAGTATCCGCAGCACTTCATCTTCTGTCATATACTGCTGCAAATGTACTCGATTATCCGAAAACGTCATAAGCTGCAGCGCCGCCATAGTTTGCAGCCGGTTTACATTAGAAAACTGTGTCGGTACATCTGTAAATGTTGTCCGAATCAAAATTTCCTGTGCCATATCCGGCTGCGGCGTAAACGTCTGCGCTGAAACAGCCGATACAGATAAACTCAAAATAACCGTGAGTAACAAACAAACTCTCTTTTGCATAGTCCTCTCAAACTCCTACATTTTTTCCGGCGCGCTCACACCTAAAATCTTCAGTGCGGAAGCGATAACGCCACGGGTCAAATCTATCAGTTTTAAACGCGCAAACATGAGCGGACGCTCCTCGCAGCGAACGCGGCACGCATTATAAAAACTGTGAAATAAAGATGCTAAATCCATTGCATAGTGTGTCATACGTGTCGGGTCTGTTGTTTCCGCTGCTGTTACAATTTCTTCCGGGAAATAGGCTAATTTTTCAATCAACTCTTTTTCTGCCGGTTCCTGAAGCAGCGTCATATCAATTTGGTCATATGCCGGAAGTGTCACATGATCTTCCTCCTGCAATAAACGGAGAATACTACAAATCCGTGCATGAGCATATTGGACATAGTAGACCGGATTTTCGTTGGTCTGTGTCAACGCCAATTCCAAATCAAAATCAAAATGACTGTCCGCTTGACGCAAATTGAAGAAGAACCGCGCCGCGTCAATACCAATGTCCTCAATTAATTCGCCCAGCGTCACCATTTCGCCGGTTCGCTTGCTCATGCGCACTACTTCATTGCCGTTCATCAAGCGTACTAACTGAATCGTGATGACCTGTAACCGTTCGGGGTCAATGCCCAGCGCCTGCATTGCGCCTTTCATACGCGCAATATGTCCATGATGGTCTGCACCCCAAATATTGATTACTTTATCAAATCCACGCACAATAAATTTATTGCGATGATAGGCAATATCAACAGCAAAATAAGTCGGGATTCCACTTTGACGAATTAAAACATCGTCTTTTTCAGAACCAAATTGTGAAGATTTAAACCAGACCGCGCCACCTTCTTCATAGGCATAACCGCTTTCTTTCAGCGCCGCAATGGTATCTTCCACTTCACCCGATTCATATAAATTCGTTTCCGGAAACCAAACGTCATAGTGAATGCGATACTTGCCAAGGTCTGTTTCAATCTTCTGAATGTTACGTTTTAAAACATATTCAATAAAGATTTTTTTGCGTTCTTCTTCCGGCATGTCCAAATGATTGGTACCGAATTCATCGATAAATGCTTCCATGTGCGTACGAATATCTTTCCCATGATAACCGTCCTCCGGAAACTCAATTGCATCATCGCCTTTTAATATCTGAATATATCTTGCATTGAGGGATTTTCCCAATTTTTCAATTTGCGCACCGGCGTTGTTCAGATAAAACTCACGGGTCACGTCATTTCCTGCCCATTTCAACACCTCCGCCAAACTGTCGCCCAGTGCGCCGCCGCGGGCGTTCCCCATATGCATCGGACCTGTCGGATTAGCGCTTACGAATTCCACCATGATTTTCTGTTTCTGTGCACAGGCACTTTTTCCGTAATCAGCGCCTTTGCTGTTCATAGCGTCCAGCGCGTCATATAACCACTGACTTTTCAGAAAAACATTCATGAATCCGGCGCCCGCTACTTCCATGTGGTCTATATAAGTATCGTTTGTATCTATTCTGGCAATTAATTCTTCTGCAATCGTGCGCGGCGGCTTTTTAGCTGCTTTTGCCATTTGCATCGCCAAATTCAATGCAAAGTCGCCATGTGCCTTTTCTCGTGGTTTCTGCACTGTTATTTCCGGTAGTTTCACATCCGCCGGAAAGACGCCCTCGGCGACTGCACACTCTAGCGCTTTTTGCATACACCCTGCAATTTGCTGTTTTATTTCATGAATCATGTTATCCATTTTCTGTCCCACCTTTATTTTTTTCTGTTATTTTAATATGAAATTGATGCCGGCTCGCCGGATTTCCGCCGAACCGCAAATGATAGTCTATTTGAATATCTCCTTGTCTATCCTGCATGGAAATTTGCAGCGTATTGGTTATCACATTTACTTCAAATGCGCCATACGGCGTATGATAGATTCCTGATGTGCATTGGTTTGGCTGAAAAACAAACTGCGTGTTGGAAGGGCCAAAGCGCAGCATTGTCAAATGGTCTCCGTCGATTTTAAGCGTTGTCGTGCAGCCTTCAAAACCGGTAAGTTCACTTTCCTGATAAGTTATGTATTGCTTTCCATTTTTTTCTGTCAATGTACCTTCCGTCACCATTGAAATGGTGTCTTGTTCCCCATCACCGCTTGTCTGAACACTATCAATTGAAATCAATATTTCTTTTTCCATATGTGGATTCACCTTTCAAATTTGTGAATGTCCAATCTATATTGTTATGCTTTGAGGACAAGCTGGCTTGTCCTCAAAGACATTTATGCAAAATTCAGCGTTTTTCGCCTTATCCAAACGTTTGTGACTAATCCGATTGCTATCATGGACGTTAAAATAGAGGAACCGCCCGCACTGAAAAACGGCAGCGGAATCCCTGTTACCGGCAGGATTCCCATACACATACCGACATTTTCAAACACTTGGAACAAAAACATTGCCGCAACACCGATACAAATATACCGTCCATATTCGCTCTTGGCTTCCCGCGCAATATATATACAGCGGAAAATGATAAAAAACAGTAAACAAATTGCAACAACACAGCCGATAAATCCAAGTTCTTCTCCCGTCACAGCAAAAATAAAGTCTGTTTCCTTCGCCGGTAAAATATTGAGTTGCGTTTGCGGCCCCTGATACAGCCCTCTTCCTGTCAATTCTCCGGAGCCAATCGCAAGTTTGGACTGAAGCACCTGGTAACCGGAACCGGAAGGGTCATATTCCGGATTGAAAAATGTTAAAAATCGTCGTTTTTGATATGGTTTGAGTACAAAAAACCACGCAACAGGTGCAAACACTAAAAAACCGCCCGCTGCTATAGCAAAATAACGGTAATGCAATCCTGCTATAAATACCATACAAATAAAAATGAAAATATAAACCATTGCCGTTCCATAATCCGGCTGCAAAAGAACCAAACCTATTAAAACACCGGCATGAAGTAACAATCCCAAAAACGGAAGCAACTTGTTCATATCATCATGCAGTTTTTCCAAATGCTTGGCAAACGTTAAAATGAATCCAACCTTGACAAGTTCCGAAGGCTGCAACCCAACAGGTCCAATACGAATCCAGCTTCTTCCGCCAATATCATCGCCCACACCTAAAATTAATACCACTGCCAACAGCATGATGTTGATAGCATAGATAAAAGTCCATTTGTGTCCAAAACTTTCATAATCCAGTACCATAACAACAATCATGGCAATGACGCCGGCAATAAATGCACACCCCTGAATAATAGCCGTTCTGGTGCCTCCATCCAATGAACGCGTCGCGCTATAGACAACAACCAGCCCCAGAATAGCTGCAGCAAAAGCGGCTAACATAAACCATTTATCTATTGCCTTAAAGATTTTTTTTAACTCTTGAAACATGTTGTAACTCCCTATTGATTCTTATGTAACTACGTTTTTTAAGCGAACTTTTCATAAAGCCTCACTATCTGATATTTCAATACAGGCACGTATAGGCTACCCTATACGTTATTATATCATAATTTTTACGTAATTACAAGAAAAAAGCACGGTGAAAACTGTGCTTTTTTTTGTATATTTTTTTGTAATTTGAGAATTTTTAGCATCGCCGGCATATTATGCTTTTAATATCTCTACAGGGTCAACCGGTTTTTCATCTTGATATAATTCAAAATGCAGATGTGGTTGTTGTTTGCTTTCAAACGCACCGCTGTCGCCTACGCCGCTAATCACATCACCTGCTTTTACTTCACTGCCTACCTGTACCATGTTATCCGTAGACAGATTGGTATATATACTACGCATAGAACCATGAGAAATTTCAATCACAATTCCTTTCAGCGGGTCGGTGTATACTTTTTCAACAGTACCATCAGCAACTGCTTTCACCGGCGTTCCCTTTTCACAATTGATATCAATACCCGTGTGCGTCCGCCAGTCTTCATAGGTTTTAGAATAGACTAATGCTTCTTGAGAGTGGGCAACCACAATTTCACCCTCCGCCGGCATGGAAAATTTCACAGACTGAGAATTTGCCGGCTTTGCAGTGCCGCTTTCCGTTTGTGTTTTTGCCGGTTTTACAGCCGGTTTTTCTGTTGGTTTTGCAGTCGGCGTTGGCGCCGTCTTTGCCGTTTCCTCCGGCAGAACAGGTGTTTTTGGTTCATTGACAACACTTTGTGTCATTTGTCCGCCGTCATTTTGATTGGTATTGCTTTTCGTTGTAACGAAATAGGCTGTTAAAAATACTGCTACAATACAAAGGCTTAAGGCTATGTAGAAGCCTTTCTGCCCGCGCCGTGAATTATTATTGTTTTTCATAAATTGCACCACCTAATTGAATTTGTTACTTCTATTTTTACCAATTGGTTTGCTTTTATACAAAAATCTAGTAATTTCTATGTAGTGCAATCAAAAAAGGACTGGTCACGGTAACCAGCCCTTTTTGATTTAATAGGGGTTATGATGTGTCGGTTTAAAATTAAATTTATCGTTTTTCAGTTCTCTGTTCATTTTTTCTACAAACGCTACATTTGTTTTTGTTGTAATCAAATTACTGATGATATATTCGGTCACATCAGCGGTATTCGCATTGCCGAAGGCGCGGCGAATGTGATATACCGCATTCAGTTCCTCATATTCGAGCAGTAGTTCTTCCTTGCGTGTCCCTGATTTATAGATATCAATTGCCGGAAAAATACGGCGTTCTGACAATTTACGGTCTAAATGAAGTTCCATATTCCCTGTGCCTTTGAATTCTTCAAAAATAACGTCATCCATCCGGCTGCCCGTTTCCACCAGCGCGGTTGCCAGAATGGTTAAACTGCCGCCATGTTCAATTTTTCTTGCCGCTCCAAAAAATTTCTTGGGCAAATGTAATGCGCCCACTTCCAGACCACCGGAAAGCGTTCTGCCGCTGGGCGGCACCGTCATATTATAGGCACGCGCCAGTCTGGTAATGCTGTCCAGTAAAATCACAACGTCCTGTCCATGTTCCACAAGCCGTTTCGCACGTTCCAAAACCAGTTCTGCCACTTTTGTGTGGTTTTCCGGCGGCATGTCAAATGTGGAATATACCACATCTGCGCCTTCAATGGAACGAATCATGTCCGTTACTTCTTCGGGACGTTCATCAATCAGAAGGACAATCATTTTCACATCATTTTGATTTGCTAAAATGCTTTTTGCAATGTTTTTCAAAAGCGTTGTTTTTCCTGCCTTGGGCGGCGCGACAATCAGTCCGCGCTGTCCTCTGCCGATTGGCGAAATTAAATCAATAATCCGCATGGCATAGTTGCGTGGGTCGTTTTCTAAACGCAGCTGCTGGTCCGGATAGGTTGGTGCAAGCGATTCAAAAGAACGGCGTGTCCGCGCAAGGTCAGGACGCTGCCCGTTGACGCTTTTAATAAAAATCAACGCTTCAAATTTTTCGTTTTCCCGTTTGACAGCAAAGCCGACAATATTGTCTCCCGTTTTCAATTGATACCGGCGAATCATTTGCGGCGGTGTATATACATCCTCATGTCCTGACGCCAAATAGGTTTTACTGCTGCGGATAAATCCATATCCGTCCGGCAGCACTTCCAAAATGCCATCAACATTAGCGTCGCTTTTTTGCAAATCAAAAAGAGGTTTTTTGGTGTCAGCTTCCTCTCTCATCCGCTCTTGTCTCACAGGCTCTTGATGCATAGGAGACGCAGATTGCTGTTCCTGTGAAGTGTGCACCGGTTCCGTTTTGGTATCCTGTTCCTGCAGCAAAGCCGCCAACTCTTGTTTTTTATATTTTTGTAAATTTTTTAGTCCGCGTTCTTTCGCAATCTCCACAAGATTCACCCGTGTCATTTTTTGATAATCCATTTTTCTCACCTCTGTTTATTTCTTTTTCTCAGATAAAAATGAATGCCCAGCGATAAAAGAATATCCATTAGCACAAATACAATGACCAAAGCCGGCCACAACAACCAAATGGGAATTTGTAACGCTAAAATATTAATGTGAAACAAACTATAAAACAATATGCCGCCTATTCCGAGCGCAAGATGCAATCCTGTCAATTTTGCAAGCCATTCAATCCACCTGCTTTTTCGTGTTTCCGCAAATAGTTTCAACAAAGGATACCAACCGAAAAATAAAGCATAGAGAGTCACTGTCTGTTTGTCAGGCACCAGCAAGGT
>CAMNSU010000067.1 GCA_946555455.1 uncultured Clostridia bacterium | reverse complement strand
TTTCTCCTGCACGGTTCTGCGAAGTCCCTAGGAGCAGATTTTTTTGTAGGCAAGGCAAAAATACGCAGGAATACTGGCGTATTTCAAGTATTTTTAACACAGCATACGGAAAAATCTGCCCTTGGGACCGCATGAGATTCGAATCTCTTATGCCTATACTTATATTCTAAATGAAACAATTTAAAAAGACAAGGCTGATATTTATCTTTTTTTGTCGAAAACGAATTTTTTTCCCTTTTTTGTCAAAAACTTTTCTTCTTTTTTCGACTTTATGGAATATTTTCCCATATATTTGTGCAAATTATTTTGCCATTTTTCCGCGATTTTTGATGGAAAGGTGTGCCACATTTTAAACGCCTTTCACTGTATTATTTTAGTTCTTCATTTCCTCTTCAGGCACTTTATGATCCAGCGCATATTTACAGCATTGCAGCACTAACAAATTAAAAGATATGTGGTTTTTTTGTGCAACTTCATTCAATCTTTCAAACAGCGGCTCTGTAAACCGAATGGTTCTGGAGGTATTAGCTCCTTTAAATTCGTTATCTACTTTAAACATCATACTCACCTCTATACTTATATTATACTTTAAATAACATTTTATTTATACAACCAATAAATAACCAAATATATATCCTTATTTATAATCGTTTATGGTTCTATCCATTTGGTGAATAGATATTTTCAGCACCGCATTCCCTCTCTTTTTGTTTTCTAGTTTTCCCGTCCTGTCTCCTCCATCTCTTCTAATGCATATTTGCAGCATTGCAACACCAAAAGATTGAGTGAAATTCCATTTTGAAATGCAGTTTCGTTTAATTCATGAAACAGTTTCTCCGTAAAACGGATTGTTCTGGGGACATTCGCTCCGGCAAATTCATTGTTTATTTTGAACATATCAATCATCTCCTATGATTAATATTATATCCAAATTCAACATATTTTATATAATCTTTTTTGGTTATATATTTATAATTACTTGTAATTTATTGCTATTATGACAGAAATACTATAATAGAACACATTTTCTCCATGAATTATGCCGGTATTTTCACAAATGTTCAAAAAGCAAACATTTTTTACAAACCGTCTTTTCGGACGTTTTTCTCTCCTCCTCTCATGCTTCTAACATTCCATTCAATCTGCACTGTGTGGCAGATTGGCAGGGCAGCAAAAAGCACCTGCCAACCTCCCACATGGAAGATGAACAGGTGCTTTTTATTTTTTAACTATTGCTTTTAGGACCGCTGCTCCGGAATCTTATGCGACCCAAATATAATAAATCACTTTTGCCGCTTCTTCGCGCAATGCAGTGTCCTGCGGACGAAATGCCGCGTGTTCATCGCCGCAAATCACGCCTGCCGACGCCAATTGCTGGGCTGCTGACTGTGCATAATCTGATATCTGTACTGCATCAACCAACGCTGTCTGCTGCGTTTGTGTCAAGGTTTTTCCGGCTGCCGCCAATGCACGGGACGCCATTACCGCCATATCTTCACGGGTGATGGTCTGCCCTATGCCAAAAGTACCGTCTCCCATACCGTTCACAATGCCCAAGTTGCGCGCCGTATAGACATAAGGTGCAAACCAGTCATCGTTTCCTATATCAGAAAATCCATATCCGCCGTCTGTTGCCGTAATGTTCAGCGCACCCATCAGCATTTTCAGGAATTCCTCACGAGTCACGTTGGTTTTGGGCGCAAAATTCCGGTTTTGGTCGCCGGAAACAATCCCTGCCGCCGCCAAATGTTCAATATATCCATATGCCCATGTACTTTCTGTGCTGACGTCTGCGAAATAGTTGCTGCTTACATGGTCTACATCCGGTTCACGGTAATTATTATCACTTGTGCCGCTTGTACCTGTATTTTCCGGTACGACGACTACGCCCGCATTCGTGGAACTGCCGCGCTGCGTGCCGCCGCCTCCACCGCCGCCGCTTTGACGGTCTTTTACAAAGGTTGCATATACGGTGACGTCGTTATTTGGCATGGTGAAGGTTGCCGACGTTCCGTTTGGATAAAGCGCAGCGCCGGTAGCTTTCCAACTGCCGAAGGAATAGCCGCTGCCCACCGCTGCTTCCACCGTTACAATTTCGCCCGGCAAAAATTCTGTTTTACCGCCGCCGACACGCGCTGTTCCGCCCGTGCCCGCTGATACTGTTACTGTATGGGCAGTCTGTCCCGGCGTGGTCGGTGTGCTGTCCGCTACAGTGATGACAACCGTCGGATTGACGCCGCCATCCATTTCAAACGTCAGCGTCTGCGCGCCGTTCGCCAGTGTATCCAGATAACTCGTTTTGATGGTATAGACATTGCCGCTGACCGTATAATCCGTTTCCGCCGTCAATGCCGCAGCGCCGTTTTTCAGTGCGCTGAAGGTGTAATCGCCCGCTTCCAGCGTCACCGCAATGTCTTTGTGGTTCACATGTTCCGCATATTTATCATAGTTTGCCGTGGTTGGCGTTATCAATGCATTTACTTTTTCTGCAAACGCCGCTGTCAAGGTTACATTTTCCGCTGGCATGAATATCATCAGCGGATTTTGCGTTTTTTGTTCTTCCGTCAATGTGATACCCGTCGCCGTCCAGCCTGTGAACTGATTCCCTGCCGTCGGCGTGGCTTCTATCGTCACGCGTACGCCCGCTTCAAATGGGCCGCCTTCTCCTGTTTTCACCGCTGCGGTTCCTTTTGCCGCGTCCGCGCTGCTCGCCGTCACGGTATAGGTCGGCGGAGGCGTTGGCGTACTGTTTGCTACCGTAATCACCACGGTCGGGTTCGTCCCGCCGTCCATTTCAAACATCAGCGTCCGCTCGCCTTTTGCCAGTGTTTCCAGATAGCTCATTTTGATGGTATAGACATTGCCGCTGACCGTATAGTCTGTTCCTTCTGTCAACGTCAGTGTCGTCGTGCTGTTTTTCAGCGCGCGGAACGTATAATCGCCCGCAGTCAGCGTCACCGCAATATCTTTGTGGTTCGCATGTTCCGCATATTTATCATAGTTTGCCGCCTGCGGCGTCACAGACGCATTTGTTTTTGCCGCAAACGCTGCTGCCAAAGTCACATTTCCTGCCGGCATGGTAATGGTCAGCGGGTTTGCCGTCTTTTGCGCTTCCGTCAGCGTGATACCTGTCGCTGTCCAGCCTGTGAATTTATTTCCTGCCGTCGGCGTGGCTTGCACCGTCACGCTCGTACCCGCTTCAAATGCGGTTCCCGTCGTGGTTACCGCCGCCGTTCCCTTTGCCGCGTCCGCGCTGCTTGCCGTCACGGTATAAGTTGGCGGTGTGCTGTCCGCTACGGTGATGACCACGGTCGGGTTCGTCCCGCCGTCCATTTCAAACGTCAGCGTCTGCGCGCCGTTTGCCTGTTTATCCAGATAACTCGTTTTGATAGTATAGACATTGCCGCTGACCGTATAGTCCGTTTCCGCCGTCAATGGTTCGCTGCCGTTTTTCAGTGCGCTGAAGGTGTATTCGCCCGGCGTGAGCGTCACCGCAATGTCTTTGTGGTTCGCATGTTCCGCATATTTATCATAGTTTGCTGTCTGCGGCAAGACAGACGCATTTGTTTTTGCCGCAAATGCCGCTGTCAACGTCACATTTTCCGCCGGCATGGTAATGGTCAGCGGATTCGCTGTCTTTTGCGCCTCCGTCAGCGTGATACCCGTCGCTGTCCAGCCTGTGAATTTATTCCCTGCTTTGGGCGTGGCTGTCAACGTCACACTCGCGCCCGCTTCAAACGCAGTTCCCGCTGTGGTTACCGCCGCGGTTCCTTTTGCCGTATCTGCACTGTTTGCTACTACAGTATAGTTTTGCGGGGGTTGAGTGATATCTTCCAGCTCCGTTATTTTCATGCCATAGGTATTGGACATCGGACCGTCCGCCGATACACCTTTTTGTGCATAAATATCCATGCCGGTAAGCTGTTCGGATTGGCTCAAAAAGCTGCTGTCCATTACCAGCTTCGTACAGCTTGAAAGCGCGGGCGCGTTGCCCACCTTTACGCCGACGTCGCTCACTGCCGCATAGCTGCCCGCCCATGCGTTCAATTTCTTTTGGTTCATGTCAAATTCCAGCCGCAGATAAACGGCGGTAGTTGTTTTGGACGCCAATGTGTGCGCCGTTCCAATAACGTTGCCGCCCGCGTCGCGCAGCGACACAGTTCCCGACGCTTGGTCGGCGCGCACAATTAAAACATTGCCGCTATTGCCTTTGAAAACATAGTCCACATAGGTTTCCGACTGGCTCAGATTCGCATTGAAATCCATTTCCAGACAATAGCTGCCGTTCTTTATCGGCTTGGGGTTGGGGTTGAAGGTGGTATTCGCCGCAAAATCATAGCTGCTTCCTATACCATATGCCGGAGCCTTGCCGTCCTGTTTGCGCCATTTAATAAAGAGTGACATTTTTTTATGCGTATCATTCGCCGATATAATATTGTTTGTCCACGCATAGGCATTCGTGGTATTCGGTTGAACGCCCGCTGCACCGGGCAGCCAAGTTAACTGTCCATTGGTTGTGGCGCCATCCGGCGTCTTTTTATACTCTACTTCAAGCTCTACCGGATCCAGCACCCAGTTGAGCGCTTTATAGTCAAATGCCGCTGTGAATGTCACATTCTCTGCCGGCATGGTGATGGTAATGGGGTTTTGCGTTTTCTGTTCTTCTGTCAGTGTGACGCCTGCCGCCGTCCAGCCTGTGAATTCATATCCTGCTTTGGGCGTGGCTGTCACTTCCACGCTCGCGCCCGCTTCAAATTCGGTTCCCAAAGAGGTCACTGCCGCCGTTCCCTTTGCCTCGTCCGTACTGCTTGCCGTCACGGTATAGGTCGGCACAGACGAAGAATTTTCCACCGTGAGCGCCACCGCGGGGCTTGCGCCGCCGTCCATCACGAATTTCAGCGTGTGGCTGCCGACAGACAACGCTTTTAAGGCTTCTTCCGCAATGGTATAGGTGTCGCCGCTTACAGTATAATACTCTGCCGCCAAATCCGTATCGTCTACCGTGATTTTCTGCAAACGGTGCGTCACCGGCGTGAGCGTTACGTCCAGCGTGCCGCCGTCGTTTTTATCATAGTTTGCCGCGGTTTTGTCCGCAGTAGTGTCCGCCATTTTGGACACTTTGACACTGTAAAAACCTGCTTCTGTATTTCCGCCTCCCGGAAACAGTCCAAATACATTCATTCGTGTCAATTGTGTGACATCACTGTTTAAAAACGGTCGATTCTGCGCCAATACTGTTAATTCCTCCGGTACCGTACCCAGTGCACTGACATTTGCATGTTTTGCATAGTAAGCAGAATATGTCTTGTTATTCATATCTATCACAAACCGTACATAGCCCGGCACCGGTTTATTTTGTCCAAATGATTCCGCTGATGATGTACCAACAACCGTTCCTGACGCATCTATCAAGTTAATTTTGTCGGTTTTATGGTCAAATTTTAACTGTGCAATCGATTTGGTTTCACTTCCTACCGTACCACATAACTCGTAGCGAATATGAGAAATACGACTTGTGCCATCAAAAATATAGTTGACAACCTGTGCTTCCACCATATAAGCCCCGCCTGTCATAGCCGCCGGACTCGGATTGACTGTGGAATTTGCCGTAAAATCAAACCATCCGCCGTGTTTCTCTGTACTTGTATTGCGGAATCCATAACCAATCACCAATGCATTTCCGGTATTGCCATTTGCTTCCAGCGAAGTGCCGCCCCAACATGCATTTGCACTTGTATCCACCTTTACACCCAACCGCGCCATCACTGTCGCCGCTGAATCATCCGTATTTGTCCGATTTTCATATTCCGTCTGCATGGCTGCCGCTGTGAATTCCACGATTTTCTCGTCCTCCGCAGCCGCACCGGCGGTAATGCCCAGTCCTGCCACTGCCGTGCATATCATTGACAATGCCAAGACAAAAGAAAACAACTTCTTTTTCATGTTCCGTTCCATCCTTTCTTTCGGCAAACCCCCTATTGCCCGTCTGATGTTTCCGCAAGCCGTTTGCCACCCGAAAACATCATTTTTTTATAGTTCTATTGTAGTGCGTCCCGCTCAGGAAAGTCAATAAGCAATTTCCGTCCTTCCCCTCATGGTTTTGTCATAAATTGCACATTGCTGCCAATACAAAAAGCAAATATCCCCTTTTTACCCCAAGAAAAACAAGAGGAGAAAATGGGGGGCAAAGAGCGGAGAAGAAATAGGAGGGTAGATTCCTAACGGAATCTGCCCACTGGGGAATCGAAAGCCTCGCTGCCGCTGCGTTTCCCATTCCCCAAGTGTCCCCAAAAAAGTAAAAGGATGCGCGGGGGCAAAGGAGCGGAGGATATTTACCCCAAGAAAAGTAAGAGGGGGAGACTTTGTGCAAAGCACAAAGTCGGAGGACATTTTCAAGGGGTAAATATCCGTAGCGACAATTGGGGGGCAAAGGCAACCAAATTTCTCTCCACCGCTTCTGATATAAAAATGTTTCTTTTTCTGAAAAAATTATCGTTTCTTGTACCGCCGCCACACCGAAGCCACCGCGCTGCTTCCGTTTACCACGAAGATTGCCTATCCGTCCCCCTTTTTTGCCTATTTCCTGTTCGCCGTTTCTATGATAAGATACGGATAAGAACAATTTGCAATGCAGAAGGGAGAAACGAACCATGAAACATTTGAAAAAAACGGCGGCAATTTTGCTGGCGGCAATCTGTCTGCTATCCGCCGCAGTATTGGCAGCGGAGGAGCCGCAGACCACGGAGGAAATTTTGGCAAAATCCATTGTTCTCGCGCTGGACGAACCGATTTCGCTGGTCGGGAACGCGCGCGGCGGCCCGCGGACGGAAATTGATTTGCTGAACGAAGCGGTTGTCCCCAAAGAAGTGAACGGGCGTACGCTGCTGCCTGCCGCATTTGTGGCGCGGCAATTCGGCGCGGTGGTGGACTGGGACGGCAAAACCTCCACCGTCACCATTTCCTATGGCGACAAACTCGCCGCCATGAAATTAGGCGACCGGTTTTTGACGATAAACGGCGAACAAGTGTCGCTGGACGTGCCGGTACAAACCATGTGGGGCAGAACCATGCTGCCCATTCGCGTCGTGGCGGAACAAATTCTGGATAAACAAGTGCTTTGGGACGACAAAGGCTTGGTTGTTATCAGTCCCCAGCCGCTGACGCTGACAGACGCGGAAGTGGACGCGCTGCTGGCGGAAATCCGTGAACCTGCACCGCTTTCGCGCCCTTACTATCGACCTGCTTCCGTCACGGAAGAGACTGTTGCGCAGGCGGACGCGCTGCTGGAACAGTGGGCGGACGAGGACGATTGGTGCGAAAATTTCGTGCCGAAGAGTTCTCCGCGCGACCGGCAATATTCCCCTGTGAAAGAGTTTGGTTATCAAAACAACTGGTCGTGGACGCCCGAAAAACCCAACGAAATTCTGGATAACGCCAGCGGGCTGACATTCCCGAACGAAAAATATCCCTACCAATATATTACGCTCACCACGCCGCTGGGCAAAACGGTAGACGTGCCTGTGCTGGAATGCCACAACACGGCAATGTGCGACTATGTGCTGGTGGAAGCGAAAATTGACTACCAAAAACAAAATTTTCTGGAAAACGCGCTTGCCACACTCACAAACGCCTATTATCAGACGGGCGACGAACGCTATGCGCGCCGCATTATCCTGTCGCTGAACAAATGGGCGGACAATCTGCCGAATTGCTACATCACGGAAGGCTGGAACAAAAACCACCCCATTTCCGTAGAGGAAGCAGAAAAAATGGATTTCGCGCGTGTGGAATGGACGAGTTCCAGCAACGGCTGTACCTTTGAAATCACGAATGCGCAGGTGAACGCGCTGGACGCGGTCTATGATTCCCCCACCTTTGCCGTCCTAAGCGAAGAAAAGGGAATTGACGTGAAAGCGCATGTGCTGAACGATTTCTACGGCGCGAAAATCACTTATATCAAGGATACCACGCCGGTGGAATCGCTGCTGCTCACCAACCTTCCCGCCACGTTTGACCGATTCGGAAAACTCGCCGTTATCCTGCACCGCCCCGACGTGGCGCAGTGGCTGGGCGATTATCTGAACCTGACGGTAAACGCCAATTTCAAGCGCGACAAAATGTTTCCCGAATCGGGAACCTATCATTTCTACTGTGCGCGCGAAAACCGCGACATTGCGTATACCTTGAAAACCTATTTCCGCGCGTATCCGGACGATATCGCACAGGCGGGCGATACCTACCGGAACCTGAACGAACAAATTGAGTTCCTCAGTCAGGCAATGCGCGCCGTGGATACCATTGCCTATCCCGACGGCAACATTGCCCCCTATGGCGACTGTGACACCGGCGTGGCGCTGAAACGCAATTTCTCAAAGACCGACATTCTCCCTGCCTATGGTGTGGCGCACCTTGCGGGCGGCACCTTTGACAATCAGACGGTTTGGAATATCGGCGCAATCGACACCTGCGGGCACACGCACTATGACCGCAGCAGTATTCAGCTTTATGGGTTCGGCGCGGAGCTGCTGGGCGACGTGAAATATGTCCGTCCGCTGGGACGTAAATACGCCAACGACAGCACATTCTCCCACAACACGGTTTTGGTGAACGGCAAAGACCAACCGGTGATGGTGGAAGTGGTACCCAATCAAAACTACGGCAACGAAGGGCATTGGTTCAACGGCGGCAACATCACTTTGTTTGCGGACGACGGCAGCGGCGTTTCCGTCAGCGAAGTGAACAACGACTGGGCATATGACGAAACCACGCGCTACCAGCGCATGAACATTCTCAACACCACGGACGAAACGCGTCCCTATGTGGTGGACATTTTCGCCGTGGAAGGCGGCAGCCGCCACGAATATATGCTGCATTCCTCCACCGCGTTTGATTCCACGTGGGACAGCGACCTTGCCATGGCAAAAATGCCGGGCGACCGTCCGCTCACGGAGCCGGGCGACGAATGGAAGGAATTTCAGTTCACCATTGACGCGCGCGAAAACTACTATCCCATTTTCCGCAACGTTTCCACCGCGGAAGCGACGGACGGCAAGTACCGCGTCGGGTTCACCAAAGCGGACGGCGACATTGGCGTGAACATTCACATGGCGGCGGACGAAAACCAGACGGTCTATGTCGGTGAAAGCCCCACGCCCTACCGCGGCAAAGAGAATCCGCAGACGCTGGACGACGTTTATAAATACTACACGCCGTTTATGATGGCGCGGCGCGAAGGTGCGGACGGACTGAAAAGCGTGTTTGTTTCCGTGATTGAACCGTTCCAAGGGGAAGGACATGTCAAAAGCGTGGAACGTCTCGCGGCGGAGGACGGTGACCCTGACCACATTGCGCTGCGCGTGACGCTGGACGACGGACGCGTGGACACGATTTTGGCAGATTTGAAACCCATGGGCGAAACCACGGCATTTTCTGTGGAGGACGGCGCATATATGCTGAATGGTAAAGTAGGTGTATACTGCCGGAAAAAAACGGGTTCCGGATTTGTTTTGGATAGTCACCGCTTCTCCGCGGCAGATGACATTGAACGGGTCTATTCTGGTGTATATCAAGGCAATATCACGGAAATTCACAGCGTGAAAAACGGCGACAGTGAAAATGCGTTTGTGACGGACGCGGCGCTGCCGGAAGGCATTCTGGACGGACAATATCTGTCGCTGGAATTCGGGACGTACCACACGGTGAACGCGCCGAAGGTACCCGCGCAGGACGGCATTTCCGAACTCTATCAAATTTCGCATGTGGAACAAAAGGACGGCAAGACCTATATTTATCTTGCAGACGACCCTGCGCTGAAACTGGAGGGCGGCAAAACCGTAGAACTCATGCGCCCCATGCGCACTTTTGACGGCGCGCCGCGTTTTACGGTCGGGACCATGCATAGTTCATATATTACAGCTACAGCATCTAGCAGCTATGGCGAATAAATAAACCGTCTTTTTGATTTTATTTTTCTTTTTAAATATTGTAACAGCCCGACACGGATATCCGTGTCAGGCTGTTTTTTGTATCTCCTGCGCAAACCGTTCAAAATGCCTACACATTCTTTTTGCAAATCTCCAAAAACACTTTTTCAAATTTGTTGACATACCGTCCCTTTTTCCACGCGGCGACCAAAACGGTGTCCGTGGCGGAATCGCCCACCGGACGAAAATGCAATCCGGTGCTTTCCTGCTGCGCATACGGTGAATTTTTCAAAAACATTTCCAAATACACCGTCACGCCCATCCCTTTCGCCGCAAGGGACAGTGCGGTTTCAATGTTGTCCGTCGCAAGCAGCACATGGGGTCTGATGGCGCGCCGCTCAAAATATTGGTCAATAATGCTGCGCACGCGGTTGTCCTTCGTCATCAAAACAAACGGCACCTCCTCCAGCCTGTCCTGTTCCACCGCCGTCCGGAATTTTTCCGTGTAACTCCAAAAAAGTTTTTCCTTTAACAACAGCGTGGTTTCATAGTCCCTGCGCGCAAACTGGTCGGCGGCAATCACAAAATCCACGCTTCCGTCGTCCAGATAGGTCTTGAGTTGATGGGAGTTTCCCTCCTTCAATTTCAGTTCCACGCCCGGAAACCGTTCGTGAAATTCCGGCAGCACCAGCGGCAGAAAACAGCGTCCTCTGGTGAAGGAAATCCCAATGGTAATGGTACCGCGTTCCTCCAGATTGATTTCTTCAAATTCTTTTGCCAGCGCCTCTTGTTTTTGCAAAATTTCCTTTGCCACCTGGTAGAGCCGTTCTCCGGCATAGGTCAGCCGCAGCTTGGGTTTGCGTTCAAACAATGCCATACCCAGCGATTTTTCCAGCTTGATAATTTGGCTGCTGAGCGCTTGCTGGGAGATGAACAGCTTTTCTGCGCTTTTTGAAATGTTCAGGCTGTCCGCCGCTTCCAAAAAATATTTCAACTGCGTTGTATTCAACCATATCCGCCCCTTTCTTTTCCTCATCTTACCACAACTAAACACTTGTGTCAACTTCTGCAAAAAACTGTTTTACAATTGTAGATAATATGCTTATAATACATTGTTAGAAAACGGCGGAATTCTACCGAACGCGAAGGGACGAAAGAACCATGAAAAAACAACTTACCACTTACGGCAGTATCACAGCCGGAACTTTTTTCATTGCGGCGGGCATTTATTTTTTTAAGTTTCCCAACCACTTTTCCATGGGCGGCACCGCGGGAATTGCCGTGATTTTATATCAGCTTTGCGACAAACTTTCCATGAACGCCTACAGCATTTTGCTCAACTTTCTCCTGCTTGCAGTCGGTCTGGCTGTCATTGGCAAATCGTTTAGCCTGAAAACCGCTTATTGTACCGTGGCTTTGAACGTTTTCTTGTTTGTGTTTGAACGTCTGGTTCCGCTGCACGGAACGCTGACCAACCAGCCGGTTTTGGAACTTTGTTTCGCCGTACTGCTCTCGGCGGCGGGCAGCGCCATTTTGTTCTATTGTCAGGCAAGTTCGGGCGGTACGGACGTCATTGCAATGATTGTGAAAAAATATACGTCTGTGCGCATTGCGGGCGCGCTGTTTGGCGTGGATATTGCCATTGCGCTGTCCTCCGGCGTGTTCTTCGGTATGCAGACCTGTTTGTTCTCCGTGCTCGGGCTGATTGGAAAAGCGCTGATTCTGAACAAATCCATTGACACGCTGAACCAAGCCCAACACTGTCTGCTGGTGACAAGTGAGGCGGATTCCATTTGCTCGTATATCACGACCGATTTACATAAAGGCGTCACGGTTTTGGACTGCACCGGCGGTTTCACCGGCACGGAAAAGAAGACGCTGATTACCGTATTAAAACCTGCTCAGGCGGAACAACTGAAACAATTTGTGCAGCAAAAAGACCAAAACGCGTTTTTGGTGATTACGCCCACCAGCAACATTTCGGGACGCGGGTTCCGTACCGCAATCTGACCTGAGGACCGCATAAAATTCGATTCCCTTATGCCTAGGCATAAGCCTGTAAAAAACCGTCCGCGGCGGCGGCAAATTTACGCAAAAAATCTTCTTTCTTTTTTCCCGTTTTCCCTTGTATCCGTGCGGAAAATGTGCTATGATAGAGGGCAGTAAATCGGACGGCACGGAAAGGGGATTTTTTTCATGGACGACATCAAACGCATTTGCGCCCGTCTGCGTGCGGAGGCGGAACATCCGGCGGCAGACCCTGCGGAGGCGCTTGCCGCGCTTCAGGCGGACGGCAGTTTCAGGGGCGTGGAATATTTCAATTCAGACCGCATGATATGGAGTGCGGACAAACATATTCGATATCTCAAAACCATGGTGGAGGCGGCATATTCCCCAGGAAATCCTCACTGCGGCGACGCTTCTTTAAAAGAAGCAATCGGGCGTGCGCTGACCTATTGGGAGACCTGCGGACGCGTGGATTCGGACAATTGGTGGTGGAAGGAAATCGGGCTGCCGCAGCTCATTCTGCCCATTTTGATTCTTGCGCCGGCGGAAATGACAGCGTCCCAAAAAGCGCTGCTGGAACGTGAAGCGGACGCGGGCAGTATTTTGCATGAATCGCCGGAGGCGGGCATGACGGAGCGCCCTGTTTCCAGCGTGGGCGCAAATTTGACGGACAAACTTGTGACGACTTTCCGCATTTATGCGGCAAGCGGCAAAGTGCAGGAACTGGAACAGGTCATGGCGCTTTTGGACAACGAACTGCGCGTATTCCCGCGCGTGGAGCCGGGCGAATTTTCCGCAGACGGGCAGGGTATCAAACCGGACGGCAGTTTTCACCAGCATTTGGATTCCCTGCAGTTCGGCGGTTACGGCGAAGTATTTTTAGAAGGCGTGAACTTTTTGCTGCGCATGACGGAAGGGACACGGTTTTACCCCTCTGCACGGGCGCGCGGCGTATATGCAGATTTTCTGCTGGACGGCATGAGCTGGGCGTTTCGCGGCGCATTTAAAGACCATACCGTGACGGGACGCGGGTTCTCCCGTCTCGCCACCGCGCAGCAGGGCGGCAGCCGCGGCATTGCGCCGTTTGTCCGCGCAGGTGCGCTGCTGCTTTTAAACGCGCCGGACGTACAGCGGCGGACAGAGCTGGAAACCTTGCTGCGCGAACGTCTGACGGACGGCGACCGCGGCAAAGGCAGCCGCTATTTCTGGCTGAGCGACTATCTTTCCTATAAACAGCCCGCATTTCATATCGGCGTGAAAACCAATTCCACGCGCTCCAAAGCGGGCGAAGTGGTGAACAACGAAAACCTGCTGGGGTTTTACATGTCGGACGGCGTGACCTGTATTTTGCAGCGGGGCGATGAATATGAAAACATCTATCCGCTCTGGAACTGGAACCGTCTGCCCGGCACGACTGCGCTGCAAGGCAATCTGCGCGATTTACGCGACGCGGAGGACTGGTGGGGCGAGGACGGCTGGAACTGGCGCGGCACCACTACGTTTGTGGGCGGCGCGGCGGACGGCGACCTTGCGGCGGCGGTGATGGACTATGCGCGGGACGGTTTATTTGCGCACAAAGCATGGCTGTTCACCGGTCAGGAAATGACGGCGCTGGGCTGCGGCGTGAACACGCTGGCAAAAGAAACGCGCGAAGTGGTAACAAACGTGAATCAGTGTATGCGGCGCGGCGATGTACGGCTGAAAACCGGCGGCGTATGGCGCAGTGCGGCGGAGGGCAAAAATGACGTGACGGGCGCGGAGGCGGTTTGGCATGACGACACGGCATATTTTGTGCGGCAGGGGACGGCGCAGCTTTTGCTGGAGGAACGGGACGGCGACTGGGGCAGCGTCAATCAGGGGTTTGCAGGCACAGCCGCGCACGGCGCGGTGTTTGAACTGGACATTCTCCACGGCGCGCAGCCGCAGGACGGCGCGTATGCCTACACGATTGTTCCCGCTGTGACGGAACCGGAATCAGCGCAATATACGCCGCCGCAAATTTTGCGCAATGACGAACGGGTGCAGGCGGTCTGGAAAGATGGGCGGCTTGCCGCGGCGGTTTGGAAGGTGGACGAAATTGCGGCGCCGAACGGTTTGCGCGTTTATGCCAACAAAAAATGCCTCCTGCTTTTGCAGGAGACAGAGGGCGGTGGTCTGCGTATCGCGGTGTCGAATCCCGAAAACCGCTCCAAATGGGTGGATATCCATGTGAACCGCGCGCTTCCGCCGCTGGAAACCGAGGTATGCCATGTGCGTCCGGCGGAGGACGGCAGCGTGGTGCATTTCCGTTTGAATGAAGGTGTATGGGCAGGCAGCGCCAGCGTTTATGATTCCCGCACGGGTTTCACGCCATGGCGCAGCGCGGCGGACTGAAGCGGCAGCGTTTGAGGCTGTTATTCTATGCCCGGAGGTGGTTTGTATGAAGATATGTTCCAAATGCAATACGGATAATGCGGACAATGCGCTGCATTGCGCTGTTTGCGGCGCGAAACTCGACGCTGTAGGTACAAAGCGCAGCGCAGAAGAATATGTGGACGCCTATTTTAAAAAGGAAGCGCACAAAGAGGGGTTGGAGCGGTTGATTTCCTTCCTTGCGCTTGGCTGTTTTGCCGCCATCTATATCACACTCAGCGTAGTGCTCGCCTTACGGCAAAGCGTGTCGTTCTCCATATTGCTGTTGATTTTTATATTGTGTGTCGTCGGATTTGTTGGCGCTGTGTTCTTTCCGCGTGCTTTCTTTGTGCTGACACATATCACACAAATTGATAATATCGATGATGTGGAACTTTCGGATTGGTACTATATCAGTTCAAAAATCGGCGGATATCTGATTCTTTTGCTTGGAATTATTTTTCTTTTATGGTATGGCGCACAGATATAAGAGAGGCGACTTTTGTTTGCCTAGGCAAACGGCGGGCAAGGATTGTACTTGCCCGCCGTTTATTTTCTCTTGATTTTTTCTCCGATATCTGTTTTCCCTTTTTCTGTTTCAAACCAATGTACCCTCTCCCCCCAAAGGCACACACGGTTTTCCAGACACATATCCTGAAATTGACGCCCGCTCCTCGTTCGCGGGCACGAGCCCTGCTCTCTCGTCTTCCTAGTCACTTCCAAAATTTGTGTCTGAAAAACTCTGCAGGACCTTTCCAAGAAGACGCGTGCCCCAGCGGGGTAAAAATTAGGACTGGCAAGACCGAGGACGAAGGCTTGCTTTCCGCAAGTCAAGGACGAGAACGCTGCTAGCCCTAATTTTTCTCTTGTGAAAGGCGTATGTGCTCTTGGGGGGAGAGGGTATCGTCAGTCAACAAAAGTAATCGTGATAAATTCGGCAAATTCTTGTTGTGCCTCACGAAACACTTCAAGAACTTCTTCTAATTCTACTTGAAATTCTTTACTGTTCGGTGTATTATGTACCCCTTTTATATCAATAATAGAATCTGTCATTTCCCCTAAACAATCCCACAATGCATCAAGATTTTCACCGTAGTATGCCGGAAAATCTAAATCCTGTTTGATAA
>CAMNSU010000066.1 GCA_946555455.1 uncultured Clostridia bacterium | reverse complement strand
GCATTTACGAAAAATTTTCCCTGCACGGCGCAAGTATATTCGACTCCCTTATGCCTACCAATTGTTATCACCACTTTGGGAGATAATAGTTCACCTCCTTTCACATCTGTTATATGTTCATTCATTCTTCCCTCCCCCTTAATATTAGTTGTTGATAATGTGTGTAATATTTTCTCACTCCCATTTTAACAAAAATCTAAATAAATGCGTTGCTGTAACACCCAAATGAGCGTATAATAAATTTATAAGATATAATGTTATGCATAGGATTGACCAAAAAAGTAGTTCGCTTCCGGTTACTAACTGTAGAACGCTACAGTAAAAACAAGCACTACAGCTCTCCGCAGGAGCCGTTTGTAGGGGTGCGGGGAGAATCGGAACTCCCCGCGTTTTTGGTACTTTTTGCTCCAAAAAGTACAATCCGCGTCGCGATTAGCGACAAGGATAACTGTGCTTTTGCTGCCGTCAGCAGAATCCCTTCTGACAAGAAGCAATCCCCCTGCAGGGGAACACCCCTTCCGGCAGGATAACAGCGGGACAAACACCCCTTGTCCCACTCTGCCCAATATCCTGCGGCGTTTTTTTCTAATTCTGTCACATTTGCCTATTGACACCGGCACGGAAAAAAACTATAATATAAAAATAAAAAAAGTCCCGCTGGGGGTCTTTTTTAAACAACATATTTAGAACAATATCTAAATACATATAGGGGTTAGGCGTGAGATTCGGTTTAGATATATCCGATATTTAGACAAACTTCTAAATATTAACTATGATACGATTGGGAGGAGCGTCATG
Source organism: uncultured Clostridia bacterium (assembly GCA_946555455.1). GTDB lineage: Bacteria > Bacillota > Clostridia > RUG12999 > RUG12999 > JAAWTG01. The sequence continues at coordinate 15,550 of CAMNSU010000066.1, read as the reverse complement.
CATTGTGTATTCAAAGCGTTGGCGGATCCAACGCGCAGAGAAATTCTGGCGCTGCTGAGTGAAGGGGACTTGGCGGCAGGCGAAATCGCGGCGCATTTCAACATGTCGTGGCCCAGTATCTCTCACCATTTGTCCATTCTCAAACAGGCGGAACTTATCGCTTGCATTCGTGAAGGACAAAACGTGATTTATTCCATCAATACCACGGTCTTTCAGGAAATTATGGCTTGGATGATGACCTTGATGGACAGAGGGGAGGTACGTCATGAAGAAAAACTATGACAAATTGTCTTTGTGGCTCAACGGTATATTGGCGGCTGCCCACTATCTGGTTGGGATTTTGTTCTATAAACGGCTGCCGGACAGCGTGCCGCTGCTCTACAATTTTTTGAGACGCACCTTCGTCTACGGTTCCAAAACAATACTATGTTTCGGCATACCAACCGGATTCTTGCTGCTCTTTTTGGTGCTGACTTTTGCGCCGCAGCTTGACCCGCGCAGCCGCAGTTATGCGCAAATTTCGCAGCGATACCAAACAATCCAAAACATCATTTTGTTGTTTTTCAGCGCCGTCTATTGGAGCCATCTTCATTTGGCGCGCGGCTATACCTTGGCAGTGCTGACTTTGGTACCCATATTAGGCGGTATGTTTCTGGCTGCTTTCGGCAATTATGCCGTCACGCTCCGTCCGAACTATATTGTCGGCATTCGCACGCCATGGGCGCTAAACAGCGAATGGAACTGGCGCAAAACACACCGGTTTGCCGGACGGCTTTGGGTCGCGGCGGGAATTGTCATCATTCTTTGCGGATTCCTCTATCCGCCCGCAGCAATTTGCTGTTTGGTACCGGCAATCCTCGCGCCTGTGATTTATTCGCTTGCGCTCTATTTGAAACAAGAATCGAACCATACCGGCGGCGGGGAATCGTGACCGCTTGCCGCTTATCAGGAAAGGATGATACCATGAAACGAATACTCAGTTTTTGTATGCTGCTTCTGCTGCTCACCTCGGGCTGGGTTTTGGCAGAAGAACCGGAGGCGGAAACGCCCGCGCTGCCGGAAACGCTGACGCTGGACGGCGCAATCGCCTATGCGGCGCAAAACCATCCGCAGGTGCTCGCTGCCCGCGCCGCGCTGGAAAAAAGCGAAGTCGCGGTGAAAGAGGCGGACAGTTCCTATCAGCAATATAAAACCAAAGCCGCCTATGGCTATGATATGTTCGCCGTGAAAAAAGGTCTGTATTTCACGCAGGCGCAGACCGGTCAGGTCATTGCGGAAAAAACGCTGCAGCAAACCACCGAATCCGTCAAACTCGGCGTGAAAAGTGCGTTCTACAGCTATCTTTCCGCGCAGGAACGCGCGAAATTGCTGGAGGAATCCCTCAAAACCACGCAGGCGCGTGTGGCGCAGAACCGGACGCGGTTTGACAACGGCATGATTACCAAAATGGATTTGAAAAGCGCGCAAATATCCGAAAAAAAGGCGCAGTCCGATTTGGAAAAAGCGCAGCGCGGCGTGGAGATTGCGCTCATGCAGCTCAAAAGCGCCGTCGGTATTCCGGTGCACAGTCCTTTGACGGTGACCGGAACGCTGCAAACGCCCGCCATGCCGGAAACGCCAGTGGCGGAAGCCGAAACGCTGGCGCTGCAAAACAGTGCGGACATCATTCGCGCCGAACAGCAAAAAATAGCGGACGAAAAGAATTTTGAAGTGACAGGCTTGTGGTACACGGAACGTACCTATAAATATTTGCAGGCACAAGCGCAGGCGCAGTCCAGCGCACATGCCTATAGCGCGGCGGTGGAAAACACGCGTATCGGCGTACATAAAGCATACGATACCATGAAAAGCGCCTATGATACCTACGCTTTGGCGCAGGAAATGCGCGACCTCAAAAAACAGGCGTATGAAATCAGCAAAACGCAATACGAACTCGGGCTTGCCACGCCGGTGGACGTGGAGGACGCGTGGAGCGCGGCACAGAGCGCGGAAATGGACTGCTTTGACGCGCAGTTCGCCGTGATTATGGGCGCGGAACAATATGTCTTTTCCTACACGGTCGGCAGTATCGCGGGCGCATAAATATAACACATCGGGCGCAAAACGCGCCCTATCAAAACAGGGAGGACGATTCTAAAGTGAAGAAAGTAAAACCAATTGCAATAGTTTGTGCAGCATTATCGCTCCTGAGTCTCGCGGGCTGCGGGAACAAATCGGCAGAGGAAGAGGCGGCGACCAGTATCACCGTCGCGCAGGTGCAGACGGGCGACGTCAGTTCCTTCATCACCTACAGCGGTACGGTAAACGCGACGGCGGACATTGCCGTCACACCCAAAGCCAGCGGACGTATCACGGGCGTGAATGTGGCGCTGGGACAGCAGGTGAACGCGGGCGACGTACTGTTTACCATTGAGGACACGGATTTGGCATTGCAGGTACGCCAAGCACAGGCGAATCTGGAAACGGCGCAGGCAACCTATGATAAAACCGTGGGCGGCGCGGCGCAGCAAAGCGAAACGCAGGCGCGGCAAGCATTGACGCAGGCGCGGCAGGAACTGTCCGACGCGCAGACCGCCTATGACATGGCGGTGTCCCGCTCGGACAATCAATCCAATCTTTTAAGCGCCAAAATCAATTTAGACCAAGCGCAGGCGGCATATGACCGCGCAGTGGAAAACCATAACAACAACACCATCATCACCGCCGCGCAAGTGGCGCTGGACGCGGCGCAGACGACTTTGCAGCAGACGCAGAAACTCTATGAACAGGGCGGCGCAACCAAACAGGCTGTAGACCAAGCGCAGGACGCGGTGAAAAACGCGCAGGCGCAATATGACAGCGCATCCACCAACGCGCGGCAGGCGCTCGACACAGCCAAAAGCCAGTTTGATTTGGCGCAGCAGCAATATAACGACGCGGTGTGGGCGCAAAACAACAACCAAGAACTGGTGAGCGCGAAAAGCCGTTTGGAAAATGCCAAAACGGCGGTGAATTCCGCGCAGGAGAACTATAATCTCACCGTGGGCGTCATCAATCCGGAAAACCGCGTAAGCGCGGCGGCGTCCGTGGAAAACGCCCGCGCGGCATTGGCAATGGCGCAGGAGGCGCTGAACAATGCAACCGTGCGCTCCCCCATTCAAGGTCAGGTTGCGGCGCTGGATTGCCACATCGGAGATATGGCAAGTCCGTCCGCAACCCGCGTGCAGATTGTAGACCCCACCGGCGTGCAGGTGGAAATCAAAGTGGCGGAAAAGAACATCAATACCGTTTATGTCGGTATGCCGGCAAAAGTGGCGGTTGCGTCCGCCGGAATTGACGGATTTGAAGCAACCGTTTCGGAAATCAGTCCGTCCGCCGACGCGGCAACAGGGATGTTCACGGTGAAAATCAACATGGATAATTCCGGCGGACTGTTCAAAGCGGGTATGTTCGCGGACTTGCGGCTGGTTTCCAGCAGCAACGCCGGCGCGCTGACCATTCCCACGCAGTCCATTCTGGACGAAAGCGGCAAAAGCGTGGTCTATGTGGTAAACGGCGACAAATTGCAGCGGCGGGAAATCACCACCGGTATTGCGCAGGACGACCGCACAGAAGTCATTTCGGGGCTGTCGAACGGCGAAACCGTTGTGGTGCGCGGAAAAGATTTCGTGGACGAGGACAGCAAATTTAAAATTATTGAAGATACCATGCAATAACAAACAGGCAACTATCCATTTTAGAAAAGAGGAGAATATAAGCTTATGTCTATTTCAGAAACCTCCGTCAAACGGCCTGTTGCAATGAGCATGGTGGTTATGATTATCGTTGTCATTGGGCTTTATGCATTAACAATGCTGCCCATTGACCTCTACCCCAACATTACCATGCCCATGATAGCCGTTCAGACGAACTATAGCGGGGTATCCCCCAGCGAAATTGAAGAAATGGTCACCAAACCCATTGAAAGCGCCGTGGCGCGCGTTAGCGGTATTGATACCATCAGCTCCACCTCCAGCCAAGGTTCCAGCATGGTTTTGGCGCAGTTTGACTATGGCGCCGACATGGACGTGTGCGCCATGGAGACGCGGGAAAAGGTGGATTTAATCAAAGGAATGCTGCCCACGGACGCGGACGACCCCATTATCATCAAAATGGATCCCAGCATGATTCCGATTGCTTCTTTCAGCGTTTCCATGGAAGGCGCGGATTTGGAAAAAACGAAATCCTTCACGGACGGCGAAGTGGTGAGCGCGCTGGAAGGGCTTTCCGGCGTGGGTTCCGTCACGGTCAGCGGCGGTCTGGAGCGGGAAATCCAAGTGAACATTGACCCGGCGAAGCTGCTGGGCTATAATCTGTCGCTGTCCAGCGTCACGCAGGCAATCGGCGGCGACAACAAAAACCTGCCGGGCGGCGACGTGGATTCCGGCGGCAAGACCATGAGCGTGCGTACCATCGGTGAGTTCACCGGCATGGAGGACATTGAAACGCTGCCCATGATTCTGCCAAATGGGCAAACGATTTACATGCGCGATTTGGCAGACGTGCAGGATACTTATAAAGAAAAGACCAGCGCCAGCCGGTTGCAGGGCGCGGAATGTATTTCCGTCAGCATTCAAAAACAGTCCGGCGCAAACACGGTGCAGGTCATGCAGAAGGTCAACGCGGCGCTGGAAAAACTGCGTGCGGAAAATCCACAGGTCAACATCAAAATGATTTTAGACCAAGGCGAAATCGTGGAAAACACCATTAAAACCGTTGCGCAAAACGCCATTTTCGGCGGACTGCTGGCAATTCTCATCATGTTCATCTTTTTGCAGAACATCAAAACCACGCTCGTGTTGGCGGCGTCCATTCCGACGTCCATCATTGCGACGTTTGCGGCAATGTATTTCATGGGTATCACCCTCAACATTGTGTCGCTCGGCGGGTTGGCGCTCGGCGTGGGTATGCTGGTTGACAACTCCATTGTGGTGCTGGAAAATATTTTCAAATGGCGTTCCAAAGGCAAAAGCGCAAAAGAAGCCGCGATTTACGGCGCAAAACGCGTCACGGGCGCGGTCATTGCTTCCACGCTCACCACGGTGGTGGTGTTCCTGCCGGTGGCGTTCACGGAGGGTATGACGAGCATCATCTTCCGCGAAATGTCTTTAACCGTGGCGTTTTCGCAGCTATGTTCTTTGCTGATTACGCTCATGCTGGTGCCCATGCTGGCGTCCAAACTGCTGCGCGGCGAAACGGCTTCTTCTCCGCGGATACAAAAGATGTTCACGCCGTTCAACCGCGGTCTGGAAAAAGTCTATGGCGGTTATGAGTGGCTGCTCCGCTGGGCGCTGAGTCACCGCAAGCGTTTGGCGCTGATTACTGTTTTGCTGTTTATCGGCAGCGTTTGTCTGGTACCCATGATTGGCGCGGAATTCATGCCGACCGTGGATTCGGGACAGTTCACCATTGACGTGGAAATGCCCAAAGGCACCGCGCTTGCGGAAACAGACCGCACGGTGAAACGGGTGGAGGAAATCGCGCAGGCGCACAGCGGCGTGGAGGACGTGTTCTCCACGGTTTCCGGCGACAACGGCAGCATTAATGTGACGCTGAAAAAGGGCATGAAAACCAAAAAACCAATGGAGGAACTGCGAAATGAAGTGTCTAATCAGGTGGCAGGCGCGAACATCACCATGACGGGCAGCGGTTCCATGATGATGGGCAGCAGCGGCAGTCCTGTTAATATCAAAATCAAGGGTGAGGACTATGATGTAGCCGCCGGTATTGCCGACCAGATTTTGCTGGAAATGCAAAGTATCGACGGTATCCGCGACGCGAAAAGCAGCGTGTCGGACACCAAACCGGAGGTGCGGCTGTATTTGAACCGTCAAAACGCCGCGCAATACGGCATGACAAACGCTGCGGCGGCTTCCGCTATCCGCGCCGCATTGGACGGTCAAGTCGCGGGACAATATACCGAGGACGGTACGGAATATGATATCCGTGTCAAGTTCCCTGACGAAGCGACGCAGACGCTGGACGATTTGAAAAACATCAAACTCACCACGCCAAAAGGCGGCGTTATCACCATCAGCGAAATTGCGGACATTGAACAGACGGGTGGACCGCTCAGCCTGACGCGCGAAAACCAGAAAAAAATTGTCTCGGTATCCGCGTCGCTCTACGGACGCAGTTTGTCGGACGCCATGCAGGACATTCAAAAATCCATCAATACATTGAAACTGCCGGACGGATATACCGTGACAACCGGCGGCGACTATGAGCAGATGACGGAAGCGTTCAGCGGGCTGTTTTTGGCGCTGCTGCTGTCCATTCTGCTGGTCTACATGGTGATGGCAGCGCAGTTTGAATCTTTGCTCCAGCCGTTTATCATCATGTTTTCCATTCCGCTGTCGTTTATCGGCGTGTTCCTGACGCTGTTTCTCAGCCGCAACACGCTGAACGTCACGGGGCTTATCGGCGTGATTATGCTGGTGGGTATTGTGGTAAACAACGCCATTGTGCTGCTGGACTATATCAACCAGAACAAGGACGACTGGGAGGGCAGCCGCACGGATTTGATTGTGGAAGCAGGCAAAAACCGCCTGCGCCCCATTTTGATGACGACGCTGACTTCTGTGCTGGGCTATCTGCCTTCTATTCTGTCGTTTAGCCAAGGGTCGGAAATGATGAAACCGCTCGCATGGGTTTTGATGGGGGGCCTGAGCGTTTCCACGCTGCTGACGCTGGTGTTCATTCCAACGTTCTATAGCTATGTGGAGGACAGAACCGAACGCCGGGCTAAGAAAAAAGAAGCAAAACGCGCGGCAGTAGGCGGCGAGACGCAGGAATTGGAATTTTAAATACGCAAACGCTCAAAAGGGGGACTCGGCTTTTAGCCGCCGCCGGACGGGTCAACATAAAAAAAGGAGAGACGCATATCCGTTTTTGCGTCTCTCCTTTTTTGTGCCGTTTTCTTCTTAACCCTCTCCGGTTTCTCGTGAAAATGTGCCCCCAATTGTCGCTCCAGCTATATCCCCCTTGAAAATGTCCCCCGAATTTTGACATAGTCAAAATTCTCCTCCTCTTACTTTTTCTGAGACACATGGGGAATGGGAAACGCAGCGGCAGCGAGGCTTCCGATTCCCCAGCGGGCAGATTCCGTTAGGAATCTACCCTCCTATTTCTTCTCCGCTCTTTGCCCCCTTGCCGCCTTCGCTCGCGCGGCGCGAGGTGTAAAAACCGCGGCACGTGTCCGCGGTTTTTACATATTAGAAAATTCCAGTTGCGGCTGCTTTTGTTGCTCCGGTTCTGTTTTTTCATTTCGGCATTCTTTTATTCCGAAAATTTTTCAAGACCGAGCATTCCCAGCAGTATGCGGGCGCCCGCTTGCATTCCCTGTTCAAAAAAGACGTTTTCACATTCGTCCAATAATTTATATATCAGACTTTCTATATGATATCTCGTCTTTTCCCCCTGCACATTGCTTTTGAGATATTTCCCCAGTTCCCGCTGCATATCAGCCAGCCGCTCCACGGTCGGCTGATTTTTTGTGTCTCCGTCCGTTCCGTCCAGCAAAAACTCCCGTATTTGCTGCACATTCATTCGCCTTCTCACTTCCTTGATGTTGTCCATCACTTACACATCCTTTCTTTTACACTCATTTTGTACCCACAAAAGTAGATATAAATATAAACTTAAAGTGGATTACATTTATATTTTATCGGAAAATCCGATAAAAGCCAATATCGAATTTTCCGATATGTTATAATACCATTGAGGTGAATGAATATGTATCAAAATATCAGAGATTTACGCGAAGATAAGGACTTAACGCAACAACAAATGGCTCAGATTCTCAGTTGTAGTCAAAGTGTCTATAGCGATTACGAACGTGGTAAACTTGATATTCCAACCGCAGTTTTATTAAAACTTGCAGACTTTCATGATGTGAGTGTGGATTATCTTCTTGGTAGAACGAACAAAATGCATGAATAGAAAAAGGAGGAGAAAACGGGGGCAAAGAGCGGAGGGTACATTCTCGCAAGAAAAGTAAGAGGAGGAGGATTTTGACGCAGTCAAAATCCGGGGGACATTTTCAAGCGAGATTGTACCCGTAGCGACAATTGGGGGCAAAAAGCGGAGGAAAAAGTAAGAGGGGGAGACTTTGTGCTTTGCACAAAGTCTCCCCCTCTCTTCAAAATCAATTTTATACATCTCTGAACTTACCGGGCGTCAGTCCCGTGACAGATTTAAACGTGCGTGTGAAGGTTTTGCTGTTGGTAAAACCGCATTGCTGCGCAATGGCGTTCACCGTTTCGCTGCTTTCTTTCAGCAGCGTTTTTGCCGCGTCAATGCGCACCTCCTTAATAAAATCATAAAGCCCGTGTCCGGTCTTTGTCTTGAAGGCATTGGACAAATAGGTCGGGTGGAACCCGAACTGCGCCGCAAGTTCCGAAACGCTGAGCGCCGGGTCTTGATAATGTTCACGGATATAGGCAATGATTTTCGGAATCAACTCATCTTTTTGCTGCACTTGCTGCGCGTTCACGCTGCAAATATCACGCATCATTTCCAGCACAACGCCGCGTACCTCCTGAATGGTTTTGCAGTCGAACAGCCGCCCGATATATTGTTCGCTGTTCACCTCGGTGTGGGTCGTCTCGCCGCTGGCGGAAAGCGCTTTCATCATGGTACTGATGAGATTGAACATCAGGCAGCGCGCCGCGCCCGTGGACAAAGACTGGTCGGACAAATTGGTGGCATAGATAACGTCCAGCGTCTGCTGCGCTTCCTCCAGCTTGCCCGCTTTGATGCAGCCAATGAGTTGCTGCTCCAAATCAAGCGGATAGAAAAACGCTTTGCCGCCGTGCAAAATCTGTGCATATTCCGTGATGGTTTCCACGCCCACCACCGTCCGGTAGTCCAGCGCTTCCAACGCCTGATTATATGCCATCGGTACGTTTGCCGTGCCCTTTTGCAGTCCGCTGATACCAATGGACGTGATAATGCCGAAATGCTCTTTGACAAATTCCTGCATTTGCGCCAATGTTTCCCGCAACCGGTTTTTGGCGTCCGGTTTTAAGTTAATGATGTAGCCCACCGTATAGTCCAAATCCACATAATAGGGCTGGCAGAAATCCGCGCAAAGTTCTTCAAAAATGTTGGTAACCGTCAAATGCGCGAATCCGAATTTTTCGTCGCGGGAAAGGTTTTCCGCGCCTTCAAAAAAGGTGGAATAATCTTCAATATAAATCAAAGCAACATAGAAATCGTCGCTTAAAAAATCCATGTGATAGGTCTTAAAATGTTCCTCCAGCGTGTCGCCTTCCTCGCGTCCGCGGACAAACCGCTGCAAAAACGCCGTGCGCAGACTGGCGGTCTGTGTGGACAGGACGCGGGAATATTGTTCAATCATGTTGCTTGCACTCTGATAAATTGACGTTAAATCGTCGTCCGCCTGCAGCAAACCGCTTTTGCGGCGAATGATATCAGAAAGGTTTTTCAAGGGGTTATAGTTGTGCCGCATGGAGGAAAAAATCACCAGCGCGCCAAGCATGAGACACAGCAAAATAGACAGCAAAAACATGCGTCCAATGCTGCGTTTTTCCGCCCAGAACCGGTTTTCCGGCATGAGCATATAATATTGCAAATCAAAGACCTCCGATTTGATGTCGGACACAACAGTACCGGAATGTGGTTTTCCGTTTTGCAAACTTGCCATCAATTCGCCGCGCAGTTTGTCGTCACCCTGCGTGGTAATCACGTGGGAATCCTGTCCGTCCACAATGGCAAACAGTCCGTTTTGCAGCAAATCTGTCTGTTGCAGTTGATTGTACAAAACACGGTCTTCCAAAATGAAAAACACGTTATAACCATAGTTGGAATCATACATATCGAAAATGGTTTTTTGGTAAATCAATGCCGGTGTACTGCCCTGCGTGTTGACCTGCGCTGTCACCAGATTACCGGCATATTTTCCCTGTAAGGTTTGCAGAAACTCTTCATAGGTGGCGTTACCAAAGGGATTGAGCACTTCATAGTAGTTACGGCTGCCGGTGGCGTTGCTGGCAGTGATGACAAAATCCGCCGCTTGATTATAGAGAATGATGTTGGAAATGGACGGATAGGACGTGCCAATGGTTTTCAGGCTTTCCACGGTTTTATGAATGTCATATTGAATGGTTGCTTCGTCACTGTCCCTATGATCCACTTTCAGAATATCCAGAAAAAACAATTGAATATATGCCTGATGAACGTCGGACAGCACCTTGTCCACATTTTGTTTCACCTGCGAAAGCGCGAGGGAGTTGGTGGAAACCGTTTGGTCGTGCACCACCTTGTCCATCATAGAATAGGTATAGATGTTGATAATCAACGGAACAATCAGCAAAACAACATAGGGCAACAGCCATTTCGAGAGCAATCCTGTATGTTTATTAAAAAATTGTCGGCCGAGGTCCATGTAATGTCCCCCTTTTCATAAAATTTTTCACATCCCCCAATAACCAGATTATATCAAAAAGCAGGCGGGAAGTCAATAAAAGCGGAATGAAAAAACCTGCGCCGCCTGCCACAACAAAAATTTTTTCAAAAAACTTTTCAAAAAGGGTTGCTTTTTCCGCATAATGGGTGTATAATGGGAACGAATTTTAGAAGCGTTCTTTTTTTTGATGTAAAATGTAAACGTTTACATTTGTATCATTTCGGAGATTTGAACCGGCGTATCACGCATTACAGTGTGGTTTTTTGTATTTAGGAAGGGAGAGGGTTTGGCAATGAAAAAACTGGAAAAAATAGGCGTTCAACTGTATACGGTCAGAGAATATATGCAGACGGAGGCGCAAATCAAGGAAACATTTCAAAAACTAAAACAGTTAGGGTATGACCAGGTGCAGACAGCGGGCTGTGCCGTGCCCTATGATGTGTTTGGCGCGCTTGCTGCCGACGCGGGACTGGAAATCGTGGGGACGCATGATGATTTTGACATGATGTGCAATGATTTTGCGCAGGCATACGGGAATCATGAACATCTGCACACGAAACTTATGGGTACCGGCGGCTTTGGGTTCGGAAAAACGCAAAACAGCAAAATGTATGAAGAATTTGCGCAGAAGGCAAATGCGGTGGGCGAAAAAATTGCCGCAAAGGGCGGAAAATTCACCTATCATAATCACAGCCACGAGTTTGTTCTGCTGGAAAACGGAAAAACCGGCATGGAAATTCTGGTGGAGGAATTGCATCCCGAAACCACTTCGTTTGTTCTCGATACCTATTGGGTGCAAAACGGCGGCGGAGACGTGCGGCACTGGATAGAAATGCTCACGGGCCGCATCGATATTCTGCATTTGAAGGACATGAAAATTTTAGCGGACGGGACACATGCGTTTGCGGAAGTCGGCAGCGGTAATCTCTATTGGGACGGCATTTTGCAGGCGGCACAGGCAGCCGGCGTTTCCTATTATGTTGTGGAACAGGATACCTGCGACGGCGACCCGTTTGACAGTCTGCAAAAAAGCAGTGAATATTTGCATAAGAATTTTATGTAAGCAGGAAACTATATATCAATCACCATCAAAAGCAGGGCGCAGACACGGCGTTTATTCACCCCACCAAAATTTAGGAGGAGAAAACCATGGCAACGAGTATTTTGGATCAATTCAAAGAAAATCAAGAAGTGAAAACGATTGACACCACCAAGAAGCTGAAGGTCGGTATTATCGGCACAGGCTGGATTGCGGATGCGCACATCACCGAATATAAGAAAATGCCTGATGTGGAAATTGTGGCAGGTGCGGATTTAATTAACGGCAAGGCGGAAGCGTTCTTCAAAAAATGGGAAATAGAAGGCGCACGCTGTTACCCCGACCACAAATCCATGCTGGATGCAGAGGACTTGGACGCGGTCAGCATTTGTACCTATAACATGACCCACGCAGAATGTGCTGTTTACGCACTTGGCAAAGGCGTGAATGTGCTGCTGGAAAAACCCATGTGCGTGACCACCGAGGAAGCGGCGGAAATTTGCCGCGCGGAGAAAAAAAGCGGAAAAATCATCTCTATCGGTTTCCAGCCGCGGCTTGACCCCAACATGCAGATGATGAAAAAGATTGTGGAATCGGGCGAACTGGGCAAGGTATATTATATCCAAACGGGCGGCGGACGCCGCAGAGGTATTCCAACGCCGTTCGGCACGACCTTTATCGAAAAGGAAACGGGCGGTATCGGCGCGCTGGGCGATATCGGCTGCTATTCCTTGGACATGGTACTCAATGCCGTCGGCTATCCCAAACCGCTGACGGTCAGCGGTTATAAATCGGCATTCTTCGGTACGCGTCCGGACTATTATCCGACGCATCCGGAATATGCGGCAAAATTCGGCGTAGATGATTTCGCGGCGGCATTTATCCGTCTGGAGGGCGACATTATATTAGACTTCCGCATTGCGTGGGCAATGAACATGGATACGCCGGGCGATACGATTATTTTGGGCACCAAAGGCGGGCTGCGCATTCCGTCCACCGAGTGTTGGAACGGCAGTGTCGGCGGGCCGATGAAAATATATCACGAGGTTGCGGGCGAACAGGTGGAAACCGAAATCCCGATTCTTCCGCCGAGCAAAGAAGGCTTGTTCTATGATAAGATTCGTTCGTTCTTGGACGCAGTGAAAGAAAACGGAGCCGCGCCTGTTCCGACGAGTCAGATTATTTACAATCAGGCAATTTTGGACGGTATTGTAAAATCCGCGGAGCAAGGCAGAGAAATTGAAATTCAAATTCCGGAAATTTAAAATCAAGGAGGCTATTTACATGGAAACAGTAAAAGTAGGAATTATTGGCTGCGGCGGAATCGCCAACGGCAAACATATGCCGGCGCTGCATAAACTGGACAATGTGCAAATGGTAGCGTTTTGCGACATCGTGGGAGAGCGCGCCGAGAAAGCTGCCAAGGACTATGGCACAGCGGACGCAAAGGTATACACCGACTACAAGGAGCTACTGAAAGACGGCAGCATTGACGTGATACACGTCTGCACGCCCAACCGTTCCCACAGTTTCATCACGGTGGACGCGCTGCACAGCGGCAAACATGTGATGTGCGAAAAACCGATGGCGAAAACCGCGGCGGACGCGAAAAAAATGCTGGACGCCGCAAAAGAAACCGGCAAAAAACTGACAATTGGGTACCAAAACCGGTTCCGTCCCGATTCACGCTATCTCAAAGCGACTTGCGAAGAAGGCGCGCTGGGCGAGGTATACTATGCAAAAGCACATGCAATCCGCCGCCGCGCGGTACCGACATGGGGCGTGTTTTTGAACGAGGAAGAACAGGGCGGCGGACCGTTGATTGATATTGGAACGCACGCGCTGGATTTGACCTTGTGGTGCATGGACAACTACAAACCGAAACGCGTGATGGGCAGCGTATATCACAAGCTGTCCGACCAGACGCAGACAGCCAATGCTTGGGGCGACTGGGACCCGAAGGAATTCACGGTGGAGGATTCGGCGTTTGCCATGATTCAAATGGAGGACGGCGCAACCATTATGCTGGAATCCAGTTGGGCGCTGAACTCGTTAGATGTAGACGAAGCCAAAACGTCGCTGTGCGGCACCAAAGCGGGTGCGGACATGAAACAGGGACTGCGTATTAACGGCGTGAAACATAACCATCAATATACCGAACAGGTTTCGCTGGACGCGGGCGGCGTGGATTTCTATGACGGCGCGGACGCTACACCGGCGGATTTGGAAGCGCGGAGCTGGATTGACGCAGTGATTCATGACAAAGCTCCTGTCGTCCTGCCGGAACAGGCATATGTGGTGACGCAGATTTTGGAAGCCATTTATGAATCTGCAAAAACAGGCAAAACCATCGAATTCTAAAATGGATTATAGGATAGAATGTAGTTCGGTTCCGGTTACTAACTGTAGGACGCTGCAATATATGCAACGAATCCAGCCCCCTGCAGGAGCCAAAGGGGGCGAAGAGCGGAGGGTATTTCCCTCAGAAAAAGTAAGAGGGGGAGGATTTGGGCATAGCCCAAATCCGGAGGACATTTTTCACGAGGGATATACCCGTAGCGAAAATTGGGGGTCTGGGGCGAAGCGGAACGCCCCAGCGTTTTTGGTACTTTTTTGCTCCAAAAGTACATGATAAACACGGGAGTGTTTATCAGTAAATCGCAATCCGCGTCGCGGCAGCGACAAGGATAGCGACGCTTCCGTAGGCGGCGGAGGGCAATAAGCAAAAGAGAGTCGATTCTGAGAATCGACTCTCTTTTGCTTATTCTTCTATGATATGTACGCCATGGCTATCCCAGCGGAGATGGTACGCCTTATCGTCCAATGAAAACGTACAATCTTTTCCGTCAAAGAAGAGTCCTTCCACGACAGGGCATTTTCCGCGGAACGGACAAAGTACCGCCGCAAATGCGCGCGTTTCTTCGCCGGCGGCGTCCTCCAGTTCCAGACGCGTGGAGGCGTGCCAAACGTCCACACGCTCGCCCACAATGCCCTCCAGCAAAGTTCCCCTCAAGCCGGACGTGGGATAGACGGCAATGTTCGCACCTTCGTCCGCGCTCCTCCAGCCACCGTCTACCGCTTGCACCTGCACGGAATTAAAGTGATAGTAAATCTGCACGCTGTCCTCCGGCTTCAGTCCCTCCAGTCGGTCTAATACCACCACAAACGCGCCGTCCACCAATGCCAACGCACGACGGTGTACCACCGGTGCATATTCAATATGAACAGCGGCGGCATAACGCAGACGGTCGTTCTCCGCCGCGTCATAAATCTCTCCATACTTCTGCGCGCCATAGGCAAAGGAACCTTGATATGCAAAATGGTCGCGGCGGTTCACGGTCAGCGTATTATGATATGCAGGACTTTTCAGCTGGTAGCGCAACTCATTATCCTGATAGGTCACGATACCAGGGTCTACCAACAAGGGTTTGCCCAGCGCGGACAAATCGAATCCCATGGGGTCAATGTGCGCGTGCAAATTCTGAATGGGCGTCCGGCAGGCGAACATCACGCTGACGTCGTCTTTGTCCCAGCCGCTGCGCAGAAACACCTGTTTGAGCGTTTTTTGCCAGTTCAAACAGGGCAAATCGACCGGTACGGCGGGTTGTTCCAACTGCTCCAACAGCGTTTCCAAATCAGGCAGCCGCCACAGATGGTCGGAAATTTCCCGTAGAACGTCCTCTTTTTTGCTGTAGCGCGCCACAGCGTGGAACCAGCGCATATCACGGAACACGCCATATCCATAGGCGCCGGCAAGCGGCGCATTGTTCTGCGCCTTAGAATCTCCCCAAGAAATGATTTCGCCGTTGGGACGCAGCGCAAAAACGGAATAGTCCAGCGCACGGCGGTACCGCTCCACATATTCCTTGCTGAACGAAAATCCATAACGCGCTGCCAACAGCAAACTGTGTCCAAACCAAAACATGCAGCCGTTGTGATACATGGGACAGCCTTCAATCTGTCCGCCGCCCTCCGTAAGCTGCGCGGCGCTGCACCGTTCCAGTTGGTGAATCGCCGTTTCCTTCCAGCGCGGCGCGTCCTGCTCCTGCGGAAACTGCAGCGCA